>CP119311.1:4597655-4904165 GCA_029202545.1 Candidatus Pseudobacter hemicellulosilyticus
TGGGAACGCACTTTTTTCCTGCAGAACCAGGGCAAAATATATGAGAAGGGACTCTATGCCCATGCCCCTTCAGTATATTCTTTTAAGCTGGCAAAACAATGGCGTCGCTTTACAGCATTGGCTGCCTGCCAGGATGACCTGATAGAAGCAGGCATTGCCAGCTTCACGGTCTGGGGCGATGGCAAACTGCTGTACACCTCGCCGGATCTGACTACCGCCCAGCAGGCGCTGGTAAAAATTGATGTCAGTGAAGTAGATCTGCTTGTCCTGAAAGCAGAAAGTACGTTGCCGGGCAATAATGGCCACTGCTGGTCTGTATGGCTTAACCCATTACTGGAACGGTAATGATTGGCATAACATGCCTTCCTCCTATAACAAACCGGACCTTATAATAATCCCCGCAACCACCTTCCAGGGCTGCGGGGATCTTTAATAGTGCAGCTATGCTTTTACAGCCAGTTCTTTCCGAAGGCTTTTTGCCGCAGCCACCATGGCTTCCAGCGCGGCCTTGGTCTCCGGCCAGCCACGGGTCTTGAGCCCGCAGTCCGGGTTCACCCAAAGCTGTTCCGCAGGGATCACGGCCCGCGCCTTTTCCATGAGCTGTACCATTTCATGGGTTGAAGGCACACGCGGTGAATGGATATCATATACACCCGGCCCAATCTCATTGGGATACCGGAATGCCGCAAAAGCATCCAGTAATTCCATCTGGGACCGGCTGCATTCAATGGTGATGACATCGGCGTCCATGTCCGCTATCTGGTGAATAATATCATTGAACTCTGAATAACACATATGGGTATGGATCTGGGTGCTGTCCTGTACGCCGCTGGCGGCAATCCGGAAGGCACGGACCGCCCAGCTGAGGTAGTTGTCCCAGTATTCTTTGCGCAGCGGCAAGCCCTCGCGGATAGCAGGCTCATCTATCTGGATCACCCTGATGCCGGCATTCTCCAGATCGGTCACTTCATCCCGGATGGCCAGCGCTATCTGGGTACATGTTTCACTGCGCGGCTGATCGTTCCGGACAAAGCTCCATTGCAGGATGGTTACCGGACCGGTGAGCATTCCTTTCACAGGCATACCTGTGAGCGATTGAGCATAGGCGGTCCAGCGGACGGTCATAGGGGCGGGGCGACTAACATCCCCATAAATAATCGGCGGCTTAACACAGCGGCTGCCATAGCTCTGGACCCAACCGTTCTGCGAGAATACAAAGCCCTTCAGCTGTTCGCCAAAATATTCCACCATATCGTTGCGCTCAAACTCACCGTGGACCAGCACGTCAATACCGATCTCCTCCTGCCAGCGGATAGACGTTGCCGTTTCCCGGGCAATCAGCTCATCATATGCTTCCGGGCTCAGCTCGTTCTTTTTCCACCTGGCCCGCCAGCTTCTCACTTCTGCCGTTTGTGGAAAGGAGCCGATGGTAGTAGTGGGGAACAGGGGCAGTTGCAGTGCGGCCTGTTGCAATGGTTTCCTGTCTGCAAATGGACTGGTGCGTGCAGCATCGGCCGGCCTGATGGCCGCCACCCTTGCTTTTACTGCTGCATCATGGATCAGGGAAGATGTTTGCCGGTCCTTATTAGCTGCAATATTTTCCTGAAGCAACTGATTGGCTGCTTCGGAATTCTCCCCCGTCAGCAGTTGCTTCAGCGTTACTACTTCGTGGATCTTTTGCCTGGCAAAGGCCAGCCATTTTTTGATGGCGGGCGTAAGGACGGCTTCGTTCTTTTCCTGGTCCAGGTCGCAGGGAACATGCAGGAGCGAGCAGGAGGGCGCCAGCCAGATCCTTTCCTTGCCCAGCCGGTCGGTCACTTTTTTGATCAGCGCCAGTGATTGTTCAAGATCATTCTTCCAGATATTCCGCCCGTCCACAATGCCGAGCGAGAGGATGGTCCGGGAGTGTTCCATATCGGTTGCCAGTATGTCTTCCAGCTGTGCGGAACAGCGTACCAGGTCCAGGTGCAGCACCTGTACAGGCAGTTTGAGCACCATGGGCAGGTTCTCCCCATAACAATCAAAATAACTGGCCAGGATCAGCTGCAGCTGCGGGAATTGCCGGCTGATCTCCCGGTAGGTCTGTACAAATACTCCTCTTTCTTTTTCAGAAAGGTTCAAGGTCAGGCAGGGTTCATCCAGCTGGATATAGTAAGCGCCGGCGGCTTCTAATTTCCCCAGCACTTCCAGGTAAACGGGCAGCAGCCTGCTGATGAGGTCCAGGCGGTGGAAGCCGCTTTCTTTTTCCTTGCCCAGCAGCAGGAAGGATACAGGTCCCAGCAAAACCGGTTTGGCGTGTATGCCCTGTTGCCTGGCTTCGTTGAACTCATGCAGCACTTTGTTGCTGAAAAGCGTGAATTGCTGGTTGGCGGTGAATTCAGGAACTATATAGTGATAGTTAGTGTCAAACCATTTGGTCATTTCCATGGCGGTGATATCATATCCATCCTGCTGATAACCGCGGGCCATGGCAAAGAGCAGGTCTATATGCGGCAGTTGTTTATCCTGTGCCAGCGCATGATAGCGGGCAGGGATAGCGCCTGCCATCAGGCTGGTGTCCAGTACCTGGTCGTAGAAGGAAAAATCATTACAGGGCACCAGGTCGATCCCTGCCTGTTGCTGCAGCTGCCAGTTGTGCTGCCTGATGGCGCTGCCGGCCTGCATCAGTTGCTGTGCCGTGATCTTGCCGGCCCAGTACTGCTCGGACGCTTTTTTAAGTTCCCTTTGGCTGCCTATCCGCGGGTAGCCGAGGTTGTGTGTTTGCATGTTCAATGCTTTTAAATTGATGATGAATCAGGTTAAAAGCTCTTGCTAAACAGGAATGCTATGGAAGAAAGAAAGGGAGAAGGGAAGATAGGTCCATACGCGTGCAAGCGCCTGCCGGCCTGTTGGGACAGGCGGAGGGAGGACATATCAATTCAACAACCGCTTCTTTCCGCGAAAGCATTGTCAATTACAATAAAGGCAGGTCTCCTGGCTTGTACCATTTTTACCGTCCTTCCCATACTGCCGGAGCAGCACAGTGGACAACAAGGGTAAAAAATTAACGGTTACTTACAGTTGCGGGACAGCTTGCGATTTACACGCAATTCCCTATTAATCCCACTTTTCAGCGGGAACCTTTGCTGTTTGATAGTTGAATAGAAAGAACTTGAGGCTGCAAATTAGGGTATTTGCCAGAATTCCGGAGAAGGATTTAGCGGTACCCCCAGGATCAAAAAAAAGCCCGCAGCAGGTGCGGGCTTGGAAAACTATTATGGACGAACCAATTGAAAACCTTTTGCGGGCGAAGCGCCGGAACAGCCATTTTGGGCGAACCAGTTGCAAGCTTTCATGAGCGTTGTACCAGTACAGGTTTGGGAACGAACCCCTGCGATGCTTAGGCTTCGCAGCTCTTGCAGCTCACCAGGCTGGTCACCATTTCTTTGGACACGCTCTGGCTGCGCTGGTAGTACAGGGTCTTAACACCCAGTTTCCAGGCTTCTATCAGTAATTTGTTCACTTCTTTTACCGGGAGATCGGACGGGATATTGAGGTTCAGGCTCTGGGACTGATCCACGTATTCCTGGCGGATGGAAGCCTGCTGTACAATCTCCAGCTGGCTGATCTCTTTGAAGGTCTTGAACACATCCTTCTCCACTTCATTCAGCTCTTTCAGGTGCTGTACACTGCCATGGTTCAGCATGATGCTGCGCCAGGTATCTTCATTATCGATCCCCTTGTTGATCAGCAGTTCTTTCAGGTACTTATTCTTGCGCATGAAATTGCCCTTGGACAGACCGGCTTTGAAATAGTTGCTGCTGAAGGGTTCAATACCGGGGGAGGATTGACCCAGGATAGCGCTGGAAGAAGTGGTAGGGGCAATAGCCAGCAAGGTGGTATTCCTTCTGCCATATCCTTTCAGCAGATCAGGTTCGCCATAGATCCAGGCCAGGTCTTTACTGGCTTTGATGGCTTTCTCATTAATATCCTTGAAAATGGAGGCGGTCAGCTGTTTGGCGCGCAGCCCTTCAAAGGGGATCATATTTTTCTGGAGATAAGAATGCCAGCCCAGTACGCCCAGGCCCAGGGCCCGGTGCCTTTTGGCAAAACGGTTAGCGGCTTCCAGGTAAAAATTGCCTTCCGTCTTTACAATGAATTCCTGCAAAACTGCATCCAGGAAGAATACGGCCAGTTTCACAGCATTGGTGTCCTTCCACTCGTCATACAGCTCCAGGTTCATGGAGGAGAGGCAGCAGATGAAGGATTCATCAATGGTGGAGGGCAGCATGATCTCCGAACAGAGATTGCTGGCGTGGATGGTCAGGTTCTTGTCTTTGTAGACCTGGGGTTTGTTCCTGTTCACATTATCTGTGAAGAAAATGTAGGGAAGCCCTTTCTGCTGGCGGCTTTCCAGCACTTTGGCCCATACCTGTCTTTTCTTCATATCCCCGTCAATCATATCCTGCATCCAGTAGTCAGGTACACAAACTCCATAGAACAGGTTCTGGATGGGGTGACCAATATCTTTAATGGACAGGAACTCCTCAATATCGCCATGGTCAATATCCATATAAGCGGCAAAAGCCCCTCTTCTGACGCCACCCTGGGAAATAGTGTCCATGGCTGTGTCAAACAGGCGCATGAAACTTACAGCGCCACTGCTTTTCCCGTTGTCGGTCACTGCGCTTCCGCGTTCACGCAAAGCACCGAAGTAAGCGGAAGTGCCGCCACCCAGTTTGGTCTGCATGATCACTTCGCCCAGTTTATGGGTAATGCCCTCAATATGGTCAGGTACATGGACGTTAAAGCAGGAGATGGGCAGGCCTCTTTCTGTGCCCATATTGGCCCAGATAGGAGAGCTGAGGCTCATCCAGCCTCTTTCCACCATTTCCTTGAATGCGTCTTTTAATTCCGGTTTATACAGACGTTGGGCGGCCGCAGAACAGATCCGTTCAATAGCGCCTTCAACGGTTTCACCCTTCAGTAAATAGCCCCTGTTAAGGATTTGCTCGCTTTCCTCATTCTTCCACCATAATTTCTCCTGAGCATATTTCCCGGCAATATCAGGCAGCTGTTCAGCAACAGGATTGGTGGTGGTTTCAAACAATGTAGTCATTCTCAAAAAATTTAACGGGTGGTATAACGCGGTTTCTACAAATCAAAACAAGTCGTGGGCAGAGATGGGCTTGTCGAACTTGGTATATTCAACAGGCCGCTTGGCAAAGAAATCGTCCAGGCTGTTGGAGAATACTTCTTCTTCAAACCAGAGCATGGCGCCGCTTTCCTGTGCGGTTACATGGAAGATAGGATCCAGGCCGATCTGTTGCAGGCTGTCGTCAGCCCTTTTCTTCATGAAATTGGTAAGGTCTTTTTTATTGACGATGTCAATTTCTCCGGCGCCAAAGATCCAGTCCAGCATATGGCTTTCGGTCTCGATGGATCGTTTGACCACCTCTTTTACCTGGGCCAGTGTTTCCGGTGTAAAGATCTCCGGGTATTCTTCTTTTATTTTATTGATCAGGTATATACCGGCGTTGGCATGGATCTGTTCATCCACGGATGTCCAGGCAATGATATTGCTGACATTCTTCATCAGCCCTTTGAACCGGGTAAAGGCCAGGATAATAGCAAACTGGCTGAACAGGCTCACATTCTCTATCAGCAGGCTGAAGAGGATGAGAGATACGGTATATTCCTTTTTGTCGATAGATTTTGTATGGGCCAGGGCCTCAGACAGGTAATTGATACGTTCCTGGATCACGGGTACTTTTACCAGCTGCTCAAATTCATTATTATAACCCAGTACTTCCAGGAGCCGGGAATAGGCTTCTGAGTGCCGGAATTCACATTCTGCAAAAGTAGAACCCAGGCCGTTAAGCTCAGGTTTCGGGAAATGGTTATAGAGGTTGCCCCAGAACGATTTTACCGCTACTTCCACCTGGGCAATGGACAGCAGGCTGTTCTTTATCGCATTCTGTTCTGCGGGCGTCAGGTGCGCATGGAAGTCCTGGAAGTCTGCGGTGAAATCCACTTCAGAGTGAACCCAGAAAGATTTATTAATAGCAGCCGTATACTGTAATACCTCAGGATATTCAAATGGTTTGTACTGAACCCGTTTGTCAAATAAGCCCATATCTTTTTATAGTTTCATTAGTTGTTGAGACACCCCTACGGATCAAAAATCTGATTATTGATCTCTTACAATCGAACCTATGTAAATGGAGATTTTCCGTTAAGTGGTAAGATAAAGGTCATGATTATTTCATTTTGGAGAAGGGAAAGAAATTAACAGGCTGTGTATAATTGTACTACCCATTTTGCTGAACAAAAGAGAAATATACCCAATGGTGGCTGCAGGCCTGTTCCCGTTAATGAATAGCAGAAGCCTGCCGGAAACAGGCGGCAGTAGGGGGGAATAACAGCAGCCAAATAACTTTCATTACTTTAAGTAATGGTTATATGACTTTCATTATGAGCTTTTTATGTTTTATGGACGAGCCAGGGGCGAGCAATACTTTACTCTGCCCGAAGGCTTTTAACGGGATTGGCCAGGGCTGCTTTGATGGCTTTTATACCGATGGTCAGGAAGGCGATGCTGAATGTCAGTAATGCAGCCAGCCCGAATATCCACCAGCTCAGCTTGGTTTTATAGGCAAAATCCTGTAACCACTGGTCCATGACCCAGTATCCTAAAGGAATGGCGATAAGGGTAGCGATAATGACCGGTTTCAGCAGGTCTTTTGATAAGAGGATCACAATGCTCCGGACAGAGGATCCCAGGACTTTGCGCACACCAATTTCTTTGAAGCGTTTGATAGCTGTAAAGGATGCCAGCCCAAATAAACCCAGGCAGGCCACAAAGATGGCCAGCAGGGCAAACACAGAAAGTATGGTCTGCTGGCGGATATCTTTCTTATACAATTCATCAAACTGCTGATCCAGGAAACGGTATTCAAAGGGGTAGGCGGAAGCGGCGTTTTTATAGGCTTTTTCCACCAGGGCCACGCCGGCTTTAATATCGCCCGGTTCCAACCGGACAACAATCATGCGGCGGTCCCGGTTAGGTGCTATCACCAGGGGTTCAATATCGGTCTTGAGCGACTTAAAATTGAAATCCGCCAGCACGCCGATCACCCTTCTCCGGGCGGTATCCCGGACGGTATTCAGGATCCATTTACCAATGGCCTGCTCCGGCGTCCAGCCCAGGCGGGCAGCAGCCGTCTGGTTGATCAGTACGGCATCGGCTGTATCTGTTCTGAAAGCAGAAGAGAAATTCCTACCAGCAATGAGTTTCAGGCCCATTGTCTCAACAAATTCAAAATCGGCAAATTCAGTATTGCCGTACCATCGTCCCTCCTGGCCCTCCACTTCAAACATATGTCCATCAAAGAAACCACCGGGCTCGCCTGACATCATGGACACTGAGTGTACCCGGCTATCCCGCTGCAGCTCGTTTTTAAAAGCCTGCATATTGTTAAAAATATCAGCATTGTCAATGCGTACCAGCAGGGACTGTTGCTGGTGATACCCCAATTGCTGATCCTTTACATAATTCATTTGCCTGGTGATGATGAAGGTGCCGATCAGCAGGAATACGGAAATGCTGAACTGTACCACCACCAGTACCTGCCGGAAAGAAGCGCCGCCCTTGCCCAGTCGCATCTTGCCTTTCAGTGCCTGTATAGGCTGGAAGGCCGATAAAAAGAAGGCCGGGTAACTCCCTGCCAGGAAACCTGCTACCAGGATAACGCCTGCCAGGAAGCCATAAATGGGCCAGCTGTTCCAGGAGTTGATCAGTGGATAGCCCAGCAAACCGGTATACCAGGGCATAACCACAAACAGGAGGACTACCGACAGCGCGCAGGAGATGGCAGTGAGCATGACCGACTCACCTATGAACTGCCAGATGATATTATTGCGTAAGGCGCCCATGACTTTGCGGAGCCCAACTTCTTTTGAGCGATCGGCTGCACGGATGGTAGACAGGTTGATGAAATTGATACAGGCTATCAGCAGGATCAGGATGGCAATGGAAAGAAAAATATAGACCACTTTTTTGTCGCCATGCCTGACGCCGTCATAAGAGCCGCTATCAAAATACACATCCTTAAGAGGCGTGAGGGAAAGTGTAAAATTAAAGCCATACTGACGCATGCTGCTGCCCATGTATTTTTCCATGAAAGCGGGCAGTTGCTTTTCTACCTGTGCTTCTGTTACCTGGGGCGACAGCCTGACATAGGTGTACATGCTGTTATTGATCCATACGGTCATAGAGCTCATGTCCTTGTATAATGCCAGCGGCACTACCAGGTCAAAGGTCAGGTGGGTATTGGCAGGAGCATCTTTGGCAATACCGGTTACCGTCAGCGGTGTTTCCTTATCGAGGGTAATTATTTTGCCCATGGCGCTATCGGTGCTGCCAAAATATTTCCGGGCTGTTGTTTCTGTTAATACAACACTATTGGGGTTTTGCAAAACAGTGGCGGGATTACCTTTCAGCAGCGGAAAGGAAAAGAAGCTGAAGAAATTACTGTCTGCATCAATGACCTGCTTTTCATGGAAGGACCTGTCGCCGATGGTGACCAGGTTGTCGTTCTGGCTTACACGGATCACTTTTTCTATCCGTCCGCTGAAATCATTGGCCAGCGCCGGGGCATAGGGGCCTGACAGGTACGCCACATTTTTAAATTCCCCTTCGTTCCGGAAGCCACGCATCACCCGGTATATCCTGTCGCTATCCTTATGAAATCCATCAACGCTGAATTCATTCAGGATAAACAGGAAGATCATCATGCAAACAGTAATGCCGATGGTCAATCCCAGGATGTTAATGACAGAAAAAGCTTTATTCTTTTTCAGGTTTCGCCAGGCAGTGATGAGATAGTTCTTGAACATACAATCAGTTGATGATGGAAAGATGCACAGGTTACAATAAAAACTGTATTGCAGGGTCAATAACCAGGCCGTTGCATAAGAGGTTGTCTATAAATTGATTATTGCGTATGGCGGACTGTGTTTCCGTCCGGAATTGAACAGCAGTGTACGGATATGGTACAATGCAGGCCGGACAGGCGGCCGTTCTCTATAGGGCCGGCGACTGCCTTAAAAGATCTGCCGTATGGTGGTTCGTCCCTTAAATTCTATTTCATCACCTACCTTTTGCTGCATCAGTTGCCGGGCAATGGGGGATTGGGGCGAGAGGAAGATGATGGTCTCCTGGTTGACCATTTGTTTGCCCAGGCCGGCTGCTATGAAGAAAGTAACGCTGCTGCACCGGATCACTGCGCCTGGCCCTGGTACCGTGCATATGGCCTGGCTGTTAATGGCCCGCAGCGCATTCAGTTCCTGCTGGTGCGCTACCAGCTGCCGGGCATGCATGTCTTTTTCCAGGTGGCTCATAGCCCTGCTGGTCTCGTATTTATCGCCCGCAGAGCTTTTCTCTTCCTGGTTGGCAGCTTCCTGCGCACTGTCCATGGCGGACCGGCTACTGGCTATCCGCTGCAGGATCACCTCCTCACAGTATGCTTTCAATAATTGTTTATAGGCCAGCAGTGCTTCCATCCCGGGTGTTTGTTTGGCCGCAATATTATTTAAAATTCTGCATTCGGGTGCTGGCTGGTTTTTGTGGCCGGGCTTTGGCTTTTGTTTTATATTGCAGGCAATCCCCGAATGATGTGTACATGAATTGACTGGTAGCTATGCGCTATCGGGATGAAAATAATGACTATGAGCAAAAGCAATAACACAAAGAAGAAATTACCTGCCGGTGAAAAAGACGGGCTGCTGACTGTTCTGAAAGCCCGTTTTGACAAACATATGGGCCGGCACAAAGGTATTGCCTGGGAGGCGGTAGCCGACAGGCTGGAAGCCAGACCGGAAAAGCTCTGGTCGCTCAATGAAATGGAGATCACCGGTGGTGAACCGGATGTGGTGGGTCAGGATAAAAAGACCGGTGAGTTCATCTTCATGGATTGTTCCGCAGAAACGCCTAAAGGCCGCAGGAGCGTTTGCTTTGACCGGGAAGGGTGGGAGTCCAGGAAAGAACACCGGCCGGAGAACAATGCGGTGGATATGGCTGCTGAGATGGGCATTGAAATACTGTCGGAAGAAGAATACCGCGCATTGCAAAAGCTGGGTCCTTTTGATGCTAAAACTTCCAGCTGGATACAGACGCCGGAAGCTATCCGGGAACTGGGCGGCGCATTGTTTGCGGACTACCGGTATGATCATGTGTTTGTGTACCATAACGGCGCGCAGTCCTATTATGCCGTGCGGGGATTCCGGGGAAGCCTGAGCATATAAGTTGGCCATGCAATACCTGCCAACAGTTGAAAGCCTACGCCCGGCTCAGGCTAACCTTCCGAAACTGGCCGATGCATGATGGTCACAGGAGGCGATGGAATAGTGGTCACTCGCCGGAGGCGAGCGACAGTACTCACCAATATTATTCAGCTATAGTGCGGGTAATGGCTACAGGCAACTTACTGTTACCTGCAGCCTGTATGAAATCTCTTCTTATGCTATATCAAACCTGTCCAGGTCCATGACCTTGGTCCAGGCCGCCACAAAATCTTTCACAAATTTTTCCCCACCGTCTGCACTGCCGTAAACCTCTGCAATAGCGCGCAGTTCTGCGTTGGCGCCAAAGACCAGGTCGGCCCGGGTGGCTGTCCATTTAAGCTCGCCGTTACTGCGGTCATTACCGTGATACAATTCCCTGTCTGGTGTAACGGCTTTCCAGGCAGTCCCCATATCCAGGAGGTTGACAAAGAAATCATTGGTCAGTTGTCCGGGCCTGCTGGTGAAAACACCGTGGGACGAACCATCGAAATTGGTGTTCAGCACCCGCATGCCGCCTGCCAGCACTGTTAGTTCCGGTGCGGTCAGTGTGAGCAGCTGGGCTTTATCTATCAGCAGTTCCTCGGTAGAAACGGGTATACCGGTTTTGCGGTAGTTCCGGAAACCATCGGCAATGGGTTCCAGGTAGCCTGCAGATTCCACATCGGTCTGTTCGGCTGAGGCGTCCATGCGGCCGGCGGTAAATGGAACGGTGATGGTATAACCAGCATCTTTAGCTGCTTTTTCAACGGCGGCTGTGCCACCGAGGACGATCAGGTCGGCCAGGGAAACTTTTTTACCGCCTGCCTGTGCGCCGTTGAATGCCTGTTGAATGCCTTCCAGGGTATCCAGTACTTTTTGCAGCTGCGCCGGGTTATTCACGCGCCAGTATTTCTGCGGGGCCAGGCGGATACGTGCGCCATTGGCGCCGCCGCGTTTGTCGGACCCGCGGAAAGTGGAAGCGGAGGCCCAGGCGGTGGAGACCAGTTCTGCACTGCTCAGTCCGGATGCCAGCAGCCGGTCTTTCAGGCCGGCAATATCCAGTTCATTGATCAGCTCATGGTCAACAGCGGGAATAGGATCCTGCCAGATCAGTACTTCGGCCGGAACATCCGGGCCCAGGTAACGGGCGCGGGGACCCATATCGCGGTGGGTCAATTTGAACCAGGCCCTGGAAAATGCATCGGCAAAAGCCCCGGGATCATTCAGGAAGCGACGGGAGATCTTCTCATAAGCGGGATCAAAGCGAAGGGAGAGATCGGTAGTCAGCATAGTGGGCCGGTGTTTCTTAGCGGCGTCATATGCATCAGGAATGATGGCCTCTGTGGTTTTGGCTACCCACTGGTGGGCGCCTGCCGGGCTTTTGGTGAGTTCCCATTCAAAGCCGAACAGGTTCTCAAAGAAATTATTGCTCCATTGCGTGGGTGTTTTTGTCCAGATCACTTCCAGCCCGCTGGTGATGGTGTCTGCGCCTTTGCCGGAGCCATAGCTGTTGCTCCAGCCCAGGCCCTGGCTGTCCAGGTCAGCGGCTTCGGGCTCCTTGCCTACATGACTGGAGGATGCTGCGCCATGGGTTTTACCAAAGCTGTGACCGCCGGCAATGAGGGCTACCGTTTCTTCATCGTTCATGGCCATTCTTCCAAAAGTATCTCTGATGTCTTTGGCTGCTGCAATAGGATCAGGGTTGCCATCGGGGCCTTCGGGATTTACATAGATCAGGCCCATCTGTACGGCGGCCAGGGGCTTTTCCAGGTTGCGGGAATGGATATCGCCATCGGCGTTGTCATCGGAGGATACTACGCCATGTTCCTTGGGTACGCCTTCGGAGCCATGGGCATAACGGATATCCCCACCCAGCCAGGTGGTTTCAGATCCCCAGTATACATCTTCATCGGGTTCCCAGACGTCCGGTCTGCCGCCGGCAAAACCAAAGGTTTTAAAGCCCATGGATTCCAGGGCGATATTACCGGTAAGGATCAGCAGATCCGCCCAGGATATTTTGTTGCCGTATTTTTGTTTGATGGGCCAGAGCAGCCTGCGGGCTTTATCGAGGCTCACGTTATCGGGCCAGCTGTTGAGGGGGGCGAAGCGTTGCTGACCGGCGCCGGCGCCACCTCTGCCGTCCGTTACCCGGTAGGTACCGGCGCTATGCCAGGCCATGCGGATGAACAGCGGGCCATAATGCCCGAAATCGGCCGGCCACCAGTCCTGGGAATCTGTCATGAGCGCGTGCAGGTCTTTTTTGACCGCTTCCAGGTCCAGGCTCTTAAAGGCTTCTGCATAATTGAAATCCTGCCCCATAGGGTCCGATAGAGAAGAGTGCTGGCGCAGGATATTTACTTTTAACTGGTTGGGCCACCAGTCGCGGTTGCGGGTGCCACCGCCACCAGTATTGTGTTTCAAGCTACCGTTATGAAAGGGGCATTTGCTGATGTCCTTTGAATCTTTTTCCATAATGTGTTTGAGTTTATGGTATATTTAATAAGTACAGTTCTTTGTCTGGCAGATGATAAAATTAGGGGATCGCGGCAATATAAATAATCAATTGAGTCTATAATTTAATAGACAAAAACTATCAGGAACATTTCCTTAACACAAAGTTTGAACAGGGAATGCGTGGTTTTTCCTGTGGCGTGCATCTTCAGCCGTTTTTTAGCCATTTATAGCTTGCAGTTGGGAATGTGCCGGCAACGCTTAGCCGGCGATTATCCAGGAAATAAAATAACCACTTTTTAACTTCCGGGTACAGTACCGCAAAAAGAAAAGGTCACGGGCCTTGTACAGCCGCGTGACCTTTATTGGTCAACGTATGCAACACTCTTTATTCTTCTTTCAGGCTTTTGACCGGGTTAGCCAGGGCCGCCCGGATGGCTTGTGAGCTGACGGTCAGCAAGGCAATCAGCAGCGCGCCTGCGCCTGCCAGGGCAAAGACCCACCAATGCAGGGGCGTGCGGTACTGGTAATCGGCCAGCCAGTTGCCCATGATCCACCAGGCCAGGGGGAAAGCCACCAGGAAGGATACCAGCACCAGCGTCAGGAACTCCCGGTTGAGTAAACTGATCAGGGAACTTATAGAAGCGCCCAGCACTTTGCGGATGCCCATTTCCCGGGTGCGTCTTTCGGCGGTGAAGGCTGCCAGTCCAAAAAGGCCGAGGCAGGAAATGATCACCGACAGCACAGCAAACACGCCGGCCAGTTGCTGGATCAGCATTTCTGACCTGAAGATTTTATTAAATGTATCGTCCAGGAAATCATACTCAAAAGGATAGCCGGGGTTATTGTCCTTGATCACTTTTTCTATACGGGTAAGCGCCTGGGGCAGGTTGACGCCGGCTTTTGTCCGGATGTTCATTAACCCGGATGATCTGCTCTGGAAGGGATAGAAGAAAACAGGATCGGCAGCAGCATAAACATCGTTATACACAAAATCTTTTACCACACCCACAATGGTCAGGGTGCTGCCATTCCATTGAACCGTCTGGCCGCTTACCTGTCCATCCTTCCGGATAAGGCGGGCAAAACTTTCATTCACCAGGATGCTTTGGCTGTCACCCTGCATTCGGGGCCGGAAATTACGTCCTTCCTTCAGCTGTAAATGCATGGCAGGGACAAAGTCGGCATCCGTCAGCAGGAAACTGATCAGCGACCGCTGCCCTGGATCTTTCCCGTCCCAAGTCAATCCACTCGTATTACCGCCAATATGCAGGATATTCATATTGCTGAGCCCCACGCTTTCCACACTGCCGGTGGCCAGTAGCTGCGTTTTGATCAGGTCCATATGATTGACCATATCGCCCCGCAGGCTGGTGAGCAGCACCTGGCTGCGGTCAAAGCCAATATCCCGGCCTTTAACATACTGTACCTGCTGGAAAATGATGACTGTACAGATGATGAGGATAATGGCTGCTGAATATTGCAATACCACCAGGCCGCGACGGACAGAGCCGGCGGCGCCTGTTTTTTGCTTGCCGCCTTTCAGCGTGGTAATGGGATTGAAGGAGGAGAGATAAAAAGCAGGATAGCTGCCCGCCACCAGGCTGCACAACAGGACAATAGCCACCAGGAAACCGAGGTGGGCAGGCGTCAGGGCCCGGACCGTCAGTTCTTTTTCCACCAGCTGGTTGAAAGGGGCCATAAAAAGGTAAGTGAGCAGGATGGCCAGCAGGGCCGACAACAGGGACAGCAGCAGCGCTTCTCCCAGGAACTGGGCTACCAGGGCAGGTTTGGTGGCGCCCATCACTTTGCGCATGCCCACTTCCCGCGCCCGTTTTTCTGAACGGGCGGTGGCCAGGTTCATAAAATTGATACAGGCTATCAGCAGCACTACCCAGGCTATGATGCTGAACAGGCGCACATAGCGGATGCGTCCTTCCTGTTCATTGCCGTCTTTGTCAAAATTGTTATAGAGCCGCCAGCGGTCTATGGGATACAGGTAATTCCGGGAAAAAGTTACCTCCCCGTTGGTCTTGTTCTTTACAAAATCCAGGAGGGTCCTGTTAATGGCATGCAAGCTGGCCCCGGGCTGCAGCTGTACCATGGTCATAATGGAATTATTGCCCCAGGTGGTCAGCCCTTCCTGCTTCCGCGCATACTGTTTAAAATCGATCAGCCAGTTGAACTGGATGGTACTGTTCTTCGGCAGGTCTCTGACAACGCCGGTCACCTTCATCTCTTCACCACTGTTGAGGCGGAGCATTTTGCCTACGGCCGGTTCGTTCCCAAAAAATATGCGGGCGGAGGATTGGGTGAGTACAATATCATTGATGGTATTCATGGCGGAGGCGCGGTTGCCTTCCACAAATTCCAGTGAGAAAATATCCATGAAGCCCGGATCTGTATAATAGCCGAGCTGGTAAAGCTGCTTATCGCCCACCGTAAACAATTCCCTGGACACCCAGTTCATCCGGATGGCCTGTTTTATCCCCGGCACTTCCTGCTGAATGGCATCGGCCAGCAGTCCCTGGGTTGCTTCAAATACATAGGTGACGCCATCATAGGTCTGCCTGGATTTAACGATATATATATCTTCTTTGTTGGGGAAATGCTGATTATAGCCAAGCTCATCTTCTACCCATAAAAAGATCAGGGCGGCGCAGGTGATGCCGACGGCAAGTCCTGCAATATTGAGCAGGCTGTAACTCCTGGTCTTCCAAAGATTCCTGAACGCAGTTTTGAAGTAATTTCTAAGCATGTCAGCAGGAGGTTTTGGGTTTTTGTTGATCAAGCGCCGGGCGGCCATGCCAGCCGGCAGCTGTTTAGGACCGAGATTGTTCCAGAAATGTTATCGGCTGGCCTTCAGTTACTTGATCTTTTATTTGTATGGGCCATTTGTCCGTTTTCATACAGTGATCGTCCGTTTTCGGACGGTCCGGCGGGGACCCTGCCTGCTATATTAAGAAAATGTGTATTGGGGTAAAGCAGGTTATCCGGGTACCGGTTCTTTGTATTTTTATTGTTCATTAATACGCAGCCATAAGCTCCGTACTGATAAAAGAACTGCCTGGCCATCCTCTGCGGACAATAGCCAGGTATGGTCCACCGTGCTATAGCTAAAAAAGAGGTGCTCAACTGAATATTGAGCGCCTCTGTTATTGTTGTTGAGTCAGTGTTGAAGCGTATATCCTGCCAGGTACCTGGAGGCTGGTCAGTGTTTAATGTACTACCGGGAACTGTGCTATCCGCAGGTTGGTGCAGCCATAGGGGATCAGTATAATTTCTTCTTCCTGCTGATCAACAGCCATCTGGAAAATATTGCTGTAGGGCAGGGGACCGGCCATTTCATTGTACAGTGTCCAGGAAGGTATCCGTTTTCCTTTGGTCCTGATCAGGATCGGTGCATTTTCCGGGTTCCAGGGATAGGGAGATACGCCCGCTTTTGTTTCTACGGTATAGTTGACGGCCAGCTTTTGTTGTTCCACATTCACCAGTCCATAGTTCCAGGGTGTGGTGGGATGGTACTCGTAATAGTGGTCGCCATATTCAACAGGGTCTTTATCGTTGATCACTTTTGTCAGGGTATCTCCGATCTTCAGCGCATAGGCCAGCGGGCCGCGTTCAATGGACACGGAGTTTTCGTGCCAGCGGTTGGTGAACAGGTGCATGGGCAGTTCCAGTTCCACTACATCACCGGATCTCCATTCGCGGCTGATCACCGCCACCTGGTTGCCTGTCGCTTCTTTCCATAACTGGCCGTTGATCCTGATCCTGGCTTGCCGGCACCAGGCGGGAATGCGCAGGTGGAAGGGGAAAGAAACGGTCTGTTTCTTTTTGGCGATGTTCAGGGTGAAGCGGATCTTTTCTTCAAAAGGGTAATTGGTCTCTTCTTTCCAGTTCACTTCCATGCCTGCGCCTACTACGGCTTTTACCTCGCTGGGAGAATAGACCAGGGCGGCAATGCCTTTGCCGGCCGTAGCATACCAGAGGTTCTGGGTGAATTTGGGCCAGCCCTGGTGCATATTGGAAGTGCAACAGGGATAGCCTGATAACAGGCCGAAGCAGACATCTGTACCATGATGGTTCACATCAAAATTGCGGAAATGCCGCGAAGCCATTACCTGGTTGGCTTGCTGGAAATACTGGCGGGTCATGAAATCGTCTGAGGCCTGTGTGGGCAGAGCATTGAAAGCGATCTTTTCCAGCTGGTCCGCGTATTGTGTGGAACCGGTGATTGCCAGCATGGTTTCCAGGGAGAACATCATTTCCACGGCGGAGCAGAATTCTGATCCCTGCGTGGGGTCATTGCCGTGAAGGGCTTCATCTCCGCCATACAGGCCATGCGCCATGCCATTGAATCTTCGGAGGTCCTGCAGGCCTTTTTCCGTAGCGCGGATATATTGCGCTTCCGGGTGATGCTGGTAGTAGACCAGTGGTTCTTTCATACCCTGGGCCAGGTTAACGCAATGGATGCTGCCCTTTGTGGACAGGAGGTCAGTATTGAGGAAGGCATTGGTATAGTCGAAGGTCTGTTTGTGGATCAGGTCGCCCAGTTCCAGCAGGAAGGGTTCACCGGTGATATTATAGAGCCAGTATACTACGGCCAGGTTATCGCCGCCGCGGTAGGTGGCCCAGAAGGTCCAGTGTCCGAGCGGCTTGCGGGGCAGTTCCTGCAGCTGGTACCTGAAGTACCTGCTCATGAGGGAAATGACCCGTTGGTCGCGTGTAGCCATATAATATTGCTGCAGTACTTTCAGCATCACCATTTTGGGCCACCAGTCGCGACTGTTATCCCGCTGTATCCCTCTTTCCCAGGGATAGTCTTTGGTAGGACCGAAATGTCCGTCGGGCGACTGGCTATTGATAGCCCATTCCACCCAGGGTTTGGCTTTTGCAATGAGGGCTTTGTCGTCCAGGATATAAGCAAGCGGCAGCAGGCCGTCGATCCAGTAGGGGCCTCGTTCCCACTGATCGCCGTCGCCACCCAGCCAGCCATTGCGTTCATTCATGACCAGGGGATAGAGCTGATCCAGCCTGCCCGTGGCGCCTTTCGCCTGGCGGACCAGCATTTCCCGGAGCCAGCCCTGTGGTTTAATGGCGCCAAGGGGTAATTCGATATAGGCGTTCTGTTTTAACGGTGCTTTGGCCGTGATATAGGTTGGTTCCTGTGCCCATGATGTCATCGATAGCAGGAGACCAGATAGGAAACCGAGAAAGATTTTCATATAACGCAATTTAAGGGGCTACTCATTGAAGAGAACAATTATGTTCTGTACTAAAACGATGTTGCCTTACCGGCAAACTGCTGTAAAAAACAGTAAAAACCAAGAGGGAGGAAGATTTTTCATCATACTGACCCATTTTTGATCTGAATGCAGCTGTGTGGCGGGTTGTTTGACCACGTGGTATATGCGGGATACACGGGCAACACCCTGGCCACCTACAAAGCGGTTGGCCAAACGCTCAGCCTGGAAGAGCAGTTTATCTATGGAAGTTCCCGGATTGGCGTAATAAGAAGTAACTTACCTGCTTCTTTGACAATAACCGGCAGCACGGTGCCTGGTATAGATTATGTATTTCAGGATACGCTGACAGCCCAGGACTATTGAATCAGGGTAGCTTTTTAAAACCAACATTTAACCATAGAAGAGATAATCGGGACTCTAATAACCTGCTTAGGAAACCGATAGAACTATTTCTCGAATGAATAAATTGATTATCTGTTTAATGAAAATTTATGCTTCTATCAATTGATACTATAAGAGAACTGATTCAATGGTGGGAAAGAAGGAGATTAAGATATAACTTATTCCTGGGGTTTTCGGGAGTTGTGTTGCTTTTTTTCATCTGGATCTTAGACAAAACAGCCATAAATATATTCTTAATGCCGTTACTCATCGCTTACATAGTAGCGATGAATATCGGTTACTGTCTGCTGTGGTTATTGTTGATCTTATTGAAGAAAAGATATTCGATCGATTTGTATAACTATAGTTTTTTCTTTTTTGAATGTTTTACAATGATTTCCATAATGATAAATATTTTTTTTGCCGTAGATATTGTTTGTATGTGAAGCACAGAACGGTACCAGACCGGTGAATGGGTGTCCTACAATTATCTGTATCCATAGAAGTATAGTACAGTCCATGCCTGCTCCGGATTATTTCTTTCAGTTGAAAAAGAAAAGCGGCTATCTTAGGGCTTCGGGAGTTCTTTGAATATAGCCAAAAGCTGGTGGGTGGCTTGATTGCGGTCAAGGGAAAAACGGTGTGAGAGCGTGTCGTTATGGATTCAATGGGAAAGAGAATGATAATGAGGTGAAGGGAGAGGGTAATCAGCAGTAAAGAAATTCATTCTTTTGGGATATGAAAGTAGGTTGGTTGAAGGTCGCAGTTGAATGAATAATAGGTAAAGTTATAAGAATTAATGTTTGGTATAGAATGAGAATAAAAGGAGAATATATAGGGCTTTTTTCCCTTGTCGTTGCTTGTATTTTTCTTTTGATTAGAGGGGGCAATGAAAAAAGAAATTTAAAAAATAGGGGCGTCTATGTTGTTGGGGAACTTAAAGAAGTTTCTTTGGGGAGCGATAATGGATGGGTTTATAAATATGAGTATAGTTACTTAAAAAGAAAGTATATAAAAAAATTCCAAGGTCCCATTGATAAGGCAATTGTTTCAGATAGTATTTTATTCTTTATTGTATTGCCAGAAGATCCATCAATTTGCCGGCAGGTTGATAATATTAAAGTTCCCCCATGTTTAAAAGGCATAAGCTTTAAGGATAGCTCGTGGAAGAATCTACCTTTAGATATTTGTGTTGATAAGAATAAATAGTCTACAATGCCAAGAACTCATAAATATTGGTCCTATGAAAAAAGTGTTTTTAATTAGTTCCCTTTTTCTGTTTTGGGCCTGTTCTTCAAGGTTTGAGTTGAAATATCTTAAACATAAAGAAAGTTACAATCAAGCTTTAATATGCTTACTTCAGAAATATAATATTGTTTTTCCGACAGGGTTAGACTCAGTGGCGACTATCGAACAAAAGGATTTAGCAAAGTTTAGTTTATGCTCATCTTTGGATACATTATTTGCCGGTGATTCTTTACTGTATATTGATATGGAAAGAGATAGTACTGTTGCTTTTTGTTCAAACTTTCATGGGGGCATGTTTTCTAAACAATCTATTATTGTTTTTCTGACTGATGAGAGTAAGTTGAGTAAGAAGCTTACTCGAAACGTACAATTTAAGCGTAAATATTCTAATGGATGGTTTGAATTGGAGCGAATAGTAAGTCTTGCAGATTGACGGGAAATGTGCTGGCCATTGTATCGTACAGAAAAAATATTTCTTTGGTACGGGTGGCAAGTCGGAGTACTTCCAGGCCGATCTTCTGACTGTCCAGGATTACTATCCTTTCGGCATGCTGATGCTCGACAGGATCATTGGCGGCGGGACAAATACACCTTGCGTAGTGGTGGATGGCGCCACAACAGTCAACGATCACCAGCTGTCTGTCAAACTGGAGCTGAGTAAGGGAGAGGGACAACCAAAGATGTTGTTCCTGATTATCAAAATGCGATTAAAGCGTCAACTCAGCAATAAATAAAGTCCTGGATGTAGAGCTGGGACTATTTTTTTAATAGAAAGGTGGTGTTTACTTCGTCAATTGATATTAATTGTTCTGTATACTGTAATGCCTCACAAAGACATTTTATTGTAGCGTAAGCGACGATGCTACAGGACGAATCGCCTATCATGGTGTGAATGTTTTTAACTGTAATGGATAGTCCTGGAGTATTGGCATGACTATAGTGTTCGTAGAAACAATTTATACCAAATTCAATTGCAGAGTTCCACTTTGGATCATCAATAGAATTGTCAAAATTTATCTCCAAATTAGTACTTCTTTTAATGATACCCAGTTCAATTGAACAGTAGAATCCCACATCATTGATGTGATTTTTATTTTGAAGGAAGCGGTGGCCATCGTATTAAGTTATTAGTAATAAACTTTTACCTAAACTCATATCCGTAGTATTTACTTCGTTGAAATAAGTTGGTTGGTAAAGATAGGAACCGGATATGTAGTAAAAAATACTGAAAAGTTTTTTAAAACAACTGAATGCTTATTTGTGAACCTTATTAACATAAACAGCTGATATAAGCCATCTCAATAAATATTATATTTGGAATTTTTTTTTCAATAAGCGATAATAAATGACACTTGCTGAATTGAGCAAGAAGCTGATGGTAGCGAAAATCAAGTATACGTACAATTTGAATGAGTAACTGGCTGTTACAATAACAATGGGGCCATTCTTGAGATAAATTTAATAAAGGGAGAAAAATCTGCCACAGTTGTTGCTATTCAGCCTAATTCAACAACTTTTTAAAAAAATATTATGACAGAAAATGAAAAAAAGTTCTCCTTGTATTTAGTGGTTTTAAGGTTTTTGGTTTATAAGGTAACAAGTAATCTTAATCGAATCTACCTTGATGTAGATCTGCCTTTAAAAAAGATGGTATTGACTGCTTTTTATAATGAAGATCCTTCGGAATTAGAATTAGAACTATTCGATGATATTGTTACAAATAGTAATGCTCACATCCCTGATTTTTATATTAATTCGGAAATTCAACTCCGAAAGCATCTTGACAGTAATGCGAAGTATGATTTTATAATATTCGCTACTTATGAAAATGATTGAATAATTAAGTTTGAGTGAATGCGTACCTGTATGGGTTTAATGGACAGGAGATGAGCAATGAAATTAAAGGCTTTGGCAATAGCTATACGGCTGAGTTCTGGGAGTATGATCCGAGGATTGGCAGGAGATGGAATATTGATCCTGTAATAAAAGTGTATGAAAGTCCATTTAGTGCATTCTCTGGAAACCCTATATGGTTGATTGATCCTAACGGTAAAGATACTGTGTTGTATAGTTGGAGCACAGGTCTTAAGCTTGGATACCATACTAAGGCTGGAGGAGACAAGCGAAATATTATTTATGTGGTGAACGATATGGCTAAAGGGTATGATAAAAACAATCCATGGAAGACTGCGGAAATTTTGAAGTATATAATACTCCCCTGATTTAAGACCACCAGGCTGGATATTTAAGTTATAAATCAAGCAGCTTGCTGCAAAGATCTTTGATATCGTTCATTGGGTGTTTCACAGGTGGTATGATGAATTTTGTCATGATAGTAGCCGATATGGTTTTGAACTCCTTCTAACAGTTCAAAACCATCTTCGGCGGGATTTAAGTAGACATAATCGTATTTCAAGGATTTCCAGAAACGTTCAATCCACACATTATCGAGGGCTCTCCCTTTCCCATCCATAGATGCAAGTATTTGTTCCCCCTCGAGATACTGTGTCCATACGGCACTGGTATATTGACAACCCTGATCAGAATTGATGATCTCTGGCTTGCCATGTTGGAGTATTGCGTCTTGCAGTACTTCTTTACACCAGGTGGCTGCTAAAGAGTTACTGATGCCCCATCCAACAATCCGGCGGCTGTATATATCCATGATCGCCGTCAGATACATAAATCCTGTACGCATTGGGATATAAGTGATGTCGGTCGACCAAACTTGATTGGCACGGGTAATCTTCATCCCTTTGAGCAAATACGGTTTTATAAACTGCTTCAATCCTTGCTTCGTCAGATTCTTTCGGCGGTAAATAGTCTGGCGTCCCATTATTTTCAACAAGCGCCTGATCCGCTTGGGGCCAACCTGGTAGCCTTTGTTGCGAAAATAGTAAACCAGCGATACTACACCTTCCGTTGGATGCATAGTCAGGTGCTTATCCATGATCTCCATCATCTTAATGTTCTCCGGCTTCTCTCCAATAGGTTTATAATACAGTGTACTGCGGTTTACTGTAAGCAATTCACACTGCCGGCGAACAGATATTTGCTTGGTACGTGGATTGACAAGGCTGGCCCGATCGGCTACCCCCCAAGTTTCTTGAAGCTTTTTTTTAAGAACTCATTCTCTACCTTGAGCTGCCCGATTTGGGCATATAACTCCTGGGTATCTACGGAGGGCTCCTCTGTCTTATCAGGCTTTTCAAAGGCCGCACTCATATTAGCCAAGAATTCGGCCTTCCAGCGTGCGATAATAACCTGGTTCACCTCGTATTTTGTGGCCAGCTCTGCGAGCGTAACCTGCCCCTTAATTGCTTCCAGAGCCACTTTGGCTTTGAAGGAAGGACTGAATTTTCTTCGTGTTTGCTTTTTCATTCGAGCTTGTTAAATTACTGAATATTTTTAACTAAGCCCGTGGTCCGATTTTAAGGGAGTATTATACTTTCACTTTTTCACGGATCAGCTGCAGTAAGACAAAACTACCGATAATAGAATTTTCCGCTTTATCCAGGAAGGAGGGACGATGACCTCCGGCTTCAAAGCCGGCAGCAATGATCATATCCACACCGGCATTTTCAAGGAAGATGGCTTCGTCCAGGGTGGTGGCGGCGCCCACCAGCAGGATGCCGCGCCTGCGACAATCCTCCATCACGGTACTGGGAGGCACGCCGAACAGGAAGCTGAAGACCTTGGGCCGGATATCCAGCACGGCCTGTAGCTGGTTCCCGAACCGCGATTGAAAAGGAGCTGGTTTGGCAGGAAGCGGTATGCCCGCTTCTTCAAAATAAGGTTTGAACAGCTGTGCCGCCTGCTCATATTGCTGGTCCGTGACAGCGCCATCCGGCGCATCTGTATCCGATACCCAGAGATTGAGGTTATAGGGCTTATCAGTGAGCTGCCGGATCTGTTGATCGGCAGCAATGATCTCCGCTGCATTGAGCGTATATGCGCCATAACCGCCAAGACCGCCGGCATTGGAAACGGCAGCGGTCAGCTGCGGGGTGGAGAATCCTCCGCCGAATGGACCCAGCAGGATCGGGTATTGAATGCCCAGCTGTTGAACAATTGCCTCCTTACGCCACATATCAAAAGAATTTAAAATTTTCGGATAATGATCACGCCGGCTATCACCAGCAGTACCCCCAGTATCTTCATGAAGTTGATGGGCTGCGGGGCCGCCACCAGGATATTGAAATGCTCCAGCAGCAGGGAGATGACCATCTGTCCCGCCACTACCAGGCCAAAGGTCAGTCCCGGGCCCAGGCGCGGGAAGGCCAGTACAATCACCGTTACATAAAAAGCACCCAGCAGGCCGCCTGTCCAGGCAATGGCCGGCGCAGTTTTGATACCGGCCCAGGAAATGGATTGACGGGTGAGCAGGATATAAAAGATCAGTCCCAGGGCGCCCACCACAAAAGAAAGCAGGGAAGCCGCCACAGCGTTCTCCGCTGCTTTGCCCATTCTTGTATTGAGGCCGGCCTGAATAGGTAAAAATGCGCCCGACAGCAATGCCAGGAAGATCCAGATTAGTTTACTCATTGGTAGTAGATCAATAAAGGGTGAACCTGTGGCCAGATGCCACAGCAGGTTCAAATGTAGCCACAAATTCTCACAATGCTTTTCGATGGTTCTTCCCAAACTTCCTGGGGAAATAAGCCATGCTGGTCATGAAATATGGCGCAACTTTGATGGCTGATATAACCCTGCCGCCTACAGGATATACAACTACAGCGGGTTGTTGAAAGCGCCGAACCATAACCGCAATTGCCTGGACATGTCAATAAAGAAACTGATAGCTATTGCTATCCGGAATTTTGCTAAGACCAGCTCCCTGAAACTGTTCTTTCCTTCCATTTTTTGTCCTTCAGCTGAGCCCGAACCGGTTACGCAAACCTTGCCGGGAACGATTGCGTAAATAAACCTGACCGGTGGTCTGCCGGTTTCCCCGAAAAAGCTATAGCATTACGTTGCCAATAAATCAAATGCTGCCACTTTTTTAACTGCTTGCTGTATGAAAAAAGGATTATTGTCTTTTCTTGTGCTCTTTCTGTACATGCTGAGCGCTTACGGCCAGACCCGTAAGATTTCTGGTAAAATTGCCGACGGAGATGGATTACCACTCAGCGGCGTATCGGTATCGGTGAAAGGGAAAGCCTCCGGCACCCAATCCGGTCCTGATGGGAGTTTTACCCTGACCCTCGACGGGGATACAACTGCCATCCTGATCTTCAGCCATACCGGCTACCAGACCCTCGAAGAGCCCACCGGTAAAAGGACCAGCTTCAACATTACCCTTTTAAAGAATCTTTCTACACTGGACGATGTGATCGTCATTGGTTATGGTTCTGCCCGTAAAAAAGATCTCACCGGCTCCGTAGGGACACTGGCCGGCAGGGAGATCATGAAAACACCCGTTCCCAACGCTGCCGAAGCCCTGACCGGACGCGTAGCCGGCGTACAGGTCACTACTACGGAAGGTTCGCCGGATGCGGATATCAAGATCCGGTTTCGGGGCGGCGGCTCTATCTCCCAGGATAACTCGCCCCTTTATATCGTGGACGGGTTCCCGGTGTCTTCTATCAACAATATCGCCGCTTCAGATATTGAGACCATGACCTTTCTCAAAGACGCCGCCTCCACCGCCATTTATGGTTCCCGCGCCGCCAACGGGGTGATCCTCATCACCACCAAGGAAGGCAAGGCCGGAAAAATGGTGGTCACCGGTAATTTCTACGCCGGATCCCGCCAGATCAGCAAAGTACTGGATGTAATGAGCCCCTATGAATTTGTGAAGTACCAGTATGAGATTGATCAGACCAGCACCTTCCAGAACTACTATGGTAAGTTCCAGGACCTGGACATTTACAAGTCTATGGATGGTACTGACTGGCAGAAAGAAGTTTTTGGACGAACCGCCCTGCAGCAGTACTACAATATCGGTGTCAGCGGCGGCTCCAAAGCCACGCGCTTTAACCTGGGCTTTACCAGGAACGATGAGGACGCTGTTATGATCAATTCCGGTTATGAGCGGAATAACCTGATGTTCAAACTCAACTCGGAGATCAGCAAGAACCTGACATTCGATTTCAATACCCGTCTCTCCTATATGCTCATTGACGGAGCAGGGGTGAACACCGGCGCAGGCGCCAACTCACGCCTGCGCAACAGCGTAAAATATGCACCTACCCGCGGCCTCCGGGCACTGGACCAATCCCAGCTGGATGATGATATCAACAGCCCGGAAGCGGCCAGTCTGCTCTATAACCCCGTAGAATCCGCTAACGACGAATACAAGAATCAACGCCGCCTGCAAAGCAATTTCAACGGCGGTATCACCTGGAAGATAAAGCCCTGGCTCAGCTTCCGTACAGAAGGTGGGTACGAGTTCCGCGATAACCGCACAGATATTGTCTGGGGACCCACCACCTCCAATGCCCGCCAGTATGGTGGTCAGCCCATCGGCCGCATTACCACTACCAGCGGTCAGTCCTGGCGCGTTGCCAACTTCTTCACTATTGATAAACAGGATATCCTGCCCGGTCATAACCTCAACGTAGTACTGGGACAGGAAGCCCTCTCTACCAACGGTAAAGTGGTAGAAAACGAATCCCGCTTCTTCCCCCAGACCATGAAAGCCGATGAGGTACTGGCCAATATGGGCTTTGGTACGCCCATCCCAACGTATACTTACCAGGACCCCAAAGAACTGCTCAGTTCCTGGTTTGGACGGATCAATTATGCCATCAACAGTAAATACATGGCCACCTTCACTTTCCGTTCTGATGGTTCCAGCAAATTTGCCGAAGGCTATCGCCGGGATTTCTTCCCCTCTACAGCCCTGGCCTGGAGAATATCTGAAGAGGAATTCCTGAAGGATATCAGCTGGCTCAACCAGTTGAAGCTCCGCGTGAGCTATGGCACCACCGGTAATAACCGTATTGGCAATGGGCTCTGGCAACTGGTGTACAATACCAACGATGAGAACAAGCCGTATATGCCCAATGAACAGGTAGCCCCTAACCTTATTCCGGGTACTTCCCTGGCTAACCCCAAACTGATCTGGGAAACCACTATCAACCGGAATGCCGGCGTGGACTTCGAATTCCTGCGCGGCCGGATCAGTGGTTCAGTGGATTATTACTGGAACACCACCAAGGACCTCCTGCTGGCAGCACCCCTGGCCGCCAGTTCCGGTTACCTGAACCAGATGCGTAATATCGGCAGCACCTCCAACAGGGGTGTGGAAATTGCCCTGAACGCAGTGCTGGTGAACAGCAAGGATTTTAACCTGAGCGCTTCATTCAATATCGCTTTCAACAAGAACAAAGTGGATGAGTTCCGCAACGGGGATGCCAGTTTCAAGACCTATACCTCCGGCTGGAACGGTACCGCACAACCATTGGAAGACTACCTGGTGCGCGAAGGCTATCCCGTAGGCCAGATGTATGGCTACGTTACGGATGGCATGTATGGGTTTGATGATTTCACTTTCAACACTACCACCAAAACCTGGGATATCAACAGCGCCAAAGGCGTGGCCAGTAACAACGGCCTGATCAGTCCTTCTTATTTTGGTCCCGGCACGCTTAGGTTCAAGGACCTGGATGGGAATGGGGTGATTGACCAGAATGATAAGACCATCATCGGTGATGCCAACCCCAAACATATGGGCGGCTTCAACCTGACTGCCGGCTATAAAGGCATTGATCTCTCTGCCTTCTTCAACTGGACCTACGGCAACGATATCTATAATGCCAATAAGATCGACTTTTCCAATTACCTGCTCACCAGGAAATACCAGAACCTGCTGACAGATATGAACCTGGGCAACCGCTTCACGCTGATTGACCCGGAAACCGGGCTCAATGTAGCTTCCGGCACCAATGCCAATCCGGAAAGGTTAAAGGAGATCAACCAGAACGCCAGTATCTGGCATCCGCTCAATACGGTAATGCCCCTGCATTCCTGGGCCATAGAAGATGGCTCTTTCCTCCGGCTGAACACCCTCACAGTAGGGTATACGCTGCCTGCCACCCTGACCAAAAAATGGGGTATCAGCAACCTGAGGATCTATGCAACCGGCTATAACCTGCATATCTGGACCAACTACACCGGCTATGATCCGGAAGTGGACACCCGCAGGAACCCGCCTGTAACGCCTGGTGTAGATTACTCGGCCTATCCCAAGAGCCGGTCATTTATCGGAGGCATTAACGTAACCTTTTAACGACGATTGCTATGAAAAAGATACTCTTTCCAGCTATATACAGCCTCCTGCTGCTGTCAGCCTGTAAAAAAGAATTCCTGAACTCACAGTCGCCCTCTGAGTATACGCCGGACCTGGTATTCTCTTCCCTGGCCTATACCAACTATGCGCTGATGGGCTCCTATGCGCTGCTGACACAGGACCAGCTTTATTCCGCCAGGCTGCCGCTGAGCTATGCCACCAACAGTGATATCGAGATAGTAGGGGCGGATGCCGGCAGTTATAATAATACCAGTGAACGCGGCCTCTCCAATTATTGGGGAACCGCTGATAATACCCGCCTGCAGAATGAATGGACCAAGATCTATACCATGATTGAAAGGGCCAACCTCTGCATTGAAGGGATACGCAAAAGCGCCCTGATGAGCACCAGTGATTCCACCGCCATGAAAGTCTATCTCGGTGAAATGCTCACGCTCCGGGCGCTGGGCTATTTTGAGCTGGCCCGCCACTGGGGTGATGTACCCTTCAAAAAAGAACCCACACTGCCGGACCTCTCCAATGTATACCTGCCGCCCACCGACCGGGATGAGATCTATGACCAGCTTATAGCCGACCTGGAACAAGCTGCCGATTATCTTCCCTGGGTAGGCAGCAATGGCACCACCGCCGAAAGGATCACCAAAGGTTTTGCCAAAGGCCTGCTGGCCCGTATTGCACTGACCCGCGGCGGTTACGCTATCCGCAATAAAACAGGCTTCCCCACGGAAAGGGGCAGCAACTGGGAAAAATATTATGAGCTGGCGCATAAGCATTGTAATGAGATCATGACGCAGGGGCCGCATAAACTGAACAATTCCTACCTGGCTATCTGGAAAACCCTTTGCCAGCTGCAGCTGGACGCCACTTTCAATGAAAACCTCTTTGAAGTGGCCAACGGGCTGGCCAGGAGCGGGGAGATGGGCTATTCTATCGGCGTCCGTTTTTATGCCAACAGCAAATATGGCTATGGCAATAATGCCAACGTGGTCAATACCACCGCCTATTATTTCTATTCCTTTGATCAGAAGGACCTGCGCCGGGATATTTCCGTGGCGTATTTTACCTATAGCAATTCTGCCGGTGATGTGAAGGAAGTGATGCAGTCCAATCCTATGTCTTTCAATATTGCCAAATGGGACCAGCGCTATATGGGCAGCTCCTGGAGCAACCTCAACAAGAATGCCAGCGGTAAGATCGGATACGGGATCAACTGGTCGGTGATGCGCTATGCCGATGTACTGCTCATGTTTGCTGAAACGGAGAATGAGCTGTACGGACCTACCGGCCTGGCCAAAGAGGCGCTGAAACAGGTGCGTACCCGCGCTTTCTCTACGGAAGACCAGGCCGACAAAGTGATTGCCTATGTCAACAACCTGAATGATAAAACGGCTTTCTTCAATGCCCTTGTGGATGAAAGGGCCTGGGAGTTTGGGGGAGAAGCTATCCGCAAGTACGACCTGATCCGCTGGAACCTTCTGGTGTCCAAGATCGAGGAGCAAAGGACGGGCCTCAAAAAGATGCTGGCCCGCGAAGCGCCCTATAATACGTTGCCGGCTACCTTGTACTATAAGTATGAGACCAATAACGAGATCCTGGACCGGGCATCCTTTAATTTTTATGAAGACAAGGGTAGTGCAGATATCCCCGGGTATACAAAACTGAGCTGGCTCTCCGGTGCTTCTGAAAGTAACCGGACCGACTGGGTCAACCGGGCCAACCTGTTCAGCAGCGGTTTGAACAAGGACGGTGTAACCAACAGGCACCTGTATCCGATCCACAACTCTATTATCAGTGAATCACAGGGTACACTGCGCAATGCTTATGGATTCTAATCACCCTAACTTATCAGTCATGCCAATCATACAATTCAATAAACTACATCTCTCAGCAGCCCTGGCCCTTGTCCTGGTTGCCGGTACCTTCTCCTGTACCAAATTCAACGAGTGGGATACAGAAGAAGGCAGCCGCCGCCTCTTTGCCACCACCGCTGCAGAAGCGTCCGTGGAGGGTGTTACGGTGATCCTGAGCTGGAAGAATATGCCTGCTACCAGCAGCTATGTGGTGGAGATCAGCCAGGACAGCCTTGTCTTTGGACAGATACTGTATACTTATGAAGGAAGCTTTGAGCTTATCAATGGGAGCAGGGTCATGCTCATCCCGGATCAGCTGGCGCCCACTACCGTCTATTCTGCACGCATCAAGGGGAAGAACAGCGATGGTATTGCTGAGTCCAACTGGACCAGCCTTGCCTTTAAGACCAAATCAGAACAGATCCTTTTGCCTTTTGGCACCGGCGATCTGGCTGCCAGAACAGCCCTGCTGAAATGGAGTTCCCCCAACGTAACGCACCTGCTGCTGAATGGTACCCGCATAGACCTTACGGCGGATGAAAAAGAAGCCCAGAGCAAGCTGCTGGAAGGACTTACGCCCAAAACAGCCTATAAAGCAGATATCTATAACAATACCATTATCCGGGGCAGCCTCTCTTTCTCCACCACTGCGGAGATACCTACCGGCCCTGGCGTGATTGTAGTGGATGCAGACGCTAACCTGGCCACGCTGATTGCCGGCGCAGCCGACGGCACTACCTTTGTTCTGTTGGAAGGGACCATGTACAATGCGGATGACGCGGTGCTGATACCGGAAGGTGTTTCCCTCACCATCTGGGGTGAACAGGGCGGTGTACGGCCAGTACTTGCCTTCAATACATTTACATTGCCGGCTACTGCAGGGACTATCCGTTTTGAGAACCTGGACATCACCGGCTACCAGAACAATAACTCTGCCGGAACTAAACGCAACTATATTTTCAACCAGGGAAGCGCTACGGTAACACAACGGGTGGAATTTGAGAACTGCGTGATCAGGAACCTGGTCAACTCACCGTTCCGCCTGCAGGGAAGTAATGCCATCACCATCAATAATGTGTCGTTCAACAATTGCGTAGCTTATGATATCGGCTACAATGCCACTACCGGTACCTACGCCTTTTTTCATAACACTTCCGCTACCAGTACTGTCAACAATATTTCCCTGACCAACAGTACGCTTTATGGTATCGGGTATTCACTGATCCTCAGCAACACTACACCGCTCCAGTCCATCCTGATCGATAATGTTACCATGGACAATATAGTGAGCAACACGCGTTACCTGGTGGATCTCAATGCGCAGAATGTGACCGGCTCTTTCATTATCCGGAATACCATTGTGGGCAGGACCGCCTCCGTTGCAGCTACTGCACGGGGTATCCGTGTGGGCAGCGCTACCACTTACAGTGTGCTGAACAGCTACCAGACGGCCGATTGCATTTTCTCAGCCAACCCCATCAGCAACCTGACGGCGTATGGCAAAACATCTACAGAGCTGTTCCGTGATCCCGTCAATGGTGATTTTATCATCATCGACAACGGTTTCCCCGGAGGCAGCAGTACCGGTGATCCCAGATGGCGTCAATAAGGAGGTTATGAACTATTAGGAACCTTTAATTGCATTGACCATGATCCAGATTTTCAACGGCGCCCTGCTGGCCGCCACCCTGATAGTGCTGTCCTGCGCCAAAAAAACACCGTCCTATTCCATTGATACGGGCGGAGGTGATCCAACCGGTACGGATAAGCCTGTCCAGGTGAAAGAAGAGCCGCTGGCCTTTCCCGGCGCTGAAGGGTTTGGGCGCGATGCTACCGGCGGCCGGGGTGGGAGAGTGATCCCGGTCACTAACCTGCAGGATGCAGGCGCCGGCAGTCTCCGCGAAGCCATTGGGCAGTCGGGCCCGAGAATCATTGTCTTTTCTGTCAGCGGCACTATTGAACTGAAGAGCCGCCTGAGTATAAAAAACGGGGATGTTACCATTGCCGGGCAAACTGCGCCCGGCGATGGTATCTGCCTCCGCAACCATGATATGATGGTGGATGCTGATAACGTCATCATCCGTTTTCTGCGCTTCCGCATGGGCGATACGGAGCAGGTAGAGGGCGATGCCCTTGGCGGCCGCTTTCATAAGAATATTATAGTGGATCATTGCTCCATGAGCTGGTCTACCGACGAATGTGTGTCTTTCTATGCCAATGAAAATTTTACCCTTCAATGGTGCCTGATCGCTGAAAGCCTGCGCAACTCTGTGCATGGCAAAGGCGCCCATGGCTATGGCGGTATCTGGGGTGGAAAGAAGGCCAGCTTTCACCATAACCTGCTGGCGCATCATGATAGTCGCAACCCGCGACTGGGTGAAGAAGCCGGCAAAGCTTTCGCCCTCACCGACCTGGTAGACCTCCGCAACAATGTGCTGTATAACTGGGGACAGAACAGCACCTATGGCGGAGAGGCCATGAATGTCAATATCGTCAACTGTTATTACAAAGGCGGACCTGCCACGGGTAAGTCGGAACGCATCTTTTCCATTGATAAGAACAAGGTGGCCGGAACTGAGGTCTATGATACCTGGGGTAAATTTTATATTGACGGCAATTTTGTGGCGGGCAGCACCCGCGCTACCCAGGACAACTGGACCTATGGCGTTTTCAACCAGTTCCATAACAGCTACGGCACGGTATCCGAATCAGATAAAGCCGCCATGCGTTTGTCGCAGCCACATCCCATTAATAACAATGTGACCACCTATACTGCTGAAAAAGCCTACGAACAGGTGCTGGGTTATGTAGGCGCATCTTTGAAACGCGATGCCCAGGATACCCGGATCATCCATGAAGTGCGGACCGGTACATCCTCTGCTGTTGGCTCCAATGGAAGTATCAACGGCATCATTGATACCCAGGCCGATGCCGGCGGCTGGCCGGTACTGGCATCAGCGGCTGCTCCGAAAGATACGGACGGGGACGGCATTCCGGACAACTGGGAAACAGCGCATAAGCTGGATCCTGCCGTATCCAATGCCGGGAAGAAAAGCCTCAGCACAGCCTACGATGATGTGGAAGTATATATCAATAGCCTCGTGAAAGAGCTGACCGAAGATCAGCGCAAATAATACGGGTGTAAGAAATTATTACGATGACCTGCCCCGCCCGGGGATTTTTAAAATATACTGCCTGCTTTATTTTAACACAGGAACTGTTCTCAGCTTTCGTGAACAGGCCGCCTCTTTCAGGCTTACCATGGCTCCCTTTTCCTGATCCCATACCTTGAGGCGCAGGCAGGCCCAGATTGCTTTTGGATTTAGGGAAGTTGTTTTTGCCTGTTGCAATTCGGGGAATTGGCTCATTACTTCCGGCAAACGGTAGAAAGGGATCCTGGCATTGAGGTGATGGATATGATGGTAGCCAATATTAGCCGTGAAATAATGCATGACAGGGTTCATAGTCATATAGCTGGAAGATTCCAGGGCTGCTTTATCGTACGCCCAGTCCTTATTGCTGGCAAAAGTAACGCCCGGGAAATTATGCTGTGCATAGAACAGGTAAGAACCCATGCCGAAGGCAACCAGGAAGGGAATAAAGAATACCAGCAGCCAGGTCAGCCAGCCGAGGTTGATGAGTATGAGCACAGAAACCGTGATATGCAGTACCAGTGCAATCAGGGAATCAAAGTGTTTCCTTGGGCTGCTGATAAATGAAGCGATGCACATGCCCAGCATGAACATGGTGAAATAGCCGAGACCAATGGTCAGCGGATGGCGGATAGCCAGGTAGCCGATCCTTTCACCCGTACCCATGGCCAGGTATTTCTGGCGGGTAGCAATAGGGAAGGAGCCAATACTGGCGCTGAATAATTTTGAATTGTGCTTATGATGGTGGTCGTGCGATCTTTTCCAGATGCTGGTAGGCGCCAGCATGAAAATGCCAAAGGCAGACATAATGATATCCGCCAGCCTGGATTTGGTCAGGATGGTATGGTGCTGGTGATCGTGGTAGATCACGAACATACGCACCAGCAGCAGTCCCGTTACAATACTCAGCGGAATGCGGACAGCCAGCCAGGGCACAAACAGGATGGCAGCAAATGCTACGGCAATAAGGCCAAGGGTGGACAATGTATGCCACCAGCTTTTACTCCTGATCTCTTTCGCAAAAGGCTTGGTAGCCAGGATCAACTCTTTTCCACACAACATAATAAAGTACGCGTTAAATTTCTAAAATGCCGGACGCTTGTGTTTCCAGCGCCGATGTGACCATAACCATGTTTCCGGCTGATCCGTGATATCTGATTCCAGTCTTTTGGTATGAGCTGCTGTCATTGTTCCTTCCTCAAGGGTCTTATAGGGAGGCTCCATCAATACGTCAGCGTGTAACGTATAATAGCCTCTTTTTATTTTCTGTATCGAAACGTAAACGATGGGATAATTCATCTTCTGCCCGATCTTTTCAGTACCGGTGAAAACCGGTGTGTCCTGGTTCAGGAAAGTCATCCAATGCGCCTTTTCCGGGGATGGTGTCTGGTCGGCAATGAAGGCCGTGGCGTTCAGATTGTCCCTGTTCTGCACCATTTCCCGGAAAGTATCTTTCATTGGAATCAGTTTAGTACCAAACCTTGTGCGCATTTTTATCATCAACTTGTTAAAGTAGGGATTACGCAGCGGGTGGTAGATCACATACAGCTGGTGTTTGCAAAGCAGGCTGAAGGTATTTCCTGCCCATTCCCAGTTGCCCTTATGCCCCATAACAATGATCACGCTCTTGTTTTCGGCTGCAAAAGACTGAAACAGGGCCTGTGCTTCGACTGACATGCTGCAATGTTTCAGCATGGTTTCCCTGGTAACCGTCAATGTCTTGAAGGTCTCCAGGAAAAGATCGCAGAGAAACCGGTAGTAATCCTTTTCTATTTTTTTTATCTCAGACGATGATTTCCCTGGAAAGGAGTTCTTCAGATTTGTTAAAACTATTTTACGCCTGTAGCCAAGTATATAATATATGAATACGAAGAACACGTCCGATAACAGGTAAAGGACGCGGAAGGGTAGTATCGAGAGCAAATAAATAAATGGCAACGCTATGTAATAGGGCAGCATTGGCAGGTTGATAGGTTGTTTTAAGTTGATTAAGGCGCTAAAGATAAAGAAATTAGCCAGCCAAAACACTGTCCGGGAAAAAATCGTTCCGTTGAATAAAACGCCGCAAAAGTTTCACAATTTTTCAACAGCCTGATAGTGGGGCCGACCGAAAATCAGCGGAAATAATTCAGCATAAATGATACTTTTGCGCCAAACCTTTTCCTGATGTTTGGTTTGTTCAAAAGAAAAATACCCCTCCGCCCTACTGTAGACCCTGCCCAGAAAGAATGGATAGAGGATATTGTCAGCTGGCTGCTTTCCACCGTTCCTTTCCAGCAGTTAAAAGCCCGCCCTTTCCTGGACCAGAATGATGAACTGCTGCGCTTCAATGACCCGGCTGATCTCATCCAGCTGAATGCCTTGCTGGCCAACATTTGCCGGCAGTACGGTCTTGAGCCTGATGATGTGACCCTGCGGGTGTTTGACGACCTGCAATCCATGGAATGGAGTACCCCGCTGGCGCCCATGGGCGCCATTCCCGGCAGATCAACGTACAGCACCAGGGTTTACAGTAAGGAAAGTAAAAAATACCAGGTAGAACTGGCCAAATCAAGTCTTGGCAACACAGAACTGCTGATCAGGGAGCTGGCCTTTGAACTGGCCTGTATTTACCTGGTCAGGGATGGAATGGTGAAGCAGGATAACCCGGAGCTGGCACAGATTACTGAATTAACCTGTATCTATTACGGTTTCGGTATTTTTATTGCCAATACCGCTTTGCATAAAAATGAGCATTGGGTGATCCGTTCGGGCAACCTGAAGATGGAGGTCATCAGCTATGCCAACGCCCTGCTCTGTTATATTGCTGAAGCTGATCCCACAGCAGTAACAGTGCAGCTGAATACCAATACCAGGGAGCTGTTCCAGCAGGATAGCCAATATCTCCGGGAAACCGGAGATACGTTCCTGACAGCTGAAGAGATCGCCAGGCAGGTTGACACGTATCACGGCTTTAAAGCTATCAATGATGCCTATGATGCACATGATCTTGACGGTGCGCTGGCTGCCTGCAAAAAAGAGCTGGACCTGAAGCCGGAAGAAACCAGCCTGCACAATTATTATGGGTACATTCTGCTCCGGAAAAAAGAATACGGCCTGGCTGTAGACTCTTTTACTAATTCTATCCGTATTGATCCCTATCATGACTACGCATATAATAACCGTGGTTATTGCCGGCTGCAGCTGGGACAGGTTGATGAGTCTTTTGCAGACCTGGACACCGCCTGGCAGGTGAATCCCGACAATTCTTTCAGCTGGCGGAATATGGGCCTGTACTACCTGCTCACACAGGATAACCCCAAAGCCATTGAATACCTGGAACGTGCTTATTCCCTGGATCCCAAAACAGAAATGATCCATTTCTACCTGGCCATGGCTTACCGGCAATCAGGAGGTCAGGAACAAGCCCGCCACCATGCGGATCTCTCCGTTAGTAAAAATGAATTCAACGATTCTGTATTCAGCCTGGACTAAAGCGGGCTATTGTATGGAGGATTTCTTATAGTTCCCGTACATAGATCCACATATCATGTGGCGCTGTTTCATCGCCACCAAAATAGGGGAGGAGCTTATAGCCTGAGAATGTATCGCCACCGCAATGGCGCTTCATGGTGGTCTGACGACCGGCATAGTCAAAAATATACTGGTTGCCCTTCACGCTGATGCCCAGCTCCGCAGGCACGCCAACAGATAATGTGCCCAGCAGCTTGCTGCTGCGGACACTGTCGGCATAACAGTAGGCATAGAGTTCAATGGTCTTGCCATTCCAGAGCCAGCCCACGCGGGCGCTGTTCTCATGGTGAAAACTGGCACAGTCGCTGAAGCCATAGAGCTTGTTGATGTCTTTCTGGTTTTCCGGTTTCTTTGAAGCGTAGCGGCAGCTGCTGTCGAACAGGACCTGGAAGCGCAGGGCCGATTTGCTGATCAGCTGCACCGGGTTAGGGGTGGGATCATGTTTGTCTTTGGGAATAAAATAGGCGGTATAACCGGGGTAAGCGTCCCCTTTGCCCGGCCCTCCCACAGTACCGGGGAGTCCATCTTCTTTGGCGCAGGAACCGATCAGGGCCACCAGGGCCAGTATTAGCCATCTTGTCACAGATTTCGATTTTTATAGGTTTGGATAATGAACACTATTGCCTGTGCAACAGCGCTGTTATGACGTATGTAAAGGACAAGTAGGTTGTGCAGGAAATGATAACCGCAGGACATTAACAGCATGCTAACAGTTGGGGTGCTGCCGGGACTTATCCCTGATAAAATACCACCCGGCGAAAGTGTTTGTACCCGCAACCGCCCAGATTGCAGCGGGTTTATTGGTTCGCCCCCAATCTTAAAAACGTTATACATGTTTGTTGCCTGATCATGCCGCAACACAGGCCCATAAGCTGTTTGACGGTGTCGGCTTTCTGCATGTACGATGTCTTGCGGTAGTATAGATTTGAATATCAATATTTTTCTTATTTTTGCCATTCAATTCATTTAGCCACTTCCATGTAGAATTTACTTTCTTTCCGACAATCACCTGCCTTCCGCCAAGCGGACAACGGCTATTGTTATTCCCCCAAGAAAGAAAGTCATGCTGACCTTACAGAATATTACATACCTGCATCCCAATAAGGAACCTTTATTTCAATCGCTCAACCTGAGTTTTCCGGATCAGGCCCAAATGGCCCTGGTAGGCAATAACGGGACGGGCAAATCCACTTTGCTAAAACTGATAGCAGGCGAGCTGGTTCCCACAACAGGCCAGGTCCTGGCCTGTTGTAAGCCCTACCTTGCGCCCCAGCATTTTGGGCAGTACAATGGGTTGAGCATTGCCCGGGCGCTGCGGGTGGATCATAAACTGGAGGCCCTCCGCGCCATACTGGACGGACAGGTCACTGAATCACTGATGATGCAGCTGGATGAGGACTGGACCATTGAAGAACGCTGCCTGGAAGCTCTGGCCTATTGGGGGTTGCAGGACCTGTCTCTCCGGCAAAGTATGGACAGCCTCAGCGGCGGCCAGAAGACCCGCGTATTCCTGGCAGGCATTAATATCCATCAGCCGGAAATACTGTTATTGGACGAACCAACCAATCACCTGGATGGGGAGGGTCGCAGGCTACTGGCCGAACTGCTGCAATCCCGGAAGCAAACGACGATCGTTGTCAGCCACGACCGGCAACTGCTGGAACTGCTGAACCCGATAGTAGAACTGACCAGGCGGGGCGCTACGGTCTATGGCGGTAATTATTCCTTTTACGAAGAACAGAAAGCGATAGCCGACGAGGCCCTGCAACAGGACCTGCGCAGCCAGGAAAAAGCCCTGCGCAAGGCCAAAGAGGTGGAGCGACAAACCATAGAACGACAACAAAAACTGGATGCCCGCGGCAAGAAAAAACAGGAGAATGCCGGACTGCCCACTATCTCCATGAACACTTTCCGTAACAACGCCGAGAAAAGCACCGCCCGCATCAAAGGCGCACATGCCGAAAAAGTAGGGACGCTGTATGAAGGCCTGCAGGAACTGCGCAAAGCCATTCCCGGGATGGACAGAATGCAGTTTGGTTTTGAAGACTCCGCACTGCACAAAGGAAAAATATTATTGAAGGGCGAAGAAATCCTTGCTGGTTATAATGGCCGGTCACTGTGGCGGGAGCCGCTGGATATCCAGGTGGTCAGTGGTGAACGGATAGCTCTCTGCGGAGGCAATGGTTCGGGCAAGACCACCCTGATCCGCCTGCTGCTGGGCCAGCAGGAACCTTTGTCCGGCCAGCTTTACCGGGCCCCGCAGCAAGCAGTTTATATTGACCAGGACTATAGCCTGGTCAGTGATACCCGTTCTGTGTATGAGCAGGCGCAGCAATTCAATACCGGCGGCTTGCAGGAACATGAAGTGAAGATCAGGCTCAACCGTTTCCTGTTCACGCCGGACTACTGGGATAAATCCTGCCGCAGCCTGAGCGGTGGTGAAAAAATGCGCCTGCTGCTCTGTTGCCTGACCCTCGGTCGCCAGGCGCCGGATATAATTATTCTGGACGAACCAACCAATAACCTCGATATCCTGAACATTGAGATACTCACTGCTGCGATCAACGGGTATAAAGGCACTTTGATAGTAGTATCCCATGACAGCCGGTTTTTGGAAGAGGTGGGGATCAGCAGGACAATAGATCTGTAAAGGCCTGGGCGTATTGCCCGGCATCCTGCTGGTAGTAGGAGGGGTGCTGCTGATCAGGAGAAAGAAGAAATAAACTTAATTATATCAATCCTTCCAGCACCTCTTCCGCCAGTCCGAAGCTCAGGGTCATTCCTGCGCCACCCAGTGCATTGAAGATAATCACTCCGGGCTGGGGCTGGTGCAGAAAATGGTCATTGCCATTGGTCATTTTTGCATACACCCCATTCCAGGACTGACCCAGCCGCCAGTCTTTAAAACGGGCAAAAGTTTTCAGGTAGTCCAGGATCAGGTCATTGATGAATTGCCGGTCAAAGGGATCGGGATTGGGACCATACTCATGGGAGTCCCCAATGGTCAGTTCACCGGTGCCCTGCTGGGATACCATGACATGGATACCCCATTGCAGGTATTGGGGGCGGCGTTGCTGCTCCTGTTCCAGGAGCGCCGGCAGGCTACGCGCCACTTCAAAAGCTTTGTAATGCAGGAGCGACAGGCCGCCGCAGAGCGACGGACCAATGCGCCACTGGTCAGGCTGTGCAACCAGCCGCATCATCTGCAGCTTGCATTTGGTAATAGGGGCCTGCTGAAATACTTCGGGATAGAGCGTTTCAAAATCGGCGCCGCTGCAGACAAGGATCAGATCGGCCTGGAGGCGCTGCTGATCCCCATAGCATACAACACCTGATTCAATACGATGGACAACCGTATTCCAGTGGAACTGCACGCCCTGTTTTTCCCGGAGCCAGGTGGCCGTGGCAGCAATGGCTGTCCGGGGATCAACAATCAGTTCGTCTGCACTGTAGAAGGCGCCCAGCAAACCATCCGGGTTTACGGCCTGTGATCTGTCCAGTGCTTCCGCTGCTGTCAGCAGGCGGCCATTACGCTGGCCGTCAAAGGTGCTGGCCGTTTCTTCCAGCACCTGCAGGGTGGCCTGGTCATAGGCCAGGTGGAGTGATCCTTCTTCATGGAACCAGCTGCCGGTTGCCCGGGCCATTTGCTGCCAGATCCCGCGGGAGCGAAGGGCCGTGGCATAGCGATGCGCCGGTTGCCCTATAGGCCATACCATGCCGAAATTGCGGATGGAAGCGCCAACAGCCTGCGGGTTCCTTTCAAATACAGTGACCTGGTAACCGGCCTGCGCCAGCGTGCGTGCTGCGGCCAGTCCAACAATGCCTGCGCCAATAACTATGGCCCGGGAAGAAGAGAGGGGATGCATAAGCGATATTATTAAAATCCGGTTGAATGTTTTCTTTTTTTCTGCCTGAAATACACCAGCGAGCCAATGGCCAGCAAACCTGCCACCAGACTGGTGGCCCAGACTGCCTGTCCAAAGAAATGCCCCCAGCTCAGCTTTACAAAACCCAACTCCCGTACCACCAGCACACTGACGCTGCCGAGGTAACCGGCGGCATCTGCTACGTACATGATAAAACCAATATTGCCGGTATGCCGGAAAGTGGCCAGCAGCCTTTCAAAGAAAATGGCATTGTAGGGAATATAGGCCAGGTAAATGCCCAGGCCGGTGATGGTCATCCAGCAGGTGGGACTGATCAGCTGCTGCTGGAGGAGCCAGGACGAGCCGCCCGCCAGCAGGCAGCCGCCAATGATCATCCAGTGGATCAGGGTAAAGGCCAGTAAATTCTGCTTCACAAAAATGAGCAGGCTGATCAGCAGCAATACGGCCAGTGCAATCAGGGTATCTGTACGGGCATAGATATGTTTATCGGTGATGCCAAGATCGGCCCAGATCTCCACTTCAAAATTATCCCGCAGGTCCCGGAGGATGGTAAGCAGGATATAAGTGATGATGGTGAACAGCAAGCCCGGCAGGAAGCTGCGCAGGAAATGCCGGCGGGCAGCCGCATCCATGCTGGTACGGACGGTCCGCAGTTGCTGATCCCGCTGATCCGGTGGCGGCGCCAGCTCCAGCAGGAGGGTGCAGAGCAGCAGCGGCAGTACAAATAGCAGGCCCGTGCAGAACGGCATCCAGCGGTCTGCCACCTGCCAGTCCTCTATCAGGGTCCTGCCGGCTGTTTTGACAAAGCCCGAGGCAAAGACCAGCGAAATACTCATCACAGCGCCCAGCAGCTCGGTGGTGCGGCGCCCTTCCAGGTAAGAGAACACCAGTCCCCAGATCATGCCCAGCGGCAGCCCGTTCAGGAACAGGCAGGCTATATTCCAGGGGGCAGGCGCCAGGGCAAAAGCCAGCAAGGCCATCCAGGAAATGCCGATCAGCGTTAAGATCCTGGCCGCCCGCTGCCGGTGTCCCTGCTCGGCAATGAAACGGATACCATAGAATTTGCTCAGCATATAACCAAAGACCTGTGCAATGACCAGCCAGGTCTTGTAGTCCACACCCCAGAGCGGCGGCTCAGGATACAGGCCTGCCGTGAAGGATTTGCGGAAGGCATACATGCTGGTATAACAGCCAAAGGCTGCCAGTGCCGTGATCAGCGTGGTCACGGCAAAGGGTAGTCGGGTAAACTGTTTTTGCAGATAGCTGAAAAGAGGCGGCATGGTTAATCCTTTACAATGTCCAATACTTCCCGGATATCATCAATGATATGGGTGGGCGCATGTTCCTGCAGCGCCTCCCGGGTATACGCGCCGGTAGTGATGCCAATAGCATAACGGCAGCCGGCATTGCGGCCCTCGTTGATGTCCACTTCTGTATCACCAACTTTGGCTACCAGCAGCGGGTCGTCAATACCGGCGGCGGCCATCAGCTGGCGGATCATATCCGGATGCGGCCGGCCATTGGGTACTTCATCAGAAGCGATCAGGAAATCGATCAGCCCTTTTTCCCGCCATTGCAGTCTTTCCACAATAGCCTCGGCAATATCCCGGGAGAAACCCGTGTTAATGGCAACCTGCTTTCCGGCCTGGTGCAGGGCCTGCAGTGTTTCTTCCACGTGTGGCAGCGGCTCTATTTCAGAAGAGGTCCGGTAGTAGGCTATCATGCGGCGGAGAAAAGCCTGGTGAATGGTATCTACCAGTGTCTCTGTTATATCGGTGCCGGGCTGCACTTCGTTGATAATATCACGGATGGCATGTTTCTTCTCGTAACCCATGAACCGGTTGGCCACTTCCAGGGGTACCTGGAATCCCTGTTCTTCCAATGCTGACTGAAAAGCTGCCGCCACTTTGTTCTCATCTCTTACGGTGGTCCCGGCAATATCAAAAACTACAAGCTTGATCCTCATGTGTGGTAATACTGTTTATGATTTGGAATAAATGATCTATCTGATGAATAATTTGTCGGCCGGAATGATTTGTTTGGCCAGTCCCGGTCCTTTGTAATAGGTGTCCAGCCAGTAGCCGCCGCCGGCATTGAGGAATTCTACGCGGATGGCATGGCGACCGGCTGTGAGCCGGATACTGCCCGTGGTTTCCAGGATGCCATGATCACCATCATTGTCCACTACAGGTATGCCATCAATGAACAGGCGGCTGCCATCATCACTGCGCGTATAAAAGCTGTATTCACCAGCCTGGTCTATCTGCAGCATGGCTTCATAGACCAGTCCAAAACAGGAGTTGTCCGGCGCTTTGAGCTGTTTTACCTGGTCAAAAGGAATATCGATCTCAGGATGCTGTAAGCTGGCTTTGGGGGTCAGCTTACTGAAATCCGGCAGGCGGTTCCAGTTATTACCAGTATAGAAGCGTATGGTAACGCCATGCTGTCCATCCGCAGGCGCCTGGCGGAAATAAGCAGTGGCAATAGCGCTGACGGAACTATCGGCATTGATGGTCCTTGCTTTTATCACGGCTGTATGCCGGAGGATGAAAGGAGAAGTATATTGGGACGAACCAGGGGAAGGCGCTGTACCATCCAGGGTATAATAGACCGGCGACTGGCTGCCATCAGCTGCTTCCATGCGAACCGTGGTGGAATCTGTAAAACGTGTACCGGCCCTCTGGGAGCCTGCTGCATCGGGATAGATAACCGGGGCAGCAGTCAGCTGAATACCTTTCCAGCTGTTGGCTGGTTCTTCAAAACCAGTGAAAGCTGCTTTCACCGGCCTGCCGATCCATTCATAAGGGGCTTTGATGCCCAGTGCAAAGGCAATGGTAGAGGCCAGGTCGTACTGATACTCCTGCAGCTGCACAGTGTAGCCTTTTTTGATACCGGCGCCGCTGTAAATACGGGGTACGGTCATTTCTTCCAACGAATGGCCGCCATGACCCAGGCCCAGACCACCATGATCAGAGGTGATGATGACCAGGGTCTCTTCCAGTATGCCTGCTTTGCGGATACCATCTATGATCAGGCCTACACAGGAGTCTGCCTTCCGGACAGACGCAAAATATTCAGGGGTGCCATGGCCGTAGTGGTGACCTGCGCCATCCACATCATCCAGGTGTACCCAGGTGAATAAAGGTTTTTTATCTGCTATATAGCTGGCGCTGGCTATGGCCGTGGAGTCCATAGCAGAGATTGTTTGGTCAAAGCTGACATCTTTATGATCATACAGGTTGCCAAAGCCATCCCACTGGTAAATGGAGCCGGTTTCTGCTGCAGGCAGCTGTTCCCGGATGATACCGAAGATGCCGGGGAAGCGATTCTCTTTGCCGGATACCACGGGTTCCAGGGTATGGTCGTCCAGGCGCCAGTCGTTATTGGTAACGCCATGCTGTTCCGGTCCGGCGCCCATGAGCATACTGGCCCAGTTGGCGCTGCTGGAAGAAGGCAATACGGTACGGACATGGGGCGAGAGGCTGCCTGTTCTGGTAAGGCTGTCCATCACGCGCGCACCTGCTTTCTGCAGACCGGAAACGCTCAGCCCGTCAATGCCGATCACCACCAGGTGTTTGATGCCTGCCGGCGTTTTGTCCGCCGGGGCAGAACAGGAAAAAAGGGTACCGGCCAGCATAGCGGCTGATAACCCTGTCAGAATTCTATTCATCCTTTATTGAGTTTACAATGAGTGAAAGCTGCGGTGAGTGTTTGCAGCACCCGGTTGCATTCATCCCGGGTAATAGTGAGGGCTGGCCGCAGGGTCAGCACATTGCCTTCAATGACCTTAAAGGCAATGCCTTCCCGCAAACAGTAATACATCACCTGCTCAGCATATTGTCCGGCCCTTTCTTTAGTTTCCCGGTCAGTGACCAGGTCTATCCCGATATGCAGTCCCTTACCCGCCACATGACCAATAACAGGGAACTGCTCCTGCATGGCCAGCAGGCTGTCGAGCAGGTATTGTCCCTGCTCCGCCGCATTGCGGACCAGGTTCTCTGCTTCTATATACTCAATAGCAGCCAGACCGGCAGTGGCGCAGAGCGGGTTCTTTTCATGGGTGTAATGCCCTACAGACCGGTGCTGCAGCACATTGAATTTTTCTTTGGCCACAATGCCGGCAAAGGGCAGCAGGCCGCCACCCAGGGATTTGCCTAGGACAAGGATGTCCGGGGTGACAAAATGCTCACTGGCAAACCAGCGACCGGTTCGTCCCAATCCATCAATGATCTCATCAAAGATCAGCACAATACCATGCTGGTCACAAAGCTCCCTGACCTTTTCCCAGTAATAACGGGATGGAATAACCGGCGTAGAGGATACCGGCTCTGCTATCAGTGCGGCCATATCCGGATGCCGCCTGATGATCAGCTCCAGCTGCCGGAGATACTGGTCATCGATGGCTTCCTGGTCTGTATACCTCCAGGGATTGCGGTAGTAATTGGGGAATTCCACATGGAAGGCGCCGGGCACCATCGGGCCCTGCCCGGTAGAGAAATGTTCTTCCCCACCAATGCTGGAAGCCTGGAAACCGTTACCATGATAGGAATCCCAGTAGCTGATGGTTTTCCATTTTCCGGTAACCTGTTTGGCTATGGTGACCGCCATCTCTATGGCTTCCGAACCTCCGGGACAGAACAATACTCTTGTCAGTCCTTCCGGTGTCAGGGCCACCAGTTTCTGCGCCAGGTGGATAACGGGCAGGTTGCTGTAGCGGCGCGGGGTAAAAGCCAGTCTCTCCTGCAGCTGTCTGATCACCGCGGCAATAACAGCCGGGTTGGAGAAGCCGGCATTATGGACGCCATTGCCATGCAGGTCCAGGTAACGTTTGCCTTGCAGGTCTTCCAGCCAGGCGCCTTCGGTCCGGGTAAGAATATTCATGACCGGAGTGGAAAGCGCCTGGTGGAGAAAGACTGCTGCATCTTCCCGGATCCAGTATTGCGTTTCTTCACTCAGCGACTGCAGGTATTCCTGCCGGCCGCCGGATTGGTTGCTATCACCTTGTTCATTCAGTAACATGGATCATCAGGGAATTGATGGAAATAATTATTTGGCGAACCAGAGTTTGGTGTTGAGGGCATCACTGCCGCCCAGCCATTGAACAGCCTCCCGGTAATTGTCCGCATTGATGGTTTGTTCATCAGCAGGATACAATACCCGGCTGGGCACATAACCCGGGCTTACAGGGCCGGCTACAATAGCGGGATAACCCGTGCGGCGCCACTCCGTCCAGGCTTCATAGCCTACCAGGAAAAGGGAGAGCCATTTCTGCAGGTAGATCTTTTCCAGCTTCTGTGCCTGGTTACCGGTATAGGCTACGGTCGATTGATCAAAATAGCCGGTTCCCGGAACAATATCCGCAGCAGTGGGGAAAGTATAATTAGACGGAATGCGGCTGGCGTAGTAGCTGAACTGGTCATTGATACCATTGGTATAGTAGGTTTCAGCAGCGCCGCTGCCGCCGGGGATAAAGCCGCGCTCGGCTGCTTCGGCCAGGGTGAACTGTACCTCAGAATAGCTGAGCAGGATACTTTGTGCCGCCGTGGTGGAAGCCAGGGTAGCATTATACTGGCGGGGCGCCCAGAGCATACCGGGAGGAGAGTATTTGGCAGGATCATCCCAGTCGCCCGTACCATTCACTGCACCCGTATAGTTACCGCTTTGTGAAGCAGGCAGGGCAAATACAAACAGCCTTGCATCATTCATGCTGTTGAGACGGCTCACCAGGCTGGCTGTCACACGGCTGCTGATACCATAGTCACTGTTGCTGGCGTGGTACAGCGGCATATTGTTCTCGTCACGGTCCGTCAGGTACTGCAGGGCAGCCTGCTCACTGTAACCCTGGAACAGCGGGTATTGTGTCCCGTTATTCAGGATGGCCGTCATTTTGGTAGTAGGATCCACCTTGTTGGACTGACGGAGCAGGATACGCAGCAGCAGGCCGGTATTGAATTTTTTCCAGCGGTCAATGGAGCCGCTGAACAGGATATCACCGGTGACCCCTTCGCCCGTACTGCCCAGCAGGCCAGCAGCTTCTTCCAGGTCGGTGATCAGGCCGGCATACACATCCTGCTGCTGGGCATATTTGGGCCGGTTAACGCCGGTAACACCAGCAGCGGATGCTTCGCGGAAGGGAATGGGGCCATAGAGATCGGTCAGGTTCTGGAACAACCAGGCGCGCAGCACCAGGGCAATCCCCTTGTAGTTGTTGTAGCCACGCTCTTCTGCTGCCCGGATCACCTCATTCAGGTCACGGATATAGTTGTAATAGCTCCAGTTGAAATAGCCCTGTGCATCCGCACGGAACCAGTTGGAAAAATTACTGGCATAGGAAGTGGCCAGCTGGTCGGCCGCAATAGCGCCCCGGTCAAAGGAATTGTCCAGGTTCTTATTGGCTACAGAGCGGATCAGGTCCGGCAGGAGCAGGCCGGGATCAGTGAGCTGGTCGGGCCTGTTGGGATTGGTATTCATCTCCTCAAAATCCTTGGTACAGGAGCCCAGCACCAGGAGCAGGAGTACATAGCGGAAGAAATGCTTTTTCATAATGCGTTATTTATAGAGTGTTCCTTCGGTTAGAATTGCAGGTTGAGACTGATGCCGTATTCTTTGGTAGAAGGCAGGCTCATATTTTCAAAGCCTGGGATCAGGCCATTGCTGGCGGTGGCCACGGATACTTCAGGATCAAAATGCCTGTTGCCTGAAGGCGTCCACAGTACCAGGTTCCTGCCGGTGAAAGACAGGCGGGCAGCGGTAACAAAGGTCCGGCTCAGCATGCTGGCGGGCAGGGAGTACCCTACAGAAAGTTCCCTGAGCTTGAAGTAGGTGCCGCTGAACAGCTGTGATTCTGTGATATGGTCCATGCGGCCTTTGAAGAAGCCACGGATGTCCGTACCATACACACCCTGGCTGAAAGTACCATCAGTGCTGGTATTATTGGCCTGGTAGCTGCCATCACTCATCTGGGCGGCGCCGGGAATATAATAAGGGCTGCTGTATTCGTTGCCCTTGGTGCGGGCGGAACGGCCTTCAACACTTTCTGCCATCATTCCGGAACCCACGGCCTTGTTATAGAAGCGGGATACAAACTGACCGCCTACCTGTCCGCTGATCACGGTGTTCACAAAGAAATTTTTGTAGAAGAACTGGTTGGTCATACCGGCTGTCCAGTCAGGATTCACATTGCCCAGCATTACATCTTCCGTAGTGCCACGGGCCCTGCCATTGGAGAAAATGATGATCTCTCCTTTCATAGGGCCTTCCGTCACGCGCTGGTAGCCGGGACCCCAGATAGCGCCCATCCGCTCGCCAACGCGGGCCTGGATAGAAGCCTCTTCGCCGGGTGCAGCCTGGCGGATCACATCTGTTTCAGGATCCAGCTCCAGGACTTTGCCGATGTTGCGGGCCCAGTTCAGGCTGATATCCCAGCGGAAAGAAGAAGGGCTTTGTACCGGTGTGGCAGAGAGCATCACTTCAAAACCGGTATTCTTTACTTTACCGGCATTGATCACACGGGCGCTATAACCAGAGCTGGTGACCATGGGCAGGTTGATGATCTGGTTGCGGGTGCGGATATCATAATAGGTCAGGTCAACTGAGAGCCTGTTGTTCAGGAACGACCAGGCAGTACCAATTTCATAGGTGCTGGTGATCTCCGGCTTCAGGTGGGCATTATACAGGGTGCCGGGACCGGCCAGCGTAGCTTCTGTACCCCAGATGGTGCGGTAGTCGTACACGTTATAGAGGCGATAGGGATCAGTATCATTACCTACCTGTGCCCAGCCGAGGCGCAAGCGGGCCTGGTTGAAAGCATCCGGCATGTTGAACAGGTTGCGCAGGTCGGTGTTCAGGCTGGCAGAGGGATAGAAATAGCTGTTATTGTTTTTGGGCAGGGTGCTGGACCAGTCGTTCCTGCCGGTGATATCCAGGTAGAACAGGTCTTTATAACCAAAGTTGGCCATGGCATACAGGCTGTTGATCCTTTTCTGAGAGCGGTTGGAAGAAGCCTCAATAGGAGAGCGGGTATTGCCGAAATTATAGATGCCAGGCACCAGCAGGTTGGGTGCTGCGGTATTGGAGCTGTTTCCTTCCAGGTCATAGCGGTTGCCACCGGCAGAGAGCTTATAGGTCAGATCGCCATTGGCAATTTCATTATTATAGCTGAGCAGGAAGTCGGAGTTGCGTTCTGTGAAAGCGATCTTGTATTCCTCGTAGCGGCCAAAGGGATTGTCCACATCACTGACCGCCCATTTCATGGGACGAAAATCATTGTAATGATCCAGGGCTGTACGCACCATCAGGTTCAGCTTCGGTGTAAAAGCGTAGTTCAGTTCTATATTGCCATACACATGGTTCTTATCCTGGCCCTTGGTATTCTCATACTGCAGGAAATAGGGATTGTTATGGTTCTCCCCATAATTGTACTGGAACTGGCGGATGCCGTTCAGACCGGTCTGCCAGTAATCCTTCAGGCTGTTCATGTTGACGTTCCTGTTCATCCAGGTGAAGAAGTACATGATGGTATTTCTTCCATAACCATTGTCAGGACGGTTATCACTTTCTGTTTTGGCGTAGTTGATGCGTACTTTGGAGGTCAGCTTATCAGTGAGCTTATAGCTGCTGTTGAGGGACACCTGGTAGCGGTCCAGGTCGTTATTGGGAATAACGCCGGTCTCATTAAGCGAGGTCAGGGAGAGGCGGTATTGTCCTTTTTCATTGTTCCCGGCCAGGGCAATATTGTTATAGGCCTTAGTGCCGGTTTTAAAAAAGCCGCGGATATTGTCCGGATGGGCAATCCAGGGCGTGGCAATAATATTGCCGCGGTTGTTCAGGGATACATCAGCACCGCGGAAACCATTATCAGTGGGAGAATCAAACTGGGCTTCCAGCCTATTGGGATCAAAGCGGGGCCCCCAGCTTTCATCATAACCATCATAGGTGCCATCAGGGTAGATGGACCAGCTGGCGCCAAAGTTGGAACCGGCATAGTTGCCGGAGTTACCACCGCCGAATTCATTCTGGAAACCGGGCAGGCGGCCCACCTTTGTATTATAGTAATAGGAGTTGACGCTGACACCACTGCCTTTGGCGGTAGCGCCGCGGCGGGTGGTGATCACAATAGCGCCATTGGCAGCGCGGGAACCATACAAGGCTGCTGCAGCAGGCCCTTTCAGGATATTAACACTTTCTACATCAGCCGGATTGATAGCAGCCATGCTGTTGCCATAATCGGCCGCGCCGCTGGTATTGCTTACGCCATCATTGGCCACGGGTGTACCATCAATGATGACCAGGGGCTGGTTCTTACCAAGGTCCAGGGACTTATCGCCCCGCAGGGTGATACGGGAGGAAGAACCCAGGGAACCGCCGCTGATGATATTGGCGCCGGCCACTTTACCAGAGAGGTTATTAATGAAATTGCTGGCAGGGGCTTCATTCAGGTCTTTACCGCCCACCTGCTGGGTAGCATAACCCAGGGATCGTTTTTCCCGGTTAATACCCAGTGCTGTCACCACCACTTCATCCAGTTTCCTGGAATCGGTTTCCAGTACAATATTGATGCTGGTCTGCCGGCCTGCAGGTATTTCCTGTGCGCTGTAGCCAACCATGGAAAATATCAGGACAGCATTGGCAGGGACTGACTGCAGGGTATACCGGCCTTCACTGTTGGTAGTGGCCGCGATCCTGCTGCCTTTGATGCTGACCGTTACACCGGCCAGGGGTTGCTGTTCTTTGTCGGTCACTTTGCCCTGGATAGCGGCCTGCTGGCCGTTCTGTCCATAGGCCAGGCTGCCAAAGCAGATAGCCAGCAGGACCATCAGGTGTTTTAATACAAGAAAGGGTGGGTTACATTGCTTTTGCATGATTTTTTATTTCTGCGTGAATAAAATAGGCTCATGGTTCTTTTGAGGTCAGGAGGTTTGCCAGCTGGCTTCCAGCGCGGATTGCAGGATGCCGAGGGCGCGGTCCAGTTCCGCCTGGCTGATCACCAGCGGTGGGTAGAGCGATAAAACATTACCGCCGGATACTTTAAGGCTCAGCCCGGCTTCCAGGCAGGCATAAAGGACCTGCTCGGCCAGTTGCACAGCGGGCTTTTTGGTAGTACGGTCCTCCACCAGCTCAATGCCCCAGAGCATGCCCAGGCCACGTACATCGCCAATGACCGGGCACTGATCTTTGAGGGCATTCAGTTTTTGCCGCAGGTAAGCTTCCTGCGTTTTCACCTGTTGCAGTGTCTGGTGCTGGTCCATATAGTCCAGTGCTGCCAGTGCTGCTGCTGAGCCAAGCGGATTTTTCTCATGGGTGAAATGACCCAGGGAAACATGTCCCGCAACATTGAGTGTTTCGCGGCAGAGCAGGGCAGCCATGGGTACCAGGCCAGCGCCCAGGCCTTTACCAATGACCAGGATATCGGGTTCAATACCAAATTGCTGGTAGGCAAAATGCGTCCCGGTACGGCCCATACATACGGGCACTTCATCCAGGATCAGCAGGATGCCATGACGGTTGCATAGCTCGCGGATCCGCTGCCAGTACGCTTTGGAAGGGACCTGCACCACGGTGCTGCGGATGGTTTCGGCAACGATGGCGCCGATATCACCCTCTTTTTCGATCACGTATTCGATATAGTCTGCATAGGGCAGATCGCCGTCAGGGCGATGTTGATCATACCACATGCCTCGATAGCTATCGGGCGGCGGCACATGGATACTGCCGGGCAGGAGCGGCCCTACCTGCCGGCTGAACAGGTATTCACCACCCACGGAAATACTATCCATGGAAGCGCCGTGAAAAGCATCGTAGAGGGAGATGGTCTTGTAGCGGCCTGTAGCTATGCGCGCCAGTTTGAGCGCCATGCTCATGGCGGAAGTACCACCGGGTGCAAACAGAGAGCGGGAGAGGACGCCATTGGTGAGGCCTACCAGTCTTTCCGCCAGGTTGATGGCCGGAATATTGGTGAAGCGGCGCGGAGAAAAAGCCAGCTCATCCAGCTGTGCTTTTACCCGGTCCAGTAGGAATGCATTGGCATAGCCCAGCTGGTGGACATTATTACCATGGAAATCGAGATAGTCTTTGCCGGCCAGGTTGCGGATACTGCTGCCCTGAGCAGTGCCCAGCACATCCAGGCAGGGAGTGGAGAGCGACTGGTGCAGGAAGTAGCGACTGTCCTTTTCCAGCCAGTTGCGGGTGGCTTCATCGGTGATGCCTGATTGCCAGGCCGTCCGGGCCGGGGAAATATTGATGTCTCCTTCAGTTCGTAAATGCTGGGGATCGGAATTTTTCACTGTTAATACGCTTTAACAAAAGTTAAGCAATATTAAACAGTGTTTATTTAAATTAACCTTTTCGGATATTAAGGCAGTGTTACGGTTTTGTAAAGCGAATTTTAAGCGTCCTTGTTTAACCTTTGTAAACTTTTAGTTTTCTTCGAAAAAGTAAATCACCAGCATCACGGCCTTATAAGAACCTATATTATGGGGGGTATGTGGGATCCTGCCGTCAAACAGCATGGAATCCCCGGCATTCAGCCGGATCCTTTCGTGCTCAAACTGGTATTCTATTTCACCGGCCAGGATATATTTGTATTCAAAGGCTTCGGTTTCCACCATGGGCCTGCTGGCCTTTGGCTCCAGTTCCAGCAATACGATATCTACTGTAGAGTGTTTGATATTACGGGTAAAAATGCGGTGGTAGCGGAAACCCTGGGCATGTTCCTTTTCAAAGGAGAAATAGTCATCTTTTCTTTTAACAAGGATGGTCTTGCCATTGGGTTCATTACCGATATCCTTGAAAAAGGCATTGAGGTCAATATCCAGTGCTTTGATGATCTCTATCAGCACCACCAGGGAGGGGATAGCGCGGCTGTTTTCGATCTGTGATACCAGTCCTTTGCTTACGGAGGCTTTATCGGCCAGTTCCTGTATAGTGATCCCTTTTTTCTTCCTGCGTTCTCTTATCTGGTTCCCGATCTGGATCAGAATATCTTCTTTCATTGCCAGCTGTTTATTGGCGGCAAATATATCAAAATCCGGTTATCTCTTACGGAAATGCACCTGCTATCCGGTTAACGGCCGCTTTCCCGCATGGCCCGGACAATACGGTCAGTGCGGCGGTCAGCACGCGAATTGTTAAGAGAAACCACCGCCCAGATAGCGGCCGGAAGCCAGCCGATAATGGTGATCTGGAGCAGCAGGCACAGGATGCCTGTCAGGATACGCCCACGCAGCATAAAGGAAAGCCAGGGAAGTAAAATAGCGATCAGGGTCATGCCGAATGATTTTTGAACTTAAAAACCAGTTGGTCGCAAAAGGTCTCTAAAAGTTACAAAAAATAAGGCAAATTTCCAGGGTTGTTCATGCACTTTTGGCATGCAGGGCTGAATAATCCCGGGAATACCGTCGCTCATCTCCTGCGAGTGACGGTTATTTCATCGCCTCTGGCGATCAACAACAATCGGCCGTTCCCGACTGGTTAGCCGGAGTCTAACAAATAGAGGTCACTCGCCGGAGGCGAGCGACTGTACCCCAACTGGTAACACCCTGACCGTTTACTGTCCTTTCTCGTTGATACCGTACTGGTAAGCCAGGAAGTCCAGCTGGAAAGAGGCGATCTGCAAGGCGGCATTGAACTCAGCCCGGGCCCTGATGGTATACTCAGGGATCTCGCGATAATGGCTGATCCCGGTACGCATATTGGAGAAGAAGCTGAAATAGTATTCATCTTTATCACCCAGGTGGCCAGATTCTTTATCCTCTTTCAGCTGCTCTGTCAGGTAATCCAGGTACAGGTTCAGCTCTGCAATGAAAACGTGTTGCCGGTTAGGCGTAGTGATTATATTGGTTCGTCCATAAATATGATCCGTCATGGTCTGGAGGGACACCACTTTTGAGAAGTTGGCAATATTGGGGCCAGGCATCACATTGACGGCATGCATCCGCTTTACAAAGATCTGCTTACTGCAGATGGCCGCAGAATTACATAAACCAATGCAAAGACATTCCTTGCTCAGTACCTCCTGCACCTGGCGGTTGTATTCCTGGCGACTGAGCTGCAATCCCTGCAGCTGTGCTATTTTCAGTCGCTGGTATTTCCGGGAAGCTGTACAAAGGCCTTCCCTGGAAAATTCTGTGTTGATAGCCAGGTGTTTTTCAATGCAGGGGCTACCGGGTTTGCCCCGCTGGATACGCGCCATTTTTTCTGTTTCGCTGGTGCTGCCTTTGAGGTAATGCATCAGCACGCCCAGGGGCGAGTTCTTACTCAGCACCACATCTTTTTCACTGGCGGCACAGAGCAGTTTGAGGGTCTTATCATCAACGGTAGTGGCTTCCGGCACCAGCAGGAAGGGGGTACCCCAGCCGGTGCGACTTACATTATACTGGATGCGCAGGAATTCCTGTTCTTCAAAAGTGCCTACGCCACCCTGTACGGCAAAGCTGATCTCCGGCGGTGCTGCCAGTACGGGCAGTCCTCTTTTCATCCGGGCCTCAGTGTAGAGGGCAAAAAGGGTATCGGTAAGTTCCTGTCTTTTTGTTTTGAATTCTTCCAGGATAGGCCCCAGCAGCATGCCGGCAGTGACAAAAGCATGGCCGCCGCAGTTGAGCCCGGATTCAATACGGTAGTCGCTGATCCAGATCCCGTTCCTGGCCAGCATTTTGGCCTGTATCAGCGCGGAGCGGTAATCACTTACTTTCAGGGCTATTTTCTTATTGAACTGGCCTTTGGCATCGGGATCAAATTCCCGGCAGCGGGCCAGGTACTGGTACAACCGGGTGTTCATACCGCTGGAGAATACCAGGCAGGAGTTACGGAGATTGCTTTGGGCATACCCCCTTAAAGCGGTGACCCCATCGGAGCCATCGGTAATCAGTTCACCGTCTGCATTGTGTTGGTCCCGGTCTACCTTGGTCAGGATATTGACATCAATGCTGCCGGACATGATCTGGGAACGGAGATAGGTTTCCACCCGTTCCCGGTCCACTACATTCCGGATGCGGCCCAGCCGCTGCCAGGTCTGGCGCAGCAGGTTCTCATCCGGCAGCATGTCGAAGTATTTTTCTATCTCAGATCCTTTCAGGAAAGCCTCATGGCGCAGTCTGTCGGTCTGCGCTTCCACAATGGTCTGCACCAGGTTGAGGTAGTCAGTGATGCGTCTGGCGCGGTAGTCGGCTTCCTCGCAGGCAATAGGGATATACTCCAGTCCGGCCTTGCCATAATAATGTTTTCGCATCATCTCAATGAGCTTATCGTCTATTAGCGAGATCACCGAAGAGATGCCAAACCGTGCAACTTTCACCGGGGAGTCTATCGTAAAAGCCATTCCCATAACAGGGATATGGAATTGATGGGCGGGTACCTGATACATAGATGACAAAACTATGTCTGTTCCCCGCCGGATTGAATGACCCCTGCATAGGGTCACATGATCTTTGTCATGACAATGTTAGGTTTTACCGGGCCTGAACAGTAATGCTGGCAGGCGGTAATCCATCCACGGAAGCAGTAAGGGTAATTGCCCCGGAAGTTCTGCCGGATTGCAGGATAGCCAGCCCCAGGCCGTTCATGGCCGTATGCTGATTGCCTTTGAATGATTCATGGCTTGTGGGGCTGCCACTGTCCACGCCGGCCAGGAAACCTTTGCCGCTCACTTTGTAACGGACCAGGTGACCGGCATCCGGCACACGGACACCCGCCGCATCCACAATGGTCACTGTGACAAATGACAGGTCCCTGCCATCTGCCTTTATATTGTTCCTGTCGGCCTGCAACAGCAATTTTGCCGGCTGCCCGGCTGTGCTGACTTCTTTCGTCAGTACGGCCTGACCGTTCTTGCGGGAGATCGCTTTCAGCCTACCGGGCTGGAAGGGCACCCGCCACTTTACATGCAGGGTATCGCCATTCTTGCGCCGGCTGCCGAGCGACTGGCCGTTCAGGAACAGCTCCACTTCCTCCGCCTGGCTGTAATAGGCCACTACATCCAGGGTATCCCCTTTTTGCCAGTTCCAGTGAGGGAGCAGGTGCAGCACCGGTTTATTGGTCCATACGCTCTGGTAGAGATAATATACATCCTTGGGAAAACCTGCCAGGTCAATGATCCCGAAATAGGAGCTGCGGGCGGGCCAGGGGTAGGGTGTGGGCTCACCCAGGTAATCAAAGCCGGTCCAGATATACATGCCGGACACATGATCGTATTTTTCAAAGAGGCGCAGGGTTTCTTCATGCGTAGAACCCCAGGGCGCACTCACATGGTCGTAGGCCGAGACGGTCCAGTCCGGGTTGGCATTTTCCACCGGCAGGTCCCAGCGTTCAGGCCAGCGGCGGATAGTATCAAAAGGAACTTTATCATAGTGGCCGCGGGTTTCCAGGGCCGATACGCTTTCTGTAATGATCAGGGACTGGGTAGGATATTTATCGGGGAAACCGGCCCAGTCGGCGTGGTGGTAATTGAAACCGATCAGGTCAAAGGCGCCGGACTGCACCAGCTGGTTAGTGGGTTCCACCTCGTTATTGGCAGTCACTACCGGGCGGGTGGAGTCCAGGTATCGGACAATGGCCACCAGCTCGCGGGCAATGACCCGGCCGGAAGTATCGCCCCATTGCTCGGAGATCTCGTTGCCCACGCTCCAGATGAATACGGAGGGATGGTTGCGGTCCCGCAGTACCTGGTCGCGCAGGTCCCGGTAATGGTCCTCGTCCCAGTTAAGACTATAATCATAAGGGTTCTTGCCTTTGCGCCACATATCAAAGGCCTCATCCATCACAATAAAACCCATCTTATCACAAAGCTCCAGCAATTCCGGAGCAGGTGGGTTATGTGAGGTGCGGATACCATTGCAGCCCATTTCCTTCAGTATCTCCAGCTGCCTTTCCAGGGCACGGGTATTCATGGCTGCACCCAGGGCGCCAAGGTCATGGTGATTGCAGACCCCACGGATCTTGAGCGGCTGATCATTGAGGAAAAAACCTTTTTGCCGGTCGAACCGGAAATGGCGTATGCCCAGTGACGTTATATTGCTATCCAGCGTTCTGCCGCCCTCCGAGATCACTGATTCCACCTGGTAGCAGTAGGGATCATCCACAGACCAGAGGGAGGGGTTGTCAACCCGCAGTTCCGGTACCACCGCCACGGCCACGCCGGGTAAGGCTTTCACTGTGCGGCTATCACTGGCCACTGCCTTGCCTTCTTTGTCCAGGATGCGGGTGCGCAGGGTCAGCTCCACGGGCCGCGGGCGATTGTTGCGGACCTTGGTCTCCACCGCCACCCGGGCGCTGTCCTTTGTGATCATGGGCGTACGGGCAAATACACCCCAGTGATCAATATGGATGCGGTTAACAGTGGTCAGCCATACATGCCGGTAGATACCTGAGCCGGAATACCAGCGACTATTAGGCTGCAGGCTGTTGTCCACTTTTACGGCCAGCACATTGGGCCTGCCGCCAGTATATAGATAGGGAGTTAGTTCATAGTGAAAAGAGAGATAGCCATTGGCCCTTTTACCCAGGTAATGGCCATTGATCCAGACCTCGCTGTTGCGGTAAACGCCATCAAATTCAATAAAGACCTGCTGCTGGTCAGCCGCAGTCAGGGTAAAACTTTTACGGTACCAGCCGATGCCACCGGGCAGGGCCCCTCCACCTGTATTGGCGGGATGATCAGGGCTGAACTTGCCTTCAATGCTCCAGTCGTGCGGCAGGTTGAGGACCCGCCAGCCGGCATCATTCACAGCAGGTTGCTGGTACTGGCCATTGCTGTCCAGTTTGAATTTCCAGCCGGTATCAAAGGATTGTCTTTTGCGGGACTGCGCTTTTGCGGGCGTTTGCAGTAAAGCTGTTCCCAGGATCAGCAGGAGCACAGCGGGGAATACTTTCATATGGTTCGTTCTTTGTTAATGCTCATTAAGGCGTTGTGATGGCCTGGATAATATCCCGGTACACCTGCTCACCGGTTTGCCGGTTGAACAGGCCCATGCTTTTATCACCTGTAGGACCATTGTCCCAGTAAAAAGGCACCAGCCCGGCGGCATTGATGGCTTTGGTGATGGTGCGCATATAATACAGGCGGTATCGGGCATGTTCGGCATTGAGACCGGGTGTACCCAGGTTCAGCCGGGCCAGGGCGCCATACTCCCCTAAAATTACAGCATATCCTTTATCAACGAAATGGGTTTTCATCTTCCCGAACTGGGCTTCGGCCCAGGCTTCGTTGGCCCAGGTCTCTGTTCGGGTGGGGTCAGTAGCATCCTTGCCCCATTGCGTAATGCTACTGTTCTCATTGAGGGTAAAATTATAGGGATCATAATAATGTACTTCCACCATCATTCGGTTGGGGAGCCTGTCGGCGGGCAATTGCAGGAAATTGACCGTATGGTCAATATTGGTGTTAAAGCCCTGCACCACCAGGTGGCGCCAGGCATTGCGGCCGCCGGTGCTGCGTACGGCATTGATGAAGGTCTGGTTAAAGCTGTTCTGTACCGTGTAATATTCTACAGTAGGCGTACCATAATCATTTTCCTTCAATACCTCGTTGGTGCCGGCAAAGAGTAAATGGTCATTGTAGTTGCGGAACCGTCTGGCTATCTGCTTCCACATCACAGCCAGCCGGTTGTTGACATAGGCCTGCTGTGCATAGGTGGGCTGCATCCAGCCATTGTCCCAGTGGATATTCATGATGGCATACATATCCCGGCCAATGACATAGTTCACCACTTCTTCCACACGGCGCATCCAGTTGGTATCAATGGTGAAATCAGCTGGATTGGAGAAGCGGCTCCAGGCTACAGGAATGCGGATGGCCTTGAAGCCGGCTTTTTTGACGGAATCTATCAGCCGCTGACTCACCAGCGGGTTGCCCCAGGCGGTCTCGCTGCCAATAGCTTCCAGGGAATTGCCAAGGTTCCAGCCCGGCCCTATTTCTTTGGCCAGGTTGATGGAACTTAGGTTACGCATGCCGGTCTGGTCCGGCGCAATGCTGTCTGTGGAAGGCTTTACCGGGGGATCGGGCTCCTTGTCCCCGCCCTTTTTGCTGCAGCAGGAGAGCAGCAGCAAAAAGGACAGGAGCAGGAATAGACTATTGTTGCGCAGGTGCATAGTCAGTGATTAGGGTATAATGTAATGGAAGGCCAGCCATTCATCTTTGGCGCCATCATAGCTGGTGCCAAACCAGACTCCTTTGTTCTTGTAATCGGCGGGCCAGCCCTTCACTACTTTAAGGGTAGTGGCGGTAGGGTTCATCCAGCTATCGGCGTTCTGCAGCAAAGTATTGCCGGATAAAATGACCTCGTTGTCACTTTCATCAACGGTGAAAGTACCGGTAGTGGTAGCGCCGTTCTGAAAGCGGGTGTAGTTATTGCCGCCGATATTGTCAAAACGGATCCAGGCATTGCTGACAGCTGTTTCCCAGCCGGTATTCCAACCCCAGTCGGAAGAAGAGCCGGGGCCTGTGGTCCAGCCTTTGCCTTTACCGATCCAGTCCACCGGGTTGCCCGTGGCGTCCAGTGTCCAGAACCGGCCTTTACCGGCCCCGCCGGTCAGCATATCTTTCAGTTCACCGGCAGCAAATACCGGCTCAAAGCCACTATCAGGACCGGGGTCCTGCGGAGGTGCTGGCGTCCAGTTATCGCTGAAGGTCTTGGAGAGATAGTTCAGCACAAAGAATTCGTTCTTGGTCTTGTGCCTGCCGGCCAGCTGCAGGGTATTTTCCGTGAGGGATACAATACGGAAGCTATACAGGGTGGCCGCATCGGTGGGCGAATAACTTACAAAAAGTGGCGTGGCATTGGTGGTGGTCAGCATCAGGGTATTCTCATCCAGGAAATAAGTACCGGATTCAGTGGTGTAACCGCCAACGCCTTTATGATCGGTGGTCAGGAAGGGACCGCCTTTCAGGCTGAAGGTCATGCTGCCATAATCCCGTTGTTCTGCCGCCCAGGTATCACTGGTATAGTTGGGAGCATAGAACCAGCAGATATCAGAACCGCCGTTAGGAATGGCGCAGGCCTGTTTCCATTCCACCTGCTGGCCATCGGTGGTACGGGCGCCGAAGGTGCTTTCTGCGCCGCTGAAATAGATGGGGCTGGTAAAGAATTTCTTATCGCCTTTTTCATTGCCATCCAGCACCCAGGTCTTTTCATTGCCCGGGCCGCCGGCCAGCAGGGTCCATAAAGGATCATTCACATAATTGAGGTTGTCCTTGGTAACGGTGATGGTAACGGGTTCTTTGTCCACGATACCGCCACCGGTGGCAGCGGAGAATTTGATCTGGTATTCCCCGGCAAAAGCAAAGCGGACGGTATCCCGCTGGCGGATGGATTTGCCGATCACGTAGTCCCACATGGGTACTATCTCGGGTGTATTGCTGATCAGGATCACGGTGTTGCCGCTGGCATCCGCCGTGAAGTCCTGCACCACTTCAAATTTGATCTGGTCGGCCGGCAGGGGATCACCCAGGTCATGGTCCATTTTTGTACAGCCCATTGCCAGGAGCAGCCCTGTCAGGGCTATCCAGGTATATAGTGATAAATGTTTCATATGCAATCAGGTTTTTGTAATAAAGCAATCAGTTACCAGCCGGCATTTTGTTTCAGCACATTGCTGGACAAATTGATCTGTGTATAGGGGACCTGCTGCAGTCCTTTTGTTTCCACGATCTTGGCCGCCTGTATGGTCTTGCTGGCGCTTACGCCGCCATTCTGCACATTGGTGGTCTCCGCAATGGTATTGGCTGCGGTCTGCACACCCTGGCGCAGGAGGTCCCAGTAGCGGATGCCTTCCAGCGCAAATTCCAGTCTTCTTTCTGTGAAGAGATTGTCGGTGCTGACCGGCAGGGCGGTGAAGCTGGCCCCATAAGCGCGTTTGCGTACATCGTCAAAATGTTTCTGGGCATTGGCCGAACCTAATTCTGCGGCCATCAGCAGCACGTCTGCATAGCGGATGGATACATAGTCCTGGTACTGGCCGATCATCAGGTTGGTGCCGCCCAGTTTTTCGGCCATGCTTTTACCCGCGCTGTCCGACATGGGTGCATATTTTTTGTTATAGTAGCCGGTATATTCCCGCTGGCCTTTCTTGGTCTCGTCCTTGATCTTTTCGTCTGTGATGGAGATGATAGAGGCTACGCGACGGGTATCCGTAGCGCTATAGGCGTTCCACAGTTTAGGATTCACAGTGCAGCCGCCCCAGCCGTTGCCATAGGGGTAAACGGACTGATCCCGCATGCCGAACATGATCATCCAGTGGTTGCCATCCTGGTTGCCGTCATAATCGCTGGTATAGGTATACTTGATAGCAAAGACAGTTTCTTTGTTGTCTTCCCCCGCATAGTTATTCAGTCCTGCGGCGGGCCAGAGATGGGCAAAGTTGTCCAGCAGGCCAAAGGCGCCGTTGCTGATGACATCTTCCAGGCTGCTCAGCGCCTGTGCTTTGCTGACAACACCTACCAGATCGGCCTTGGCATAGTAACCGGTATAGTACAGAAATACTCTTGCCAGCAGGGCTTCAGCGGCCCATTTGGTCACGCGGCCGTGGGTGGCTACGGGCTGGGCGGTGTAGGAGGTGGCTGGCAGGTTGGCCGCAGCATATTGCAGGTCTTCCGCAATTTGTTTGTATACTTCATCGGCGCTGTTCTGCGGCACATTGTCTGTAGTAGGGATAATGATCAGCGGAATATTTTCCCAGAGCCTGACCATATCAAAATACATATAGGCGCGCAGGAACCTGGCTTCGGATTCATAGGTCTTGCGGAGGGCTTCATCCTTCCATTCAATGCCATCCATTTTGCTGAGCAGCATATTGCAGCGGTAGAGCGCTTTATAATAGTTGATCCAGTTGGCATTGTACATGTTCTGGTCTGATGGGGAGCGGGTCTTGTCAAATTCATCCACCATCTGGTAGCCAAAGCCATCGGAAGTGCCGGTGCCGCCAAAGGTATTGTCGGACATCAGCTCTGCGGCTACAGGCAGGGCCATGCCATCTTTCCAGACAGCCTGGAGACCGTCATAACAGCCTACCAGTGCTTTGTAAGCGTCACCCGGGGTTTTGTAAAAGTTCTGTTCGGTGGCCGTGGTCACGTCTTCCGTATCCAGGAATTTGCTGCAGGCGCTGGCGCAGAGCAACAGGGATAACGATATATAGAGTGGTATCTTTTTCATATTGCAGTGTTTGAGCTTAGAATTTGATGTTAGCGCCTACCATTAAGGTCCGGGGACGGGGATAGTAACCTACATCCACACCTGAAGAAAATCCTTCTCCATAACCGATCTCCGGATCCATGCCATCATATTTGGTGAAGGTGAACAGGTTGAGGGCGGCTACATACACACGTGCTTTGGAGAGCCAGGTCTTACCGGCCAGCTTTGAAAGGTCATAGCCGAGGGTGACATTGCTGATGCGCAGGTAATCGCCGTCATGGATGTAGAGGTCGGAGAAATTGGTCCAGTTGCGGTTGTCCTCGGTGACCCTGGGCATAGTGTTGCTGGAGCCTGGGCCATGCCAGCGGTCCAGTACGGCCCTTGACCAGTTGGCCTTGGGATCAGCATGGTTGCGCCAGGACTGTACCAGCTGGTTGCCTACTACGCCGGAGGCCAGCAGGGAAAAGTCAAAGCCCCTGTATTCTGCACTGATAGAGAAACCATAGGTGTAATCGGGATTGGGATCACCGATCATGCTGCGGTCGTCGTCATTGATCTGGCCATCACCGTTGAGGTCTTTGTACCGCACGTCGCCGGGGGCGGCATTGGGTTGAATGAGCTTGCCGTTCTTGCTGTAGGAGGCCAGTTCGGCTTCCGACTGGAAGATGCCGTCTGTGGTCAGCCCCCAGAAATAACCCACGGGGTAACCACCGGTGGCCCGGTAGAACTCCAGGGAGTTATTGTACAGGGTATTGGTATTGCCGTGCAGGGTATTATCGCGGGAGGGGATATTACCGATCCGGTTCCTGTTGTAGGCGCCATTGGCGCTGACGGTATATACCAGCTTGCCGATCTTGTTGCGATAGGAGAGCAGCAACTCTACACCGGTGTTCTTCACATCACCGCCATTGATCAGCGGTGGTTCAGCGCCGGCAGTGGCCAGGATAGGTGTTTCTATGAGCCAGTCCTTGGTTTCCTTGATATAGAAATCGAAATTGACATTCAGGTTGCGGGCAATGGTGGCGTCAAAGCCGATATTGGTCTGCTGACCGGTTTCCCATTTTACCAGCGGGTTGCCGATGCGACTGGGATACGCTCCCGGTGTCAGCTCGCCTTCCTTATTGCCAAAAATATAATTGCTGTAGCGGAAAGCCACCGGTGTGAGGAAGCGATAGCCATCAACGTTCTGGTTGCCCACCTGTCCCCAGCTGCCGCGGACCTTGAGGAAGTCCAGCCAGCTGATGTTCTTGAAGAAGTTCTCATTGGTAGCTACCCAGCCCAGGGATACGGAGGGGAAATACCCCCAGCGTTGATCCTTTGCAAATTTGGAGGAGCCGTCAGCACGGAAAGTGAAGTTGAGCAGATAGGTTTCCCGGAAATTATACTGCAGGCGGCCATAGGCGGAGAGCAGCGCGTTCTCGTAGGGAGTGCCGCCGAGATTGATATTTGCGCCGTCTGTATTGGTGGCATTATTGAGCCAGGCATGATACAGGTCGGTGAATACCAGGTCGCGGTTACTGGCAAAGAGGTTGTCGCCCCGTCCCTGGATGGCGGAAGTGCCGGCCATCACATCAAAATGATGCTGGTCTTTCAGGTTAAAGCTATAGCTGACCTGGTTATCCCATTGCAGCTGGCGGTCGCGGGCTGAATTCTGGCTGACCTTGGTGAAATCATTGAAGTTGTAGATGGACAGCCGGTAAGTGGGACTGAAGGAACGGCCGGACGTTGCCCTGTAGTTCAGGCCCAGGCTGGTGCGGAAGCGCAGGTTCTTAATGGGCTCCACTACCAGGTATACATCCCCGAAAAGCTGCTGGTTATTGTTCCGGTTCTGGGCGGTATAGGTCATCACGGCGTAGGGGTTGGCCTCGCCGGTATTCCAGGTGGAATTGCTGTTATCATAAAACTCACCATCCGGGCCATACATAGGGACCAGCGGGCTGACGTTGAAGGCGGCGCGCAGGGTATTGTTGTAGATATTGCCTACACCGATCCCATTGTTCTCTTCATAGGTGAAGGTGAGGTGTTGTCCCAGTTTGATGAGCTTGTTGAGTACATTGTGTTCGGAATTCAGGCGTAAAGTGTACCGGCTGAAATTGGAGAGGTCCTTACCACCTACAATGCCTTCCTGGCCGGTATAGCCCATGGACATGGAGAATACAGAGTTAGGGCTGCCGCCGGTAAGACCCAGTACATGGTTCTGGGTGAGGGCGTCCTTCACAAACATCTGGTCCATCCAGTCTGTATTGGCAATAGGGTTGGCAATGGCTTCTGCTGAGAACGGCGGTGTTTTGCCGGAGTTCACGGCAGACTCATTCATGATGATGGAATATTCCCTGGCATCCAGCAGCTCCGCTTTGCGGGCTACATTCTGTACGCCGATAAATCCATCATAGGTCAGGACCGATTTACCCGCTCTGCCTGTCCGCGTAGTGATCAGCACCACGCCATTGGCAGCCTGCGAGCCATAGATGGCGGCAGAGGCGGCATCTTTTAATACGTCTATGGATTCTATATCTGCGGGGTTCAGGTAGGCGATATCATAGGTGTTCACACCGTCCACTACGTAGAGCGGACCAAAATTGCCCACCGTGCCTTTGCCGCGGATGATCACGTTGATCCCGGATCCGGGCTGACCGGAGCTGGTGGTGATCTGTACGCCGGGCGCCTGTCCCTGCAAGGCCTGCAGGGCATTGGTAGTGCTTTGTTTCTGGATATCGCCGCCTTTTACATTGAGGTTGGCGCCGGTGACCAGCTTTTTGCGCTGTACGCCATAACCAATGACCACCACTTCATCCAGGTCGCTGAAATTCTCTTCCAGGCGGAAAACGAGCGTGCTGCCTGTTACCCTGAGTTCCAGGGGGCGGTAGCCTACCATAGTAGCTTCCAGCAGATCGCCGGAAGCGGCGGCCAGCCTGAACTGGCCTTTGTCGTTGGTAACAGCGGTGCGCTGGTTGCCTTTGTGGGTGATGGTGGCGCCGGAAATGGCTTCACCGGTTTTGGCAGAGAGGATAGTACCTTCTACCGTAGCTTCCTGTGCATACAGACTGGGGGGAAGCAATAGCCCCGCAATAAAGAGCCAGCATAAGCATGTTGCTTTGAGCAAGGTTTTCGTTTTTTTCATATAGAAGCAGTTAACAGTTAGAAAAATCTGATCCCGGTTATTCAGGTTTCAGCGTGACGGCCTTTCCAGTGTAAGTGATCAGCTGACCCTGGCTGGTACCGGGGTCCATAGGAACGGGTTTACCCGGACTGACCCGGATCACCCGGAAATGGCGCTGTACCAGCATGCCGGGGAAACTGCCCTTGCGGGCGCCAACAGATAAGGTTTTAGTAGCTTCATTCCAGGATAAGGGAATGGAGGCGAAAAGGCCTTTTTCATAATTGTAATTATTGTTTTCATCTTCGTAAAGGTTGAAGGAAGCGTTCTTCCCGGTATATACATACAGTGTAATGGTGTCAGCTAATTTCTCTTCTGTGTACTGGAGACTGGGGCCTACTGGCAGTATGGCCCCTTCTTTCACGTACACCGGCATCTGCCCGTAATCAGCGGCCGCATTGATCCGGCGCCCTCCCGGTTCATACTGGCCTGTATAGAGGTTATACCAGCCCTGTCCTTTGGGCAGGTAGAGTTCTTTGTTACGCTGGCCATACCTGTACACAGGGTTCACCAGCAGCGAAGGGCCAAACATATATTGGTCGCTGATCCGCAGCACGGCTGTATCTCCTGCAAAATCCATGGGCAGCCCGCGCATGAGCGTATAATCCTCGTGGTAACTTTTGCCAGCAATGGAATAGATATAAGGCATCAGGCGGTAACGGAGCTGGGTATAGTACAGGATACTCTTATAGGCAGGATGATCTTCCGGTGCAATATTAAAAGGCTCCCGGTAGGGGAACTGGCCGTGCGACCGGTATACCGGTGTCAGGGAACCGAACTGGTACCAGCGGGTCAGCATTTCCCGCCATTCTTCCTGGTCTTTTTCGTTGGGGTATTCAAAGCGGTTCTCCACTACAAAGCCACCAATGTCCATGCTCCACCAGGGCAGGCCCGAGAGTGAGAAATTGATGCCGGCGGTGATCTGTGCTTTCATATCGTCCCAGCGTGCGCCGATATCACCGCTCCAGATAGTGGCGGCATACCGTTGTGAGCCGGCATAACCGGAACGGGTTAACAGGAACACCCTTTTGTCGGGATCCGCGGAACGCTGCCCTTCATAAATGCCTTTGGCATTCTGCAGGGGATAGGCGTTCAGGTATTCGGCGGCAGGGCCAATGGCAGTGCCGGCCATCTGCTGCTTACGCCTGTCGGGCGAAACATTGGAATGGATATCGGGTTCGCTGGCATCCATCCACCAGGCATCCACGCCTTTTTTAAAGATCTTTTCATTGATCAGGTCCCAGAATGCTTTACGGGCCTTTTCGTTGAAGGCGTCATAAAAGGTAGACGTATAGCCGTCCCCGATCCAGTCCCTTGTCCGGTCGGCAATATTGCGTTTGTAGAGCCAGCCGTTCTGGTCAAATGTTTTGTAGGCGCTGATGCCTTCATAGAATTTGGGCCATACGGAGATCATGAACTTAGTATGGTATTGTTCGTGCAGGACTTTGATCATGCTGTCCGGGTTGGGGAAGCGGGCAGCGTCAAATTCCTGGCTGCCCCAGTCGTCCTCTTTCCAGTAGCTCCAGTCCAGCACAATATTGTCCAGCGGCAGCTGGCGGTCCCTGAATTCTTTCACGGTACTCAGGATCTCGTCCTGTGTTTTGTACCGCTCCCGGCTTTGCCAGAATCCCAATGCCCATTTAGGGACCAGGCTGGCTTTGCCGGTGAGGGTACGATACCCCGCTATGATCTCATCCATAGTGCCGCCATAAATAAAATAGTAGTTGAGCTGCTGCCCGGCTTCCGAAGCAAAAGCGTATTGGTCCTGTGCTTCGGCGGGTAGCGGCTCTATCCAGCGCAGGGTGAGGTAGGCTTCCACGGACTCGGGCGCCCACTCTATCCTGATAGCGTATTTTTTCCCTTTATCGAGGGGCAGGTCCAGCAGGGCGGGAGCAGGGTTCCAGGCCCGGCGCCACCTGTCCAGAACCAGTTTTCCCTCTACCCATACCTTGATATAACCACCGTAGGTCATCCGGAATTTATGCAGTCCCTGGAATTCAGAAGCAATGCTGCCCTCCCATACTACTTTGCCCTTAGTGGGTAAAAAATCCGGCGGGAAAAAGAGCCGGGAATCATTCAGGAACTCATAGCTGATAGCCGTTTCTGCCCGTTGCTTAACCGGCGTGGCGTTGGGGCCACGGTCATTGTAATAACTGGCGGTAAGCCAGCCTGGCTCTCCCTTATCGGAGAAAAGCTGCAGGGCCGAGAGCGAATGGTAGGGGCGTATATCCCCGATGCTGGTGATGGAATAATTATCCCAGAGCAGGCCATAATTTTTATGGGACACCAGGAAAGGCACGGCTACTTCCGTATTGTTCTGAAAAAGGGTCACCTGGTGCCCTTTGTAGTTGAACACATCGTCCTGGTGCTGGCCGAGGCCATAATAGGCGTCGTCAGGCGTTGTCTGGAATACCTGGGTGATCTGGTAGGAGCGTTGCCCTTCCACCGCTATGGGGGAAAAGCTGCGGCCGCCTACGCCTTTTTCCGCCAGGACCTTCCGGCCAGCCGTATCATAAAATGATACGGCGCCGGTCCGGAGCAGCACAACGGCTGTCAGTAACCGGGTTTTGACCGTAACCCGGTCCTTGGTGGTAATTACTTTCCAGCTATTGGGAGCAGGGGGCGTAGTTTCTACAGCAGAAAGGCTCTGGAAGGGAGCCAGTTCTTTGGCCGGGCTGGCCGTTACCTGTATAATATTATCGGCTACTACCCGGAGTTTGACCGCCTGGGTATTGAGGGTATAGTCGGGATCAGGGTAAATGATCACGCCGTCCCTGACCAGTTTAAAGGGGACAGGGTTGGGGTAACCGGTACAGAAGGCAATGGAATGGCATAGTAAAAAGCCGGCGACAAGCACTGTTATTCTCAGCATGGCAAGCGGTTTGATCTGGTTTTTAAAGACACGCAAATCTAACCGTACGCGGTATGCAAGAGGGTATCCGTATGTTTACGAATAGGGTATTAAATGTTAACCGGAAAGGTTTGGGATATGATTATCAGGCTTCTGCTTCTGTAGGGGAGGCGCGGGGCGGGTCTTTTTGATACTGGGAAGGCAGCACCTGGAAGGCCTCCTTAAAATAGCGGGCAAAGTTCTTGGGATTATTGAAGCCTACCTCATAGGCTACCTGCGCTACGGTAAGCTGACTTTGGGCCAATAGCTGGGCAGCCCTTTTAAGACGCAGGTGCCGGATGAATTCCACCGGGGTCAGCCTGGTCAGGGCCAGGATCTTTTTATAGGCAGCCACCCGGCTCATGAAGAGATCGCGGCTCAGGTCTTCCACTGAATAGTCCGGGTTACCGATATTCTTTTCTACCGCCTCACGGGCCATTTTCAGGAACCGGTCGTCGGCCGACTCAATAGCAATCGTTTCCGGGTTCACCTCCCTTTGTCTTTCGATATTCTTTTTCAGTTGCTGCTGCTGTGCCAGCAGGTTCCGGATCCGGGTCTCCAGGATCTCAAACGTGAAGGGCTTGGCTATATAATCGTTCACCCCTGTTTTATAGCCTTCCAGCTGGGTCTCTTCGCTATCCATGGCCGTGAGCAGGATCACGGGGATCTGGGCAGTTCGGGGATCCCCTTTGATCCGCCGCAGCAGTTCAATGCCGGAGAGCTGGGGCATCATGATATCACTCACCACCAGGTCGGGCAGGAACTCCTTGGCCTTCTGCCAGCCGGTCTTTCCATCAGCCGCTTCCAGCACCTGGTATTTGCGGTTGAGGTTGTCCTTTAAATAGAAGCGGAAGTCCTCATTGTCCTCCACCACCAGGATGGTCCGGCTTTTTTGTTTTTGGGACGAACCAGGGGCGATCTCTGTACCAGCTGCCGGCAACGGCTCCAGGCTCATGGAGGGTGCAGGCGTGGGGGCCGTGGGGGGCAGGGCCTGCAATTCGCCATTTTTCCGGACAGGCAGCACTACTATAAAGGAAGTGCCCTTGTCGGGTTCACTTTCCACCTGTACGCTGCCTTCGTGCAGGCGCACAAATTCCTTGGTGATGGCCAGGCCGATACCTGTTCCCTGGCTGATCATGCCTTCGGGTACATCATGCTGAAAGAAACGTTCAAAGATCCTGTCATGCTTATCCGCCGGGATGCCGATGCCCGTATCCTTTACCCGGATCTCAATATGCTGTTCATCCGGGCAGCGCAGGTAAACGCTGACCCGTCCATTGTTGGGGGTATATTTAAAGGCGTTGGAGAGCAGGTTGAAGAGGATCTTTTCCAGTTTATCGCGGTCAAAGCACATGTCCAGGGATTCCCGGGCGCTTTCAACGCTGAAGCTGATATTCTTTTGTTCGGCGATATCAGAAAAGGAATAACTGATATCCCTAACAAAGCGGATGATATCACTCTGGGTAGGATGCAGCACAAACTGCTGCACCTCCATTTTACGGAAATCCAGCAGCTGGTTGATCAGGTGCAGCAATCTTTTGGCATTGCGCTGGATCAGCTGCAATTGTGTGCGCTGCTGTGCATCATGGGTGGATTTCAGGATACGGTCCAGCGGCGAGAGGATCAGGCTGAGCGGGGTACGGAACTCATGGCTGACATTGGTGAAGAATTTTGTCTTCATGCTGTCGATGGCGTGCATGCGGTCCGCCTCCCTGCGCTGCTGTTCCATTTCATAGCGCATCCTGGTCCTTTCCACCGTGATCCTGCGGGCCAGCACCAGGATGCCGGCAACCACCAGTATATAAATGATAATGGCTATCGGTGTCCGCCAGAAAGGTGGCAGGATGGTGATGGTCAGTTCTTTTTCCGGGCTCCAGTTGCCCTCAGGATTCAGTGCTTTGACCTTAAAGTGATAGGTGCCCGGGTCCAGGTTGGTATAGGTGGCGCGGCGCTGGCTGCCATCAGTATAGAGCCAGTCTTTGTTAAAGCCCTCCAGTTTATAGGCGTAGCGATCGCCATTGGAATGTACAAAGTCCAGGGCGGCGTATTCAATGGAGAATACATTGTCTTTGAAGCGGAGGGTGATGGCATCTGTTTCAGTGATGGCGCGGGAAAGGATCACCCGGTCGTTCACGCGGTCCCCCGCATTGATATTTTTATTGAAGACCTGGAAGCTGGTGAATACGATAGGAGGATTTTCCTGCACAGGATGCGTATACCCTGCAGTAATGATATTGAAGCCGTTAGGGCCTCCTACCACCAATTCTCCTTTACGTGTTCTGAGGGCTGCATTCTCATTGAATTCCCGGCCCTGGAGGTTACTGGTCTCATCGTAATTCCGGATATCAGCGATATTGGTTCGTCCCTCACTGTCTTTTTTCAGCAGGAGATTACTGAGGCCGCTGGGGGTAGTGATCCAGAGGTTATGCTGCTGGTCTTCCAGGATAGTAAGGATGGTATTGTCCGGCAGGCCCTGCTCCCGGGTGAAATGCCGGAAGCTGCTGCTGGCCGGTTCAAAGAGGTTCAGTCCTTCACGGGTGCCCACCCAGATCCTGCCGAAGGCGTCTTCCAGGATGGACAGTACATTATTATTACTGAGACTGCCGCTATCTGCGCTATGACTGTAGCGGGTCAGCTGTCCGGTCTTTTTGTTCAGCAGGTCCATACCGCCTGCCGTGCCGATCCAGAGATTGCCCTGCCTGTCCTCCTGCAGAGCCATGATGAATCCCGCCTGGGTAGCGGCGGGAGTGGTACCGGTATCCCGGTAATGAATAAATTGCCCGGTGCTGCGGTCAAAGCGGTCCAGGCCCCGGCCCAGGGTGCCCACCCAGAGCTGGTGCTGCGCATCTTCCAGGATCTCCCAGACCCTGTCTTCCGCCAGGCTGCCTGGATCGGCCTCGTTGTGGCGGTAATGGATGAACCGGTTGCCATCAAAGCAATTGAGCCCGCCGAGATAGGTGCCTATCCAGAGTTTCTGCTCATGGTCCAGGCAGAGACTGACCACCACATTATTGCTGAGGCTGCTGGGGTCATTGGGATTGTGCAGGTATTGCCGGAAACTGTTCTGCTGCCGGTCAAAATAAAGCAGGCCGCCGCCATTGGTGCCAATCCAGAGATTGCCCCGGGCATCTTCCACAAAACGGTTCACATCATCATAGGGCAGGCTGCGCCGGTCGGAGGCGCGGTGTTTATAATGCGCAAACTTGGAGATGTTCTCATTGATATAGCTGACGCCCTGTTTGTAGGTGCCTATCCAGATGATCCCGTTGGGATCACGGTAGAGGGCATTGATACTGTTCTGCGCCAGGCTCTTGTTGTTCTCCGGATCATTGACCAGGTAGCGGATGGTAAACCCTTCCTTATTGACCAGGTTGATGCCGCCATGATCAGTAGCTATCCAGATCAGCCCGGATTTATCCTGTGCAATGCCATTCACCAGGTTATTGTTGAGCCGGTGAGGCTGGCTGTTCTCGTTGAGTATCCGCAGGGATCCGGCAGGATCCAGGTAGAATACGCCTTTGGGATCACCTGTCCATGCCCAGAGACCATTGTCCTTATCTATGAACAGCTGGTAGGGGTAATTGCCTTTATTGGCCTGCTGCAGTTTTGTATTGCGATGCACGATCTGCAGAGAGGAGGGTTCCATGATCGTTAACAGGCCGCTACGGTGTACCAGCCAGATATACCCGAAGCTGTCTTCCGCCAGCTGGGTGATGGCGCTATCGCTGGCTGCAGCAGCCGGAAAGGGGTAGACCAGGATGCCGGCTTTTTGTCCCGGGCTTACCCGGTACAGGCCCTTGCTTTCTATGATAAACCAGTATTGGCCCTTGCTGTCTTTCCGGATAGCGCTCACCGTACCGGCCGGCATTCCCAGGGATTGCAGGTACCGGTTGCCATTGCGGTCAAAGCGTTCGGTGCCGAGGTCAAAGAGACAACCATCGGACCGGGAATTGATCCAGAGTTTGTTACCGGGACATTCCCAGATATTGCTGATATAATTATCGGTGAGGGTATTACTGTCGGCCGTGCTGCGGTAGGTCTTGACGGAATAACCGTCATAACGGTTCAGGCCGGACATGGTGCCGAACCATAAAAAGCCGTTCCTGTCCCTGAGGATGGTATTGACCTGGTTATGGGAGAGACCGGAAGCCACATCCACCCGTGAAAAGGTATACTGTTCCTGTTGTGCAGGGGCATGCAGGTACAGGCATACGGCAACCGTTATCAATAAATGTTTTAATGACATTTTTTATTGGCATCTATCTGACAGGAAATCATCAGCTTATCACCAGGGACGGACAATCGATCATGATAAAGTTAATGATTCTCACCAATAAAAAAAGGGGCTGCACCCGGCAGTTGATAAATGGGGGTGCAGCTATCGTAGTTCTTCACATAGGAATCCGTTAGAGCAGATCAGCCAGATGATCTGGTCAATGGAATAGTCGGCGGTCACAATCCGCAGCACGCAGTCTACATCGTGCAGGTCAACGGACCAGTCAATGATATGACAGTCCTTCATCACCCGGCCGATAAATCGTTTGTCGCTCTCCGTGCAGATAGTGGTCTTGAAGATCAGTATCTGCTGTGCATGCGCCGTCTGGTTGCCGGGTGTGGTTGTCTGTAATGTGTTCACCATTACTTAGAATTTATAGTTAAATCCTGCCTGGATAAATGGCGTGTTCCTGTCGTACGACAGGTTCCATTTCCGGTCCTGTATCTTATCAAAGGCGTTGAAGCCTGCTTTCTCGCTGTTGGAGTAGGTCTGTAATTTATTGGACAGGGTATAACCGCCAATAATATTGAGGTCCCAGCGGTGGTTCAGCTGCCAGTCGTAGCTGATACCCGTACTCACCTGCTGGTGCTGGATATATTCATCGCCTGCACCACTGTTCAGCCGGTAGGTGGCGCCCTGGAAAGTGGTGGTCCAGCCGAGCTGGTGTTGTTTTGACAATTTATATTTCAGCGAGGTCCTGATAGGCAGGAAGCCGGTCCAGGACCACTTGTCGTTGATTGTCCAGGCAAACTCCGGTATAGGCAGCAGGAATGAGCCGGTATACATATCGGTATACACCAGGTTGATGGCATATTTGAAATCCTTGTCCTGCCGCAGCGCTATCCTGGCGCCTACAGTATAGTAAAGATCGGAGCCGGTAATGCTTTTCCGGAAATCAGACGCCACGCCGGTGAGCCCGAAGATACTGAGGTGGGTACTCCTGGAAAGGATAGTGGTATAGGAGAGATTGGCGGTGACGGAATGAAAATTATTACTGCCGATGAAGGGCTCGCCGGAAAGGTAGAGCCCCTGGTAACGGAGACTGGCCCTGAAAAAGTAGGGCCTGTTGCTTTTGAGCTTCAGTATACGCACGGGTGTACCGGCTTCGGCGGAAAACTGCTGGATCAGGAAATCCTTTCCATTGCCGGACACCGGGAACAGGACGCCGCTCACATTGATGCCGCCGAGCCGGGGTGCGGTACTGGTGAGGGGGCGGCCTGCAGCCTGCTGTAAAGAATCTCTCTGGGCTTCCGGGATCCTGATACTGGTGGGTCTGTCCTGCGCTGATAACTTTACGCCTGCCAATAGCATGAGGCTGATCAATCCGTAGGTTTTCATGTCCTGTCTGGTTGCTTTAATGCCTTTGGTTGGTAAAATGGTGATGCGCACAAATTTGCGGGCAAATGCAGGAGCAGCCAAGCAGTATACAGGGGAAACGGACAAATTGCCCGTTGAAACGGCGGGGGAGGATCAATGGGTCCTGTCGCTCGCCTCCGGCGAGTGACGACTATTTGTTAGCCTCCGGCTAACCAGTCGGGACCGGCAGGATGGTACTGGTCGCCTCCGGCGACGGAATAGCGGTCACTCGCCGGAGGCGAGCGACTGGATGAATTGCGGCGAATGAATTCTCAGCTGTTATGACCTGGACAGCCACTCTAAAAAGCCCGGCACTTTTTCCTTACTCACGGTGATCACTTCCGGCGTTTTCACGCAGAGGCTGATGGCAATTTTACGGGATAGATAATTGGACGCTTCCACAATGGCCTGACGGTTGACCAGGAACTGCCGGTTGACCCGGTAGAAGCTGGTTCCTGCCTGCTTTTCCAGCTCTTCCAGCGGTTTGCTGAGCTGGTAGCTTTTCTGATCAAAAGTGGTGAGATGGACCAATGCGTTCCGCAACTGGAAAAACGCAATACTGCGGAAAGGGACCGGCAGGATCTTGTCCTTATGATATACCAGCACCGAGCCGTCGCCGGCGGGCTTGCGTTCCTGGAACAGCTGCAGGATATCCCGGTAGTCCCGGGGATTATCCGCAAATTTTTCTTTCAGCGCCTGGAACTTGTCCAAAGCCCCCCGCACAGACTGATCCGTGAACGGCTTGAGGATATAATCAATGCCGTTGGCGCCAAAGGCTTTGAGGGCGTACTGGTCAAAGGCGGTGCAGAAAATGACCGGGGCAGGGAAGGGGATCTCGTTGAACAGCTCAAAGGCCAGGCCGTCGCCCAGCTGGATATCGCTGAAGATCAGGTCGGCCCGGATACCCTGGCGGAAGAACTGGATGGCTTCCTGCACGCTGCCAGGCTGGGCGATGATCTCGGCGCCGGGCTGGAGGCGACTGATAGTTTCTGCCAGGTCGGCCGCCGTGAGGCGTTCGTCCTCAATGATCACAATTTTCATGGATGAAGGATTTTAATACTTACAGAAAAATGTTCGGGACTGGCATCAATCAGTACTTCTTCGTTTGATAATAACCGGTAGCGTTCCATCAGGTTCAGCAGTCCTTTGCCGGAAGAAGGCTCGGGATGTCTTTTCAGCTGCAGGTTATTGCAGACCACCAGGTAGGGCTCCTGGCAGTAAACCCGGATATGCAGGGGCGCAGCCTCTGTAACCTCATTGTGTTTGATAGCGTTCTCCAGTAGCGGCTGGATGGAGAAAGAAGGCACCTGCCCCTCCTGCAGGGTATCAGCAGGAAGGTCTATGTCTACGGCCAGCGCTTTGCCGAACCGGAGCCGCTGCATTTCTAAATAGTCATTGCATAGGTTGATCTCATCACCCAGCTTCACCATTTTTTCCTGTACATCTGACAGCGAAGCCCGGAGAAAATTGGCCAGGTGTCCCAGGTAATGTTCCCCTGCACGGGTATCCGATTTATACAGGGTCTTGAGCACGCTCAGCGCGTTGAACAGGAAATGCGGGTGGATCTGCTGGCGGAGCAGGGCGTTAACGGCCTGCATATTGGCGGTCTTCAGCTGGGCGTTCTCCACATCGGCCTTGGCTTTTTCATGCAGCAGGCAGACAAAGAGCTGCATGGACAGCGTGAGGATATTGAACAGGACACTGATCATGGTGAACGTGATGAAGTGCTGCATGTTGTTCAGGCGATGCCAGTTTTCGTCTGCGAAATAAGCAAATACCGGCCAGTATAACTGCACCACCACAAAACTGCAGAAAAAAGACAGCAGGTACCATTTCCAGTGCTTTTTGATCGGTGGCTGGTAAATGGTAGGCGGGGCGCTTTTCAGCAGCGTAATATTGACAAGGCCCATGAAGAAGAACAAGGAGCCTATAAGTGTAGGGGCTATAAAGATCTTCGGGGTTAAGCCTGTCTCAATAAACTTGAAAAAGAAGATCATCACTGCCATAAAACCTGCCATTAGCCAGGTAAGCCGGAACATTTCCTTGACGGGCGCGCCTTTTTTCATGCCGCAAAAATAAGACAAATGCCGGCGGCCGGCCGGCTACCTGGCGGAAGCGGACAAAAGCGGGCTTTAACCCGGCGAATTCCCTGTTCATCCGCAGCATTTACGCAGTTATAAAACCCGTATCGGGCAATCACAATATAATTGGGTAATATTGCCGCTCTAAAATTGCTGTCCAAAGAGAGGAGAACGATGCAGGCCCTAACCAGAAAAGTATTGCCGGATGAACGCTCACTGCTGCTGCTGATTGCCGAAGGTAATGAGGCGGCTTTCCGTACTGTGGTGATCTTTTACAGGCCCTACCTGTTGTCCTATATCCTCAGCTTTACCCATTCCCGGGAACGCAGCGAAGAGACCGTACAGGATGTTTTCCTGCAGGTATGGCGCAGCCGCGAGACCCTGAAAGAAGTACATGATCTCCGCAGTTTTATTTTTGTGATCTCCCGGCACCTGGCCCTGAATGCGGTCCGCTCGCAGCTGCGCGAGGAAGCCCGCAAAAATAAATGGCTGGAATCCCAGCCTGAGGTCCTGGATAACACAGAACCGGTATTCACGGAAGACATCCCCGGCATCCTGGACCAGGCTGTAGCCCAGTTGCCGCCACAGCAGCAAAAGGCATGGATCCTGATCCGAAAGGAAGGACAGTCCTATGCCGAAGCCGCCACCACCATGGGCATCTCCAAAGAGACCATTAAGAAATACCTGCAATACGCTACGGCTTCCATGACCGCATTTATTACAGAAAAAATGAAATACGGGGCAGTACTGGTCCTGAGCCTGCTGGGCATCCGGTAAGCGCAGCCGCCCTGCGGTTTGTCTGCATGCCCTTGCTGCCGCATGGTGCTGTGAAACGACTGCCTGGTTTGTCCGGAAACACCAGTAACTGGCTATTGGTTACAAAGCCATTTGGTTCGAACCAAATAGCAAACTTATTTGATAGCAGCACTACTTCCGGATCAAATCTCCCTTTCAGGAACCGGCATCACTCAACTACCCGTATCCAAAGCGCACATCCTGGAAGCCCATTTAAAGCCATCAAAAAAATTCTTAAAAAATTTCCTCCCGGTAGCCCCTTTGCTTTCAGCAGCGGTGTCTCTATTAATACAGATTGATCATTTAAACCCGCCATTTTGAAAGAGAAAAGGTTCCTGGAATTGTTTGCCCGCTGGACCAGCCAGCACCTGACCCCAGCCGAAACAGCCGAACTGCTGCAATTGTACGCTGCCGTGGATGCTGAACAGCTGCTGACACCGGCCCTCCGCCAGCGCTGGGCCGAAGCACAGCCTGATCCGCTGGCCACCGAGCAGGACGCCCACCAGATGGTGGATGCTATTCTCCGACAAGCGCCCGCTACCAGCAACCTGCCCATTACCATTCCTTTCTATAAAAGATCCTGGGTCCGCTATGCCGCCGCCATCCTGGTACTCCTGGCAGCCGGCGCCAGCTGGTTTGTACTGCGCCAGCCCAACACCAACAACAATATTGTTCACCAGGTATCTCCCAAAGATATCCAGCCCGCACATGACGGCGCCGTGCTGACCCTGGCCGATGGTACCCAGGTGGTACTGGACAGCCTGGGCAACGGACTGGTGACCGCACAGAACGGGGTGGCCATCACCCTGGAAAATGGCCGGCTCTCCTACAAACCGGCAGATACCGTGACCACCCTGGCCTACAATACCCTCCGCATTCCCAAAGGCCGGCAGCTCAACCTCAGCCTGCCGGACGGCACCCGCCTCTGGCTCAATGCCAACAGCACACTGGTGTACCCGGCTGCTTTTGTAGGGAAAGAAAGGTTGGTAGAGATCAGCGGTGAAGCCTATTTTGAAGTGGCCCATAATCCACGCCAGCCTTTTAAAGTGAAGATCCGCAACCAGGCGGCAGTAGAAGTGGTAGGCACGCATTTCAATGTGAACGCATACGAAGACGAAAATACTATCCAGACAACATTATTGCAGGGGGCTGTGAAAGTGATTTCAGAGGCGGCCGGGACAACAGCAAGTCCCCTGCAAAATTCTGTACTGCTGAAGCCGGGACAGCAGGCCCGTATTGCCGGCAACGGCCAGGCAGCTTCCGGTATCAGCATCCAGGAACAGGTGAACCTGGACCAGGTGATGGCCTGGAAGAACGGCCTTTTCAATTTTGAGGATGCCAGCCTCAAAGAAGTGATGAACCAGCTGGAACGCTGGTACGATATAGAAGTGGTGTATGAGAAAGGGATCCCGGCTGTTCAGTTCGGCGGGGAGATGAGCCGCAACGTGCCTTTATCAGATGTGCTGGAAGCGCTCAAGGCCTGGAATATCCATTTCCGGATGGAATCCGGCAGAAAACTGGTGGTATTGCCCTGACCGGCACACCATATCAACTATACTTATCCGTTATCAGTCCTGTAGACCGCAACAAAAAGCCGGATTGGAGTGCCATCCTTTCCGGCGAAAAGTTATGGTCAACAGAAATTTCGCTCTTAGGGAATTTTTTATTAACCAAACCTGTACAAATGTATGAAAAAAACAACGATTGTGGACCGGTCGTATGAAGCTGGTATCCACGCGGTTATGCCTCTGGGCGAGCCGCTGGTCAGTGATTGCCTCCGGTTGCCTTCCCAATGCCTGCAGCCCGTTCAGAACAAGGGCCATCGTTCCCGCAGCATGGGAGAAAAAATCCTGATGGCAATGAAAATAACGACCTTGCTCATGCTCACTGTTTGCCTGCACGTAACTGCGGAAACGTCCTCGCAAACCATCACTTTGACAAGTGAACAGATGCCGCTCGTCAAAGTCTTCGCCGAGATCAAAAAACAGACCGGCTACGTGGTCTTTTATACCAAGGACCTGCTGCGAAATACCAGCCCGGCTTCCCTGGCTGTAAAGGACCTTGACCTGCGCAGTTTCATGGACCTGGTACTCAAAGACCAGCCCCTGAAATACAAGATCGCTGACAAGACCATCATCCTGCTGCACAAAGCGCCCCTCCTGTTCCCAACCCTGCCTGAACCTACCGAATTGGCCGCACCCGTACCGCCGCCGGCCCCCATCAAAGGACAGGTAACGGACGAAGAAGGAAAACCACTCAGCAATATCAGCGTGCTGATCAAAGGCACAGCCCATGGCACTTCCACCGATGAGAACGGCAATTTCTCTTTCCCCGATGTGAAGCCCGGTCAGACCCTGGTCTTCAGCTCCGTGGAAGTAGAGACCCGCGAGCTGAAAGTGACCAGTGGCCAGAGCACCCTCAACGTGACCCTGAAAAGAGCAGTGTCCGACCTGAACCAGGTGATTGTAGTAGGGTATGGCACCATGAAGAAAAGTGATGTGAACGCCGCCATCACTACGGTAAAGCCCAGCGACCTGGTAAAAGTATCCTCCCCTGATTTTTCCCAGATGCTGATGGGCCGCGCAGCCGGTGTTACCGTTACCCAGGGTACGGCCCAGCCCGGCGGCTCCCTGAATATCCTGGTGCGCGGCGCGCCCAGCACCGGCGCCGGTAACCAGCCCCTGTATGTGATTGACGGTTTCCCCGTAGTAGGCGACGGCGTATCGCCCGGCAGCGGCAACCAGTGGAATGCCGGCGGCCGCAGCCCGCTCAATGACATTAACCCCAATGACATTGCCAGTATTGAGATCCTGAAAGACGCCGCCGCCACCGCTATCTATGGCGCCCGCGGCGCCAGCGGCGTTATCCTGATCACCACCAAACGCGGTGGGGGCGGGCAGGCCAAGGTGGAATACAGTATGAACATGTCCACCCAGGAGGTGATCAAAAAACCTTCCCTGCTCACAGCTTCCGAATTCCTGAACGAAAGGGAGAAATACAATCACGAAACTTACCTCATCAATAATAAGCTGGGACCCTACGGTGATACCGATCCCGGTACCGTAGCGCCCTATACGCCGCTGTTCACCCCGGATGATATAACAGCAGCCGGCGCAGGCACCAACTGGTATAATCTTATGACCCAGCCCGGCATCGTGAACCAGCACAATATCACGGTGACGCAGGGTACCAAGACTTACAAGTCTCTGTTCTCCGTCAACTATTTTGACCAGCGCGGTGTGGTGAAGACCTCCGGTATCCAACGCCTCAGCCTCCGCTATAATTTTGACCAGGAGATCCGCCGCTGGTGGAATTATGGCGCATCGGCCATGGCCTCCCTGGTAACAGAAAAGAATGCCACCCTGGGCGGCGGCCGTGACGCCACGGCCGGAATCATTGAATCCGCCATGAACTATAGCCCGCTGGTAAAACCCCAGAAAACGATAGATGGATTCTGGATAGAAGATCCCAGCCAGGCCCTGCTCAATCACCCGCTTTCTTACCTGGACATTACGGATAAGACCAAGTCGAAACGTTTCATGACCTCCCTGTACACCAATGTCCATTTCCTCCAGGATGTACTCTGGGTAAAGCTTTCCGGCGGTATTGACGCCCGTAACGGGAAAAGGCAGAACTATTTCCCCCAGACCACTCGCTACGGCAGCCAGGTGGGTGGTGATGCCAATATCAACTCCGCTTCACGGGAAGATTACCTGGGTGAGGCCGTGCTGAACTTCCAGAAAAGCTTTGGCAGGAAACACAAGCTGCTCTCGCTGGCCGGCTATTCCTACCAGCAGCAGAACGATGAAGGCGTGTACGTGAATGCCAAACGCTTCACTTCCGACGCCCTCTACTATTACCGCATACAGGCCGGTGAGGAAAGACCTATTGTCAGCTCCTACAGGGGCCGCCACGTGCTGGCTTCCTATTTCACGAGGATGCAGTATTCCTTCGACCAGAAATACCTGTTCACCTTTTCCGCCCGCGTGGATGGGAGCGACCGGTTTGGCGCCAATAACAAATATGCTTTCTTCCCCTCCGCTGCCTTTGCCTGGAGGGCCATTGAAGAAGATTTTATACGAAATATAGACTGGGTCTCCGACCTGAAGCTCCGCGTCAGCGCCGGCCAGGTAGGTAATGAGAACCTGCCTAACAGCGCTGCTTATGCGCTCTATAGCTTCCAGGGCCAGAACTATTATTTCGACGGACAGGAAAACAAAGGCGTTACCCTTTCCAAGCTGGCCAATCCCAACCTGAGATGGGAAACCACCAGCGAGATCAACGTTGGTATGGATTTCGGCTTCCTGCGCAACCGCCTCAGCGGTAGCCTGGATGTGTTCTATAAAGAGGTGAGCGACCTGCTCAGCTACCGCACCCTGCCGCATTATTCCATTGTGTCCGGCGTTTACTCCAATGTAGGCAGGACCCAGAGCAAGGGCGTGGAACTTACCCTCCGAAGCATCAACCTGGAAGGACCGCTGCACTGGTCGTCCGCACTGACCTTTACCGCTTACCGCGACCGCTGGATGGAGCGTGATCCCAAAGTGATCCTGCGCCCCTATGAGTCCGGCACCGATCCCCTCAGCTCCGTGTTCACCCTGGTATCCGACGGTCTCAAGCAACCCGGCGAAGAAACACCGCATATGCCCGGCCTGCTGCCCGGCCAGATGAAATACCGGGACCTCAACGGCCGTGATGCAGACGGAAAGCTCACCGGCAAACCCGATGGCAGGATTGATGAAGCCGATGTGGTATACCTCGGCACCCGCGCCCCTAAATTTACCGTGGGCCTCAACAATACCCTGAGCTTCGGCAATTTTGACCTGAGCATGTTCTGGTATGCCGTGGTAGGGGCCTACAAACTGCCCGAGACCCGCATGGAACACAGTGTATTCGGCAGCTATGGTATCCAGCTCCTGCGTGATAACTATAATTTCCTCAGCGAGATCAAAGACAGGTGGAGCAGCGCCAATCCGAATGCTACGCTGCCCAGTGGTATTGTGAACAGCTTTGACCAGTATGGCAGCCCCTACTGGGAAAAAGCCTCCTATGCCAGGCTGAAGAACCTGACCATCGGGTATGATCTGACCAGGGTCCTGAAACCAAGCTGGGCCGTATCCGCCAGGATATTTGTAACAGGGGAGAACCTGGCCACCATCACCAATTACAATGGCTTTGATCCGGAAGTGGAGAACGACCGTGCCTCTTATCCCCAGCAACGCTCATTCTCCTTTGGGCTTGATGTTAAATTTTAATACCTGAACAATGCAAAAGATCTATAAAGGACTATTCACCTGCCTGGTGGCCGCCACGCTCAGCGGGTGCGAGAAGAACCTGGAGCCGAACCTCTACGGGGAGATCTTCCCGGAGAATTTCTACCAGACACCGGCCGACCTGAAAGCCGCCACCACCGCGGTATACCACAACCTGCGCCTCGGCGGATGGGGACCCTATATGTTCTGTGACGGCAGCTCGCTAATCATGGACGAAGTAGCCACCGGCGAGTGGACCGTAAAATGGAGCTGGGAAAATTTCCTGAAAGGTATCTGGAATACCGGTGATGCAATGGCTTACGGTTTTTATAACTGGGTAGCGCCCGCCGTTACCAAATGCACCCACGTTATTGCCGGTATTGAGGACTCACCCGTGGACGCCAACCTGAAAGCGCAATATATTGCTGAGATGCGTGCCCTGCGTGCCTTCTTCGTCTATGATATCTACCGACTCTATGGCCCCATGCCCCTGATCACTACGCGTGAACTGGCCCTCAATCCCGATCCGGATTATAAACCCGCCCGGCCTACGGCTGCTGAGGTAGTGAGTTTCCTGGAAAAGGAACTGCGCGAAGCCGCCGATGTACTGGCGGTGACCGCTCCCGAATACGGCCGCCTCACCAAAGGCGCTTCCCTGCATTACCTGCTCAAACTGTATATGCATGAAAAAAGCTTTGAGGACGGCCTGCGCATAGCCAATGAGATCATTGGTCTCAACTATTATCAGCTGGAACCGGTATATGCCGATATCTTCAGCGTAGCCAATGAACGCAACAAGGAAGTGATCTTCTCCATCACCGCCGAGGCGCTGGCCAACTATGGCAACCATAGCTATGTCAATATCCTGCCTGGTGATTACGCCTCGCCTTCCGGCAACAGCGTGGATGGCTGGAACGGTCACCGCATGCCCTGGGCTTTCTATGATTCTTTTGATCCCGCCGATAAACGCCGGGAACTGATCATAGCCGAATACAGGAACAAATCCGGCAGCAATATCAACCTGCGTTCTTCCGGTGATATTGGCGCCCTGCCGCTGAAATACGGTATTGATCCCAAGGCTGTGGGCATCTGGTCCGGCAGCGACAAGATCATGGACCGCTATACCGAAGTGCTGCTCTTTAAAGCAGAATGCCTCAACGAGATCTATGGACCTACTGCCGAAAGCATTGAGCTGATCAACAATATCCGCAGGCGGGCCTTCGGCGCCGGCGTCATTGCCGAACCTGAGACCGTACTGCAGGAGTCCTTTGACGGCAGCCTGAACGGCGAAGTGTTCGGTAACCTGACCCTCAAGAATTTTGATGGCTCCGGTAATTCCGAATGGATCTACAGCAAGGATGGTTCCGGCAAGCTGACCGGCGACAATTCCCTCCAGGTGGAAGTGAAGAGATCGGGCGCTGAATTCTGGACCCTCCAGATCCGTACCGGCGATGTGCCCATTGTCACCAATAAGAACTACACTATCAGCTTCCGTGCCGTAGCTGATAAGGATGTCAGCTTCGACTTCCGCTCCGAAGGGCCGCTGGGCCATACCGAAAGGATCAACCTCACCGCCAACCAGGTAAGGGATATCAGTATTCCGCTCAATGCACCGGGCGGCGCAGGCAATGCCGTCATGTTCTTTGCCCTGGGCAATACAGGCAGCAATTACCATCTCTGGCTGGATGAACTTAGACTCACCGCTACCCTGAAAAGCACTGGTGGCGGCGTTGAAGACCAACTGCTGAAGCTGAGCGATTATACCGATAAGAGCCAGCTGCGCGAAAGGCTACTCCAGGAACGCGCCTGGGAATTCTGGTATGAAGGCAAAAGAAGGGAAGACCTGATCCGTATGGGCGATTATGTAAAAGAAGGGAAGAAGCACGCCCAGAATTTCACGGATAAGAACCTGCGTTTCCCTATCCCCAATGCCGTGATGATAGAGAATCCCCGGCTGATCCAGAACGATGGTTATTGATAGTACCCGTTTCATTTTTTTAAAGTACCATTATGACAAAAGCAATCAGACAATACAGTTTATACCTCAGCGCCCTGGTAGTGCCTTTTTTTAGCTGTTGCAGCACGGCCGATGTGAAGACCGACGTAGAGATCATTGACCCCAACGGCTATAACCTCAAGGTGCAGGATATGCGCGTGCGCGATCCTTTTATCCTGGTGGACCCCGTTTCCCAGGCCTATTATATGCAGGCCGGCAATAACCCCGGGTTTAAAGTATATAAAAGCCAGGACCTGCTGTTATGGCGCGACCTGGGCAGCAGTTTTACCCCCGCTGCCGATTTCTGGGGTAAGAAGGATTTCTGGGCGCCTGATCTCTATCTCTACAAGGAGAAGTATTACCTGTTCGGCACCTTCAGCGCCGATGGCAAGAAAAGAGGCACTTCCATCCTGGTAGCCGATGCACCGCAGGGACCTTTCAAACCCCTGGTCAATAAAGCGGTGACGCCGCCCAACTGGATGTGCCTGGATGGCTCTCTGTTCATTGACAACGACAATAAACCCTGGATCATCTATTGCCATGAATGGCTGGAAGTGACCGATGGAACAGTAGTGGCCCAACGCCTCACGGACGACCTGAAAGATACCGCCAGTGTACGCCAGGTGCTGTTCAAAGCCACCGATGCCCCCTGGGTGGGCAGTATCACCAGCGGCACCACTACCGGTTATATCACGGACGCCCCTTTTATTCATAAGAATGATGATGGCAGTCTGGTTATGCTCTGGTCCAGCTTCCGCAAAGATGGTAAATACGCTATCGGTCAGGCCATCTCCCGCAACGGCAATATCCTGGGTCCCTGGGAGCAATCCGCTGAATCCCTTAATGATGATGACGGCGGGCATGCCATGCTGTTCCGCGATCTGAAAGGCCGCCTGATGATCTCTTACCATGCACCCAACAGCGCCACGGAAAAACCCACCATCAAAGAAGTGTATATCAAGGACGGGAAAGTATCGCTGAACAAATAAGCGTTAGCGCAACTTTGAAAAATAAAACAAATGTCCCTGCAGGCAAGTTCTGCAGGGACATTTGTTTTAGGTAACGCCAGTCGCTCGTCTCCGGCAAGTGACTGCTATTCCGTTGCCTCTGACGACCAGCACGCACCGGCCGGTCCCTGTTGGTTAGCCGGAGGCTAACAAATAAATGTCACTCGCCGGAGGCAAGCGACTGGGTAGCAGCAGTCGCTTTTGGTTCGTCCCAAAAACAAAAAACCGGCCATCAGCTGCTTGCTGATGACCGGTCAGTTGGTCCGTTGAAAAGGATAAACTTATTGTTTGATCAGTTTGCCTTTACCCAATACTTCGCCTTTGGCGGAGAGTACCGTGTAATAATAGATACCTGCGGGGGTACCGGGCTTAATGCTAAAAGTATTGATAGCGTTGCTGCCATTTGCGGTCTGCACCTTTCTGCCGGCATGATCAAACAGTACAAAGAGACTGTTGCCGGTATAGTTGCTGATCCGGACAGTGAGCTGGTCGCGGAAGGGAACAGGACTTACCTGAATGGTCACTTCGGGCGACTGGCGGCCTGCCTGGAGGCGGATGACATTGGAGCGTTTGAAGCTGCCATCCTTATCCACCATAGTAAGGCGGTAGAAGTTCTCACCAGCCAGCGGCGTCTGGTCAATGCTGCTGTATTCAACCATGCTGCCGGAATTACCCTGGGCTGCTACGCGGCCAATGGAACTGAAATGGACACCATCAGCACTGCGCTCCACGTCAAAATAATCACTGTTGATCTCCATAGCCGTGCGCCAGCTGAGCTGTATTTTTTTGTCCTTCCTTTCGGCGGTAAAAGCTACCAGGGATACGGGCAGGCCAACAGGCTGGCCATTGATATTCCGCATGATCACATAACCGGTGCCATCTGCGCGGGTAGCCAGCAGGTCCGGCCTTCCATCCCCATCAATATCAGCGGAGGCCAGGGAGCCTGTGAGGCCATTGTCTGTCAGGTGATCCTGCGGCGTAAAGTTTGGCCATTGGCCTCTTAGTTCGCCACTGTAAAAAGTAGTAACAAAAGGAACGTTGGTATAAGAAATACTGAAATCCGGTTTGCCGTCGCCATTCATATCAGACATGGCAATGCTCTTGGGTTCACCCGCCAGCTGGAACCACTCATCCATCCTTGAAAAGCCAAGTATGTCACCAGTGGAGGAGAAGTTCAGCACATAGCTGAGGGTTCCGTCCTGCAGCACCACCATGAGGTCATTGGTGCCGTCTATGTTATAGTCGCCCACTGCAACAACCGAGGGATAAGTTCCGAAGGCCTGTGATTCGTCCGTGCTGAAGCTTGGATTGCTGCTGCTGGTAGTGGTGTTCCTAAGCGCTACATAAGAGCCTTGCGTGCTTCCTTCCAGCCGGTTGATGATCAGCAGGTCCTGCTTCTGGTCATTATTGAGATCAACTACCTGCACGGAAACAGGAGTAGTATTCCATTCCACATACTGCGAATAGCGGGTGCCGAAGCTGATATTGTTACCGCCGGTGCTGTTGGGAATGATATTGAGCGTATTGCCACCCGGGTTATTGGGGATGGTGATGATATCCGGTTTGCCATCGGTATTGACATCACCCACGGTAATGAAGCCGGTCAGGTTCATGCCCACTTCATAATGGTAGGTGGGGATCTCAAAGCTGATGCTGGTAGCGGTGGACGTATTGCGGTACACCATTACACGCCACCAGTCCATCGGGTTCTCTGGTTTTGCCAGGGCCAGGATATCTATCTTGCCGTCTCCGTCAAAATCGGCTGCCACTAATTGCTCACAGGAATAGCCACCAGCAATCAGCAGCACTTGTTTGCCCGGGTCCAGGATGGCGCCATTGCCCTGGCTCTTGTTCAGCTGGTAGCTGAAATAGTGTTCACCGGAAGCAAAGAGCAGTTCGGGTAATCCGTCGCCGTTCAGGTCAGCCAGGATGCTGTTCCTGCTGGCGATGGTAGTCAGATCCTCACCGGCTACCAGGTTGGGAGCGGCCGGGAAAGGAAGGCTTTGGTCGCCATCAAAGATGGGTGTAAAGGACAGGGTAGATATGCCTGTTACGCCGGCTTCAATATCAGTGACCGTGATGGGCTGTGCGGTGGCGCCCTTCGGGATCTTTACGGTAATGCTGGTGGCAGAGCCTGAAAGGATCTCCGCTTTGACTGTACCAAAATGCACCACGTTATTGGCGGCGGTTCCATTAAAGTCGGAACCGGTAATGGTCAGCTCCGTACCGGCTTTGCCGGAGAGCGGGCTGAAAGCCGTGATCCTTGGCAGCGGCGTGGGCGGGGGTGGGGGCAGCTGATCACGATCCACGAAGTTGGAGGTGCGGCCCATCATGGCAAATCCATCCATCATGCTCCACATGCTCTGCCAGGACTGATCGTGAAGGGAATTGATATGCTGGTTGTTGTCTTCAGCAAATCCCTCGTTCATGGTCCAGTTACCTACCAGGGGGAAGGGCATATCCGTTATGAAATTGTTCATATTGTCCCGGATCTCTTCTTCCGTCCTGGATACGCCACGCCACATCCGCAGGTCCGAGAGGGCGCCGTTAAAGAACTTGGAATACTCACCGTTCTGCCCAATGTAAACAGGACCTCCGAGCCATTCAAACAGGGCGATGGCCAGCTCACCGATGTATTCGCCATTTACATAGATCCTGGTAGGATAGCCATTGGTAAATACATAAGCCAGGTGATACCATTTGCCCGCCTCATAGGTGTAGGGCAGCCAGCCTGTTCCGCTGGTGGTCTCCAGACCAATGCCCCAGTCGTTCATGAGAATGCTCCAATGCTTTTCCCAGGGTTCTCCACTGGTGGCCGGGCTCACTTCCCCGGCAAGGGCATCGCGTTTTACCCATATCTCTACGGTGCCATCAGCAAAAGCGTAAGCACTGCTGCCGCCCACATAGACATAGTCATCAACACCATCAAAATGTAATACGTTAACTGATTGCGCCTGAAGTGAAAGGCTGCTGACAAAGAGAGCCAGCAAGGAGAGTAAATAGTTCCTCATGGACTTGAATTGGTTGGATTTAGATAAAGATTAATACAAAATTAAATAGGGCTCAGATCTCTATACAGAACCCCGGGGTTCTATATTTTAAAACTGCTATATGTAGGCGCAAAAAAAGCTCCTGCGGTTGCAGGAGCCTGAATAAAAATGGTAAGTGGGTAGTCCGGGTTAGTCCCTCCAGCGGCCCGACTTCTTCATAAACCGCACAGCCAGGTAATAAACCAGCAGCAAGGGCAGCAGGATGAACAGCCAGAGGTTACGGCAGGTTTTGTCGTAATCCGTCAGTTGCGGATACTTGAGGAAGAGGATCAGGACAATACCGGATAACCAGATATACTGGGTATTATATTCTTTGATCAGCCAGCGTTTCCATTTGAAATGCATGGTCCGGAAAGTTTCGCTGATGCCTTTCAGGGAAGGTATCCAGCGGTTCACCCTTTTGCAGTACTGATCAAACGTCCCGCCGAATTTATTCCGCAGGAAATTTTCTTCTGCCAGCACTATTGCCTGGTAGATCAGCAGGAACAGCGGCATGACCACACAGACAAAGATCAGGGAATTGGCCAGTACGCCTACGCCCAGCAGCATGAGGATATTGCCTACATACAGCGGGTTGCGGCAATGGCTGAAAACGCCGGTGGTCACCAGCTCTTCAGCATAGACCTTGCCATCCTTACCACCACGTATAATATAGGCCAGGCCAATAGTGCCGCCGCGGACCAGCTGACCGGTGATGGTGATCACCAGCCCAATGACCAGGGGCCATACATAAAACTCTTCACCCAGGGTCCTGGGACCAAAGAGGGGCGGGGAAGGGATGAACAATAAGAGATAGAGAACGATGAAAAGGAGATTACGGTATTTAAAGAAGAAATTGCCGATGGCGATCATACAGATTTTTTTGCAATGAGTCCGGTAAAATTGTACCACTTGAAGAACACTTCACAATGTTCAAAGCCTGCATCCCTGAGCAGGGTAACGTTTTCAGAGAGTTTATAAGGAATGAGAATATTTTCCAGCGCCTCTCTCTTCTGAGAGATCTCCAGCTCACTGTAGTTGTGGCGGCGCTTCATGTCGTAGTAATATTTGATAAAATCGCGGTTGAAAGCACTGTCCTCGGCCAGGATCTTTTCCACCAGGATCAGCACACCGCCGGGACGAAGACCATCAAAGATCTGTTTCAGCAGGCGTTCCCTGTTCATGGGCCGGACAAACTGAAGGGTCAGGCAAAGGACCACCACGCAGGCGTCGTCAATGTTGAGGTCTTTGTTAAGGTCGCCTACTACCAGGTCGTACTCCCTTTTGCTGCCCAGGGCATGGAGTTTCTGCTGGCATTTTTCCAGCATTTCTTTTGAATCGTCAATACCTATGATGGGAACTTCCACAGGTACGGTCTGGTCCATATGCGCCATAGTGGTGCCGGTGGAACAGCCGAGGTCATAAATCCTGGAGCGGCCATTCACATGGTCAGCGGCCAGTTCCGCTACCATGCGCTGCATCTCCTCATAGAAAGGTACAGAGCGGTTGACCATATCGTCAAATACGCCCGCCACCTTAGTCCCGAATTTGAAATCTGAAGCTTTGGCATATTGCACACTAAATACTTCATCTTTTTCTTGCATAAAGGGATTTTTTGTTGGTCTTGATGGGTGTTGTAAGATTGTTTTTAAATTGTACGTAGCAAATTCACAATGTGTTGAGTAATTTTGAAAATATTCTGAATTTACAAAAATATTTTATTATTTATAATATGAACGCGAAAACTGCGTCACCGGAACTTTTTTCCGTGTAACGCGTTTTCAACAGGATAAGATATGCAATTTCCCTGCCGTGGTCAATCTTTAATAGACCAATTCCGGAAATTCGTCTGTCAGCCCTAATTTTTTTGCGTGACCGGATAAAAACTAATTGCTATGGAAGTACTGTTGTACATCGCTGTCGCTTTTGTGCTGGGTTTTGTGTTCCTGAAGATCGGCCTGCCGCCCTTACTGGGTTACCTGGCCGGGGGCTTTATCCTTTCGGCTGCCGGGTATGGCAGCACGCATGGCCTGGAAGAGCTGTCGCATATCGGGGTGATCTTCCTGTTATTCACCCTGGGCCTCAAGATCCGCCTTAAGAACTTCCTGCAACCGGAGGTGGCGGTCTCCGGGCTCCTGCAGATAGGGATCAGTATCCTGCTGCTGTCGGGCCTCTTTTTCCTGATCGGTATCTCGGCAGGCTTCAGTCTTTCCCAGACCCTGCTCCTCGGTGTCCTGCTGGGCGTGGCCAGTACAGTAGTGGCCGCCAAAGGGCTGGAAGACAAAGGCGAGCTGGATTCCTATCATGGCCGCCTGGCTATCGGTATCCTGGTGATGGAAGATATCATCCTGATCGGCATCCTGGCCTTCACCGGTCTGAAAGCACCTTCCCCCTGGGCACTCACCCTTTTATTGCTGCCCCTGCTCAAGCCAGTGACCGTGCGGTTGCTGCGTGCTTTGAAAGATGGAGAACTGCTCTTATTATACGGCGTACTGATGGCCCTGGCCGGCGCCTATCTCTTTGAGCATTTTCACCTGGGGGCTGAGCTCGGCGCTTTCTGCTTCGGCGTATTACATGCAGGGGAGGAAAAATCAGACGAATTATCGGAAAAGCTCTGGGGCCTCCGGGAGGCTTTCCTGATCGGCTTCTTCCTGAAAATTGGATTGACAGGCACCCCCGGCTGGCAGGACCTTTTCTATGCCATCCCGCTGGTCCTGTTCCTGCCCCTCCGCATAGGTATATTCTTCGGCCTGCTGACCGGCTTCCGGCTCCGGGCCCGTACCGCTTTCCTGACGGCCACTTCCCTGGCCAGCTTCAGTGAATTTGCCCTGATCACCGGCGCCGTGGCCATCAGCGCCGGCCTGCTGCCGGAATCCCTGCTGATCACCCTGGCTACTACCGTGGCGCTTTCCTTCCTGGTAGGGGCGCCCATTAATAATAAAGCCCACCTGCTGTTTGACCGCTTTGAAAAATTCCTGGAAAGATATGAAAGCAAAAAGGTCCGCAGCGATGCCGAACCGATGAATATCGGCTTTGCCAACTTCATTGTGGTAGGTATGGGTAAAACAGGTACCGCCGCCTACGATTACCTGGTGGCCAACGGGAAGAAAGTGATCGGGTTTGATAGTGATCCGGGTGTGCTGGAAAAACAGCGTTCGCTGAAAAGGCGGGTGCTCTACGGCGACGCCAACAGTAAAGGCATGTGGGAGAACCTGGACATTGCCATGGTGCAGGGCATTGTGGTATCTGTGCGGGAAGAAGAGGCCAAGCTCACTACTATCCAGACCCTGCGGGAGCGGGGTTTCATTGGCGCTATCAGCGCTATCATTGAATCAGGAGATGAAGCCGAAGAATTACGGAAAGCAGGGGTCAATACTGTCACCAACCCGCTGATGCAGGCTGGCTCCGAACTGGCCGAAAGGGTAGTGATGTCCCGGCTGCCTATCAGCAGGGAACTGTCGGCCATGGCCTCATAGCCGCCGGCTACAGGTCCAGCGCCATCATCACATCGGCCCTTTTGTATTTACCGGCCTCCAGTGGAATATCTATAAAGCCCAGCTTGCGGTAAATGGCGAGGGCAGGGCCTAACTGCGATTGGGAATACAGGATCAGCCTGGAAGCACCCAGCTCCCGGGCCCTGTCCACCGCGGCCGCACATAGGAATTTACCGCCGCCCAGTCCCTGGTAATTTTCATCCACCGCCATTTTGGTCAACTCCATCAGCCCGTTGCCCAGCTGCTTCAGGGCCACGCAGCCGATCACGGTTCCCTGGTATTGCGCAAACAGGATGGCCCCGCCATCTTTAAGCAGGGCAGCTTCCGGCTGCGTCAGCACATATTCATCCACCGGCTCCACGGCGAAATATTTATTGAGCCAGGCCTTGTTGAACCGCTCAAAATAAGGTTGCAATTCCGGGGTATAGGATAAGAGCGTAAGCGAACTATCAGTGAGGGACATATGAAATGTATTAAAAACTTATTGCTGTAACAAAGGCAGGTAACGTTCCTGCACAATTTTCCAGTGATAAACCGGATGGCCTGCTATCACATAACCTAAGGACAATACAGCTATTTCCATGCCGGAGCAGATCCCTTTGCGCTGGTACATGTCCGGCGAAAAGCTCCAGAACAGGGCCTTGCTGCTTTCCCGCACCAGCCGCCATTCCTGGAGCAGGTCGTTCAGGCTGCGGTCGGTAGCCTGTGCATATTCCGCAAACAGGTCCTGCTCAAAACCTGGTAAAGGGGTCCGGTCGTTCCGCGCCAGCCGCAGCGCCCTGTACGATAAGACCCTTTCCGTATCTATCAGGTGCTGAACAATATCCGGTATGGTCCATTTGCCGGGCGCATAGGTCTTTGTACCCAATGCCGCCAGCTGCGCCAGCGGGATCATCAACGCAGGATTACCCGTAGTTTCCAGGGCCTGCGTCAGCGGCATATCCGGCGCTGCATGAATGTAGCGGTCGAAATATTCAGGGAGCTGTTGTATATCCTGTTTGGTCATTCCGCCTGATTTATTTTGTATATAAATTGTTCCAGTCCCAGGCCACAATGGTCCATTCAACGCCATGGTCCCAATAATTACAGAGTGGCCGGAAGCCCACTTTGCCATGCGCCCGCATAGAGCGGCCATTGTCAACGGCAATGGCCGTAACACATAGTTCAAAGCGGGCCGACAGATCCTCGCGCATTTTTTCATACAATGCTGTCAGCAGGCCCTGTCCCCTGAAATCCTTGCCCACACAGGCCTGGCCGCAGGCTACATAGTTATAGGACGCTATAGGCCGCCCGCCGGCGATGGCCTTGTCAAAGGTATCAAACATTGGCGTAAGCGTAGGCACTTCATGGGTCATGGCCGGTGTCATGGAGAGTACATAACCGGCCACCTGGTAGCCCGCTACCGCTACAAACTGCGGTACCTTATTCACCATGCTTTGCAGGGTGGCGGTATCATGTGAAATGGAAAGGAATCCCTGGCTGCTTTTTTCTTCTTCGCTGATATTACTGCGCAGGTTCTGCTGCTGCAGTTGCAGGATACCGGCTATTTCGCGGGCATCATTGACCGGTTTTATCTGCGGAATAGTAGTTGTGCTCATGCTGTCTGGTTTTGTAACAGGTCCTAAAGTTCTGCAAAATCAGGACATGAGTACAGATACAATTTTGTTATTTTTGATGAATACAGTTTAGGTATGAAAAAAGATCCGCTTTATATCGGGATTGCCCGCGCACTGGAACAGCAGATCAGCAGGGAAGTGCTGAAAGCAGGGGATAAGCTGCCCTCCATCCGCACCGTGCAGCGGGAATACGGCGTCAGCATGAACACAGCCGTACAGGCTTTCTTTGTGCTGGAACGCAAGGCCCTGGTGGAATCCAGGCCACAGTCGGGCTACTATGTCAGCAATAGCTTCAAACGCAGGCTGGCTGTGCCGAGTACCAGTAAACCTGCCGCTCCCAGGCAGCAGGAGCAGGCCGAAGCCCTGATCGATGCCTTCTTCCGCAACATGAACCAGCCAGGGCTGACCCGCTTTTCCCTGGGTGTGCCCGATGATGCGCTGCTGCCCATTGCCAAACTCAATAAGGGCCTGGTGCAGGCCATGCGCACCCTGCCCGGCAGCGGCACCGGGTATGAGGACCTGCAGGGCAACCTCCGCCTGCGCCGGCAGATAGCACGCTGGTCCTTTACCTGGGGCAGTACGCTGACGGAGGACGACCTGGTCACTACCGCCGGCGCCATTAACGCGCTTTCGTATAGCCTGATGGCCCTTACCAAACCCGGTGATACACTGGCCGTAGAAAGCCCGGTGTATTTCGGCATCCTGCAGCTGGCCAGGAGCCTTGGCCTGAAAGTGCTGGAACTGCCCACCCACCCGGTGACGGGACTGGAGCTGAGCGCCCTCAAAAAAATGTTGTCGCGGATCAACGTGTGCCTGCTGATCCCCAACTTCAACAACCCGCTGGGCAGCTGCATGCCCGAAGACCATAAAAAAGAGCTGGTGGCTATGCTGGCCGGCAACGGGATACCGCTCATAGAGGACGATATGTATGGCGATGTGTATTTTGGTGATAGCCGGCCCAGACCCTGCAAGGCTTTTGATGAAACAGGCAGCGTACTCTGGTGCGGCTCCGTGTCCAAGACCCTGGCGCCGGGGTACCGCGTGGGCTGGGTGGCGCCGGGCCGCTATCGCGATCAGATACTCCGGCTCAAACAGCTGCATGCTATCTCCACCACCACGCTGACCCAGGAAGTGATTGCCGGTTTTCTGGAGAATGGCCGCTATGAACATCATCTCCGTAACATGCGCCGCATCCTGCATACCAACAGCCTGCACTTCAGCAGGGCCATTGCCGATCATTTTCCCGAAGGCACCCGCGTGAGCCGGCCTCAGGGAGGTTTTGTCCTGTGGACCGAACTGCCAGCCGCCATTGATACCGCCGCGCTGTACCAGCAGGCGCTGCTGCAAAAGATCAGTATTGCACCGGGCCGCATGTTCACGCTGCAGGACCAGTTCAACCATTGCATGCGCCTCAGTTACGGACAGCAATGGAGTACTGACATTGACAATAAATTGAAAGTGCTGGGAAAAATAGCAAAGGGCCTGCTGCGCTGAGCACAGATTTTTCGTTTTTTTAATGTTTCCCCTGGACGTTCAAGGCCGGTTTAGCCTATCTTACAGCCAGGCATGAAAGGCAATTCTACAAACGTTTGCTGCGTGGGCTTCCTGGTATTATTAGTAGCAGTATTGGGCTGTTTGCCCTGTCATGCACAATTGCCAGTACTCCGTGTCCTCGTGCTGGATGAGCTGGAACAGCCGCTGCCAAAGGCTTCTATCAGCATCAACGACAATACCGCTGCCGCCAATGATTCCGGCAGTTTCCGCAAAGCCCTGCCGGCCGGCAGGTACAAGGTCACCATCAGTGCCGTAAACTATCATCCATTCACTATTTATTTTCGCCTCGCCCAGGACAGCCTGCTCACCGTACAGCTGCGGCCTGAACAACAGTTGCTGAACGATGTAGTGGTGACCGACAGGATGCGTTCTCATGGTAACCAGATGGGCGTACAGACGCTCAGCATTACCCAGATCCAGAAACTGCCCGTGATCCTGGGAGAAGTGGACCCGCTTAAGACCATCACTTTGCTGCCCGGTGTTAAAAGCGGTGGTGATGCCAGCTCCGGCATCTATGTGCGCGGTGGCGGGCCGGACCAGAACCTGGTTTTGCTGAACGGTATCCCCGTTTACAATCCCAATCACCTGCTGGGTTTTTTCAGCGTATTCAACGGTGACGCCATTAAGAAAGTAGAGGTTATCAAAGGCGGCATGCCCGCAGAATATGGTGGCCGGCTCAGCAGCGTGATCAATGTAGAAACAAGAGACGGCCACAGGGACAGTCTCAAAGGCAGTGGCGGTATCGGGCTGATATCTTCGCGTTTATCGCTGGAAGGCCCCATCCAGAAAGGACGCTCTTCTTTTATTGTCAGCGCACGCCGCACCTATATTGACCAGGTGGCCAGGTTGATTGCGCCCGACAGCATCGGCAGGAACGGTTATTATTTTTATGATATCAACGCCACTGTTGACTATTCCATTGATTCTTCCAATAAACTGCAATTGACTTTTTATACCGGGAAAGATGATTTCCGGTTTGTGGATGATGATGACGATGGTCCTGAACGGACCTTTAACGCCAACTGGGGCAATACCCTGATAGGCCTGCGCTGGAAGCAACAGCTGCGGCCCAGGCTGAGCCAGCAATGGCTATTAGTGCGTAACCAGTTCAACCTGGACAGCCGCCTGGCCTATGGCAGTAACAGTACCTTGTTCTCTTCAGGACTGACAGATCACCAGCTGATGAATGATTGGAACCTGACCACCGGCGGTATCAAATGGAAGGGTGGCCTGCAGTTTATCCGGCACCAGTTCCGCCCCGGCGCCGGCAGCTCCAATGCCGGTCTTCAGGCTTTCAAAACACAGATCCATGATCAGTACGCCCACGAAGCGGCAGCCTATCTCAGCATGGACATGAACATACTGCCGGAACTGAATATGGTGGCCGGACTGCGCTACAGTTATTTTAACCAGGTAGGACCTACGGAAAGGATACTCTATGGCGCCGATGGCGTGCCTACCGGTGAAACAGAAACTTTTGCCCGCGGTGAAAGCATTGCCCGCTATCATTACCCGGAGCCACGGATCAGCCTCTGGTACAGCCCTTCCCGCGAGATGAGCGTCAAGCTCTCGTATGCCAAAACTATCCAGTACCTGCACCTGGCCACTACCAGCAGCGCCACTTTTCCCAGCGATCTCTGGGTGCCCGTGAGCCAGCGTATCAAACCGGGTATTGCACAGCAATGGTCGGCAGGATATTACCTGGACCCTGCCGGCAGCGATTTTGGCTACAGCGTGGAAGCTTATTACAAAACCTTGCGCAACCAGGTGGAATTTAAACCCGGCGCTGAGCTGCTGCTGAACCAGAACCTGGAAGGGGAGATGATCTTTGGCTCCGGCAAGGCCTATGGTATTGAGCTGCTGGTGCGGAAGAAATGGGGGCGACTGAATGGCTGGCTCGGTTATACACTCAGTCGCGCCGAACGCCAATACGCCGAACTCAACAATGGCAAACCTTTTCCCTATCGCTATGACCGTACCCATGACCTCAGCCTGGTAGCCATGTACCGCCTCAGCAAAAAATGGGAGGCTTCCATGGTCTTTGTATATGGCACCGGCAATGCGCTGACCCTGCCTTCCGGCAGGTTCCTGTACAACCTGGGCTATAATATGGAAGGCCGCAGCTTCCTGTTCACCAATATTGAGACCTACGATAAGATCAATGCTTACCGTATGCCGGCCTATCACCGCATGGACATTGGTTTTACCTATACGCCCAAACCCAATAGCACCAAAAGGTACAGGAGCAGCTGGACCTTCAGCTTATACAATATATACAATCGCTATAATCCGTATTTTATTTATTTCGATGTGGAAGAGGACGACAATGACACCCGCAGGATCCAGGGCAAAAAAGTATTCCTGTTCCCCATCATTCCGGGCATCACCTGGAATTTTAAATGGTAGCGCATGCAAAGAACCAATAAATACCTGTTATGGCTGCTGGCGCCGCTGCTGCTGGCGGCCTGCGAACGGGATTTCAATATTGAAGTGGACATGGGCCCGCCCAGGCTGATAGTGGAAGCCTATGTCAATAACCTGCTGCCGCTGTATAATTATGTAGTGCTGAGCAGAAGCCAGGATTATTATAGCGCCGACCTGGACAATGTACCAGTGTCCGGCGCCACTGTCACCATCACAGAAGGAACAGTACAGGCGGACAGGAGCATCCGCTGGGATACTGCTAACAGAGCGGTGATGCAGGAACTGGCCCTGCCCCGGTTTGACCTGAGCCTGCTGCCGGGTGTATACCTTGACCGGCGACTGGCCAATACACCCAACAGGGCCCTGATAGGCAAGCCCGGTAAAAGCTACCTGCTGGAAATAGAAGAGTCCGGGAAAAAATACTCGGCCATTACTACTATTCCGCAGCCTGTTCCCATTGACAGCCTCACCAATGGCAATGTATTCTTGGAATATGATGATGATGGCGTTGGTATGTATAAGTCCCGCATCACCGTTCATTTCCAGGACCCGGATACCATTGGCAATGCGCAATTGTATTTCTGGCGGCACCAGGACAACCGTGCCTATTTTGGCTGGGGCGGCATGCACACCAACCGCTTCACCCCAAACACAGATGAAAAGGTGAATGGCGAATACCTGCATATCACTCATTCCAACGGATTTGCCTTAACGGACACCGTGGTGTATTACCTGGCCAGCGTGGAAAGAAAGGTCTATAATTTCTGGGACAGCTATAACAAAGCCCGTGACAATGGCGGGCCTTTCAGTACGCCAGTCAATTTGTTAAGCACCATTCAAGGGCCTGATGTCATTGGCAGTTTCAGCGGTTTTGGCATGAGTACCAAAACCCATGTTGTGCAATAGCCACTACTTGCTATCTTTACAGCCTACTCATGAAAAGATCAACTGATTACGAGCATGTGCGCAACCTGATCGACAGCCTGCACCAGGTCCGGCTGCAAATGAAACTGTTTACACAGCGGAACCTGCGTGAATACAAAGTAGATATTACATATGAAATGCTGCAGGTGCTTAGCCTGCTCTGGCGCCGCGGCGGCCTCAACCAGCAGGAGATAGCAGACTCCCTCCAGAAGAACAAAGCCAGTATCACCCCGTTGATCAATAACCTGTCCAGCCGCAAGCTGGTGACAAGGGCAGAAGATCCCTCCGACCGGCGCAACAAGATCATCTCCCTTACCAAATCGGGCCAGGAGTTCAAGCAGAAACTGGAACCGCTTTACCATGAATTCCTGGACCGGATGACCAAAGGTATTTCTTTGGCCGATTTCCGCCAGGCCACAGAACTGTTGCAGAAAATAGATGCCAATCTTAAATAAGGGTCCACTCTGCAGTAATCCCGGATATGCAGCTGCAAATACGGAGGTTTTATGTAATTCATGCGACCAACCACCTTCCTATTCCGGTAATTGTATGGTGTAATTGTCTTTGAGACCAATGCCTGTCGCCTGTAACCTGCGTGCTTCGGCGGCAAGGTAACCGATCTTTTCTGCTGCCAGCTGGTACGGCAATCCCTGTGGCCGGATATTGGAGATACAGTTACGTGCTTCGTCCGTCAGGCCGGGTCTGGGCTGCCAGGTAAGATAAGCACCCAGGCTGTCGGGACTGCTGAGGCCTGGTCTTTCCCCAATCAGCACCACAGATAACTGAACCTGCAGCAAAGCGCCGATGGCATCGCCAATGGCCACCCGGCCCTGTTCCACTACCTGGACAGGCGCTACCCGGAATTGCCTGACCTGTAATAACGGCAACAGTATTTCCAGTAAAGGAACAGCATGCTGATTGATGGCCGTGGCGGAAAGTCCATCAACCAGGACTATGGCCATATCAGCGTCAGCAGGAGCAAGGGCTTCGGCCGACCGGTCATCCAGCTGCCGGCCTTTATCCGGCCGTTGCAAATATTCTTCGCGGTGGATGGCCTGGCTGTGCAGCCACTGCTTTGGCCAGGGCTGGTCGGACAGGAGTGTTTTGTCAAGGGAGGAATAAACAGCGTCCCGCGCATGGGCGTGGGCCAGGCGGAAAGGTAGTACGGCACGTAGAGGCTGTGCCGCGCCGGTCCTGCCCAGGGCGATGCGGGCGGCAGTAAAAGCCCGCAGGGATTACCAGGGATCTTCCGTGAGCCAGGACCTTACCGGCAGGCCAGACGCTTTGTCTTTTCCTTCCATCATGCCTTATAAATAGTTTTTGAGTAAATGATGACCGGATGATACTGGGATCGGTTGTCCATTACTGTTGATCAGTCCCTGCCGCAGCAGCCATTCCTCAAATTCCGGCGCGGGCCGCAGGCCCAGTACCTGCCGGATGTATAAGGCGTCATGGAAAGAAGTGGACTGGTAATTGAGCATAATATCATCTGCGCCTGGTACGCCCATAATATAATTGCAGCCTGCCACGCCCAGCAGGGTGAGCAGGTTATCCATATCGTCCTGGTCGGCCGCAGCATGATTGGTATAACAGCAATCAACGCCCATGGGCAGTCCCATCAGTTTACCGCAGAAATGATCTTCCAGCGCGGCGCGGGTGATCTGTTTACCGTCATAGAGGTATTCGGGACCAATAAAACCTACTACGGTGTTCACCAGCAGCGGATCAAAATGACGCGCTACGGCATAAGCCCTGGCCTCGCAGGTCTGCTGGTCTACCCCTTCATGGGCATTGGCCGATAAGCTGCTGCCCTGGCCGGTTTCAAAGTACATTACATTATTACCGAGGGTTCCGCGTTGCAGGGACAGTGCGGCGGTATGGGCTTCCTGCAACAGGTCCAGGCTGACGCCAAAGCTTTTATTTGTTTTTTCCGTTCCGCCGATAGATTGAAAGACCAGGTCTACCGGCGCTTTGTCCATCAGCTGGAGTGTAGTGGTCACATGACATAATACACAGGACTGAGTAGGTATCTGGAACTGCTGCCGCAGCTGATCTATCAGGTGGAGCAGGCCGGCCACTACGGCGGGGCTGTCGGTGGCGGGGTTGATGCCTATCACGGCATCCCCGCTGCCATAGAGCAGACCGTCAATGATGCTGGCGGCAATGCCTTTGGGATCATCTGTATTGTGGTTGGGCTGGAGGCGTACTGCCAGTCGCTTCGGCAGCCCGAGCGTATTCCGGAATCGGGTGACCACCTGTATTTTGGCGGCTACGCTGATCAGGTCCTGGTTGCGCATGAGCTTGGAAACGGCCGCAGCCATTTCCGGGGTCAGTCCGCTGGCCAGCGAGGTAAGCGTTGCGGTATCTGCCTGCTCGCTGAGGAGCCAGTCGCGCAGCTCACCCACCGTCAGGTGTGCTACCGGTGCAAAAGCGGCAGCATCATGTGTATCGATTATCAGGCGCGTGACCTCATCTTTTTCATAGGGGATGATGGCATCCTGTAAAAAATGGCGGAGGGGCACATCGGCCAGGGCCATCTGTGCGGCCACCCGCTCTTCATAGCTGCCGGCGCTCAGCCCGGCCAGTGCATCCCCGGATCGGTAAGGCGAGGCCCTGGCAAGCAGGGTCCTGAGGTCAGGGAACACATAACGTTGCTGTTGTATAGTGGTGGAGTAGGCCATAACTATGCGGGGCTGTCGCCCGGCTGTTCTGCGTTTTTCTTCAGCAATATAAAACAACCATACACCAATACCAACCCGGCCAGGAACAGGGCGCTGAGCCAGGGATTGTACCAGACAATGGCAAAAAGCGATACCCCGGAAAGGACCAGGGCGATGGCCGGGAACCAGGGATAGAGCGGGGCTTTGAAAGGGCGCAGCAGGTCCGGTTCTTTTTTCCGCAGCACAAAAAGACTGATCATACTCAGGATATACATGACAATAGCGCCCAGTACGGAGAGGATCACCAGCTGCTCCGTTTTGCCCAGGCACACAGCCACAATACCCGCACCAGCACCGGCAATCAGGGCGGCATAGGGTGTTTGCCGGCGGCGGCTGATCCTGGCCAGGATAGCCGGAAGATAGCCCTCACGCGCCAGCGCAAAAAGCTGTCTGGAATACCCGATAATAATGCCATTAAAAGAAGCGATCAGCCCAAAGAGGCCGATGCCTGCAAATATTTTTGTGATGCCGCTGTCCCTTCCCAGGATCACGCCGATGGCGGCCGGCAGGGGATAATCGATGTCCGCCAGGGCCCGCCAGTTGGTAATACCGCCGGTAAGCACCATGACTGTGATAGCCAGCAGCACCAGCGTCAGGATACCGGAGATATAGCCGATGGGAATAGTGCGGGCAGGGTCTTTGACCTCTTCCGCCACCATGGCCACGCCTTCAATGCAGACATAGAGCCAGATGGCAAAGGGCAGGGCGGCAAAAACGCCGCTGGCGCCAAATGGCAGGCTGTCCTGTAAAAAATGCTCCATCTTGAAATGCGGCCCCACAATGCCAAAGTACACCAGCAGTTCTACTACCGCCAGCAGGGTAAACAAGAGGGTAAAGCCGGCAGACTCTTTAATGCCGAGGAGGTTGACGCCGGTCAGCAGGATATAGACTACAATACCCGTTCCCAGTACGGGCAGACCGGGATGCAGGAAATGCAGGTAATTACCCAGCGCTACCGCAATAGCGGGTGTGGCCAGTAAAAATTCAATCAGCGTGGCATAACCGGCCACCAGTCCACCGATGGGTCCCAGCGCTCTTTGTGCATAGGTAAAAGGCCCTCCGGCCTTGGGAATAGCAGTGGTCAACTCTGTAAAGCTGAAAATAAAACTGATGTACAGCAGGGTGATGATACCAGTCGCCAGCAGCAGGCCCAGGGGACCGGCTACGCCCCAGCCATAGTTCCAGCCAAAGTATTCACCGGAGATCACGAGGCCTACGGAGATGGCCCAGAGATGAACAGGGCGAATGGCTTTTTTTAATCCAGGGCTTTCCGGCATACATACAGGTTGATGGGTAAAAAAATGGTGGCAAGCCCGTTGCTGAATCTGTTCATAAAATACAAAAAAAACCGGTCCGATGCGTTTTTGGGTCCTGCCAGCATGGATAGTATCCTTTTGCGGCACTATAGTATACTCTTTTTGTGGCCTTCCCGGTTATCTTTACTGGGATCTATTTTTATTGTATACGATATCAGACCATATGAGAACAGCATTTCTTTGCCTCTTTGCAGGCTGCTTCGCCACCGTGCTGAAAGGACAGACCCTGTATGTTTCGCCCGATGGCGGCAGCGAAACTTTCAGCCAGCTGGAGCCCGGCTCGCTTAAACAACTGCCGCAAAAGATCCGCCATATCCGGCAGCAAAAGCAACAACCGATAGTGATTTACCTGAAGGGCGGCATTTACCCGATGGACCAGCCCCTGCAACTGCACTGGGAAACGGATCCCAGGGATAGCAGCATTGTCCTGCTGGCCAGTGCGCCCAAAGAGCGGGCCGTTCTTTCCGGCGGTATAGTCATCAGCAACTGGACGGCAGCCAGTAAAGGCATTTATACAGCAAGGGTCCCGGCCGGGCTGAGCTTTCGTCAGTTATATGTGGATGGTCAGCTGGCGGTCCGCGCCCGCTATCCCAACAGGATTAATGATACCGACCTGGGACCTTATTTCCGGGTGGCTCGTTTTGATGTGCCTGGACAGCAGGTGATCACGGCCGGTAAAGAGATCCCGGTATTGACCAGCTACCAGGGCGTGGAAATGGTGATGAACCAGCACTGGTACCAGAGCCGGGTCCGGATAGCCGGGGTGGAGCGCCGGAAAGACAGTGCAGTGCTGCGTTTCCGGGAGCCGGAAGCGCCCATATTCTGGGGCATGACCAGCTTCAATATGCACCTGCCCGACAAACCTTACTACCTGGAAAATCACCTCAACTTTGTAGACACTGCCAATGAATGGTTTTTGGACGAACCAACAGCCACCCTCTACTATAAACCAGGGCCTGGCAGAGATATCGGGCAGCTGAGCATTGTGGTGCCTGTACTGGAAACCCTGCTGCAGGTTGGCGGGTCCGGCGCCAGGCCGCTGCGTAACCTCACCATACAGAATATAGATTTTATGTACAGCAGCTGGCTGATGCCCAGCAGGGGCGGCAGCATTGCCACCCAGGCCGCTCAGCAGCGGCAGCGGGAGGATTCTTCCGGCACAGGCCTGGTGCAGGTGCAGTTTGCCAGCAACCTGCGTATTATTGGCTGCCGTTTTGCCGGCGCCGGCGCTCATGGCCTGGTTTTCAGCAAAGGCGTGCAGAACAGTATTGTCAGCGGCAATCATTTTGAACAGATCAGCGCCAATGGTATGGTGATTGATACAGACAAGAAACCCTTTCAGCCAGACAGTATCCATTGCACCCGCAATAAGATCAGCGATAACCTGATTGAAGCCGTGGGCCTGCATTATACCAATGGTATGGGGATCCTGGCCAGCAATGTGTCCAGGCATACTATTGAATACAATGAGATCCGCAACAGCCGCTATATGGGCATGCAGATCGGGAATCATTATGGAGACAACCTGAGTCGCCTGCGCGACAATATCATCCGGCACAACAATATCCACCAGGTCATGCTGCTGCATGATGATGGCGGCGCTATCTATACCTTGAGCAACCAGCCGGGCACCAAAATCCTGCGCAACTGGATCCATGATTATGGCAAATCCATATGGGCAGATTCCTACCCGGTGAATGGCATCTTCCTGGACAATAACAGTTCCTATATCCAGGTGCAGGACAACGTTTTTTCGAAACTGAAAATGGTGGACCAGCTGAAGGAAAATACCGGCACTACAGTACACGATAATATCTTCATCAATAATACATCGCAGGACCCCGAAGTGAAGGAGCAGGCAGGGATACGAAAGCGGTAGCGCTGCTTTGGTTCGTCCCCAAAATCCTTCCCTGTAACAATAGCTTTTGATTAGTCCCAAAATAGGCAGAAGCATCAGCCCTGGCTCGTCAACAGCAAGGTTTGGAGAGGTCTGATGTTGGATTGCTGGCAGCCAGGTTATTCCGGCGCTTTTCCCTGGTTCGTCCCAATAAAAAAAACTGCCCGCAATAATAGCGGGCAGCCGTATATGGATATTTTCCTGTACTGATCTATTTGATGGAAGCCCATCTCTTTTCTACCAGGCCCCAGTTGATCACATCCCAGAAGGCGGTGATATAATCAGGACGTTTGTTCTGGTATTTGAGGTAATAAGCGTGTTCCCAGACATCCAGGCCCAGCAACGGCAGGCCTTTCACTTCAACCTCTTTGACATCCATGAGGGGATTGTCCTGGTTGGGTGTGGAAGTGATGCTTAATTTTTTATCGTTACCCGCTACCAGCCAGGCCCAGCCACTGCCGAACCGGCTCTTGCCGGCATCGGCAAACTGCGTCTTGAAATTATCGAAGGAAGTAAAATCCTTGTTGATAGCTGCCATCAGCTTATCGGATGGTTTGTTGCCCTGTGTGGCAGGGGAGAGCAGCTTCCAGAACAGTTCGTGGTTGTAATGACCACCTGCATTGTTGCGCATTTTAGTGGAATACTTAGAAATATTTCCCAGCAGCTGCTCAACGCTGGTCTTGGTTTTATCTACGTTCTCTGCTGCTGTTGCTTCACCCAGCGCTTTGGCATAAGCCGCTGCGTGTTTGGTATAGTGGATCTCCATGGTCTGGGCGTCAATGACGGGCTCCAGTGCATTATAGGCATAACCCAGCGGGGTCTGCTCATAAGGGGTATTCTCCAGGTTGGTATTGTCAGGTGCATTGTCACATCCCTTTGCAAAAATCTCAATAGCGGAAAGGGACATGCCAACAGTAATGCCGGCTTTAGCCGTAGTGCTGATGAATTGCCTGCGGTTGACAGAATTCTTCTTCATATTCAACATTTAGTGGGAATTGGAAAATAGATAGGTAAATATACCTGCAAATTGCTTGCCAGCCAATATTTTAACCAAAGCGCGGGAAATGGGTTCAGTTCGGGGAACAGTACTGCAACACAGGGCCGCAGCAGGAACGCTTTTTACAGATCTGTACTCAGTGACTGATGCGGAACAGCTGATTCCGGATAGCGTAGATCACCAGACCGGCGGTATTCCTGCAACCTGTTTTCAGCAGCAGGCTGTTGCGGTGTCCTTCTGCGGTGCGTTTGCTGATGTAAAGCTGCTCTGCAATTTCTGCGGCCGTCAGTTCGCGGCAGATCAGCTCCAGCACTTCCTTTTCCCGTTCCGACAGCTGTGATCCAGGCAGTATGCCTTTTCTTGGTTTGCCGGCAATGCGGCTGCGCATAGCGCGGATAGTATCTTCATTAAAATAAAAGTCCTGCCCGGCCACTGTCTGGATGGCCAGCGCCACTTCTTCCGGCTCTGCATTTTTGGAGAGATAGCCATTGGCCCCTTTTTCCACCAGGGCTACAATAAAATGATCAGAATAATGAATGCTCAACATCAGGATCTTCAGGTCGGGGAAACGCTGCCGCACCTGGTCAAAGGTCTCAATGCCATTCATACCCGGCATGGAAATATCCAGCAGCAGCACATCCGGCGGCGGTGTCGCCTGTTCCAGCAATTGCAGCAGCTGGTAACCATCAGCCGCTTCCAGTACAAACCGGAAGCGCTGCCCATCGTCCAGCAGCTCCCGCATTCCCTTGCGGAACAATCCTTCATCATCGGCCATTGCAATATGGATCATATCAAATACAGATTATGGAATGAATTGGATCAGGCAGCAGAAACCCTGACCTTCCGGGTAACTGACACTGCCTTTCAGCAGGCTGACCCTTTCTTCAATATTTTGCAGACCAAGTCCCTGCCTGCTCAGATTGCCGGGCAGCCCCCTGCCATTATCAGCATACTGCAGGCGCCACTCAACGCCTTCCTGCCATACCCGTATACTGATGGCCGTAGCCTGCGCATGCCGGATGGTATTGCTGAACAGCTCCTGGAAAATGCGGTACAGGGTCAGCTGCTGTGTACAGTCCAGCGGAATATCCTCCAGCCCATCTTCCAGCTCCACCCGGATGGCTTCGGAACTGTTGACCCAGGCAGCCAGTTCCGCTACGGCGCTGGACAGACCAAACAACTGGAGCGAAGGCGGCAGCAGGTTATGGGAGAGCTGCCGTACCGTGCTGATAGTAGCATCAATGATGGTCTTGCTGTTTTCCACCTGCTGCTGCCAGTGAGTCGCCGGCCGGCCCTGCTGCTGTAATTGCGCCAGGTTCAGCCGTAGGGCCGACAGCTTGCTGCCGATATCGTCATGCAGGTCTTCTGCAAATCTTTTGCGTTCTGTTTCCAGCGCCTGGATATTGCTATGGAGCAGATCCTCCCGCAACTGCTGCTGCTGGCTGGTGCTGGCCAGCTGCTGGCGCTGCAATCTTTTCCGGTACAGGAAGCTGAAGCCCACGAAGGCCAGGGCCAGCAGGAGCAGCAGCCCGGTGCCGGCAAAAAGGAACAGGTGAATATCTAAACTGCTCGCGCCTTCCATAGACCTATCAATAAACAGCTATATAAAAAGATACTGAGCATACCATGTACGGCCCAGATCTGTACATTCAGGTGTATTCCGAGGGGCAGGATAGTATTACTCAGTACAAACAGGCAGAAGCCGCCGGAAAAGTAGACCAGCATACCAGCGCTCACCCAGGCGGCAGGCCCATCAGCCGGTTCAGCAGGAACGGTCAGGTACAGTTTATAAAAGTTCAGCAGGGAATAACCGATCAGCAGCAGCGCTTCCAGCCCGCGTGCATAACTGTTGAATGTATTGACCGGCTGGATAAAGGCGCTGTTCAGCAGGGAGAACAATACAAAAGCAATAGCCACGCCTCGTACAACATATTTACCAAACAGCCCCTTCCAGAACAACTCACAGAACCCGTACAGCAGCACAAATTCAATCAGCGTATATACATGCAGGAGCGGCAGGTTGTTGATCCAGAGCTTCCTTAGAATAATAGCAGCAAACTCTGTAGTGCTGGCGGCCGCTGTCTGCCAGACCAGTATCCTGAATGCCGGCTGATAACGCCTGTAAAAAAAGAGGCCGGTCGCCAATGGCGCCAGGCTGATCCAGGGCGCCAGCACCGGCAGCAGTTCCTTCAGACCGTATTGCATAGGGAAGCGGATCAGGAAGCGCCGCCGGCCAGCGGGCTCGACGTATCACCACATAATGGGGGACAGGGATTGGAAAAATCATAGACCCCGCTTCCTCTGCCGGCGTCTGTGCTATCGGCATCGGGCACACTAAGTATGTCTTTCTGGTTGGCATCTGCGCCCACACAGATCATTTTAGGTTCAAGGTTGTTGCTGCTGTTCACGCGCAGGCCGATGTAGATGCGTACAAAAGCTACATTGGGTTCCTTCAGGATATCCCGGAAATCATCCGCATTAAAAAGAAAGGATTCTGCCCCAAGATGGTGATCGGAATTGCGCCAGTTGGCCGTCCAGGTGGTGCCATCAAGCAGGGGCACACTGAGCTTTTTCATATCGCTTGACATGTGATCGGAAGGTTTAAATGGTGATGTTGTTGTTGGCCCTAAATATAGTCCTTTTCTTGTGTAGGCTGGTAAAAATACCCGCCAACAGGTATAAATACCTGTTTCCGGCAACACGCTTTTATGCGCTTGTTTTGGGCCTCCGGAGGATGGCATATTTGTTCCGTAAAACTTTAAATTTTTAACTATGCCATCAACCATTCCTTACGATCCAACGCTTGTGCTGGGCAATATTGTTCCCCAGCCCAAACTGGACAACCTGGCCGCCATCAGCGCCATCCAGGCCACGGCAGATGCAGCAGAGGACAACCTCAACTCGCTCATTGCCCTGAAAAGAAGCATCGATATGACGGTGCAGGAACTGATAGACATGAACATTGATCCCGGCGACCTGATCAAGGAAAGCGCCGAAGTGGGTACCCAGATCCGGGACGCCGCCGTGGATTATGCCAAGAAAAAAGTGGACGCGGAAAAGAATATCCAGCCACTCAAAGCCAAGATCCAGGAAACCAGCGATGGGGTAGAGAGCCCCATTGACTACAACAAAACGGAGATAAAGCCGATGGCCCTTTCCTCCGACTCCCTGAAAATGAACTGCCAGTACTTTGCATTTGATGAAAATCAGCAAAGTTCCCAGACCCACGCCGCCACCGTGGCCGGCTTTGTCAGCGATACGGTGGATTATTTCGGTGAATCCTATTCCAGTGATGTCCGCACCTCCGCCCAGGAACAGATGAACAGCCAACATGCACGGCACAGTATTGCCGGCACCCTGGTGGTCAGCGTTACCTGTACCCACCGGCAGGCGCAGGTACTGGCGCCCTTTGTGCTGGATGTGGACAAGGCCGTCCGTGTCTGGAACAAAGTGTACGCCAATGACATGATCAAGACCAACAGTCCCACCAACATTGCCCAGGCAGCCGCCCAGATGGACACCGCCAAGGAAAAAGAACTGACCATCCTTTCCGGCGCTACCTATGGCTCCTGCTTTATTGGTATGGTGCACGTGCTGAACATCACAGACACCACTTCTTCCGAGACCATGTACTCTATTGCAGAATCCATGCAGGCCCAGTTCAATGTAGGCAGCTGGTTTGCTTCTGAATCCGGTGGCTTTGGCGTGGACAGCAGTTTCTCCAATGACGCCAAGAACCTGCTCAGCTCCCAGAAGATCTCTTCCCATTGTACCCTGATCACCCTGGGCTCTATCCCCTCCATTAAGTCCAGTGAGGTAGCTATGGCCGTGAAAGGCTTTACGGACGATGACGGCGCCAAATCCATGGCCGCCCTGCAGAAGATCCAGAACGCCACCGCAGACGATATCAATACCATTGATTCTTCTGCTACGGCCGCCCGCACCGGCGCCCAGATGATCTCTATCCAGACCGCCAAAGTGAATGCAGCCCTCAGCGGCCTGTCGGACATCGACAACCAGAACAACAAGATGATTGACACCAATTCCATGATGATTGCCCTGGACGATTATGTAGACAAATGTCTGGCCGGCAATATTGGTGTACCCATCAACTTCTATGTGAAGCCCATTACCAAATCACAGATTGCACAGATGTGGCTGAACAAATACTATCCCAACAAGTATAATGCGGCGGGCGCCGGTGATGACACCGCACCTGTACAGCCTCCTGCTCCCGGCGGCGGCACACAGCCCGCTTCTTAATCCGCTAATACCATTTGCTCACTGATCAACCTGTTGCCTTCCCGGCAAACGGGAAGGCAACTCATTTTTTATCATTAAACCATTCTGTTATGAGTTATTCTAAAGTCCAGTTCATTTCCTGGGAGCTGTATACCGGCCCCGTTAAACCGGCATCTGGGCCCGCCTCGTACCCCGGCATTCAGAACAGCCAGGACAAAAGGCTGGATACGCTTTCGCAATGCAAGGATATTGAAGCCAGGATCGCTTTTACCGCCAATGCGCTGGAAGCGGCCCATAGCAAGGCAGATCCCGGCGCCACTACGCTCAAAGTATTCCTGGCGCCTGAATTCCTGTACCGCGGCGCAGGCGGCGCTTACCTGCATGACCTGATCAATGGCTGGGAAGCCGCAGCCGCACCGGAGCTGGGACTCACCGCCCCCTTCAATGCCAAATGGAACGGCCTCTTTGGCGGACTCCAGGCACTGGTAGCCAATGATAAGTATAACGACTGGGTCATTGTCTTCGGCACCGCTATCTCAGCCTCTTTCCCCAGCTTCAAAGATCCGCTCAGTAACAAATACTGGCTGGACAATACCAAGGTGGCAACCGCTTACAATACTGCCCTGATCCAGCTGGGCGGCAGCGCAAACACGGCCGTCAACTATGCTTCGCGCAAGCATTATCAGTCGAACATTGATTTCATTGCCTACCATGCCGGCAATACCAATACCAAATTCCAGGTGGGCAATATCCTGCCGCTGGATCCCAAGGCACTCATCCCTGCCGATGTTTTTGGCGAGCTGGAAGGCAGCGCCGGCTTCAACCTGGCGCCCGTAGTAGGGGCCGATGGCAGGACCATTGACTTTGGTATCGAGATCTGCCTGGACCATGCACGCAGCAATAATGGAGTAAACCAGTGGGGGCGGCTGCGTACCGCCAACCAGAACGTACGGATCCAGCTGGTGCCCTCCGGCGGTATGTCGTTGGTAGATGCTTCCATCCGCCTGCAACCCAACGGGGCCGCAGGCGCCAGTCCGCATTCCTATGCCTTTAATGTGGACGGCCTCAACAATCTCAGCCCTGCAAGCGCCGGCTCACACACACAGATCTGGAATGCCGGCAATAACGGAGCTGCCGTACCGCTTGCCAACAAACTGTACACCGCCAGCAGCGGTGCTGCGCTGGCCCATACCCAGGTAGTGCCGGTAGCCGGCAGCGTTACCACACCCAATGCCGGAACAGTGGCTGCTGCCACACTCTGGCAGAAAGGCGCCGGCGCCGTACGCGTGGTGGATCCGCTGCCACTCTAAACAAATAACACTCATCCTTTAAATCTGCTTCCAGTGTCATCATCCATTCCATACGACCATCCCTCGCTGGTACTCGGTAATATAGCCGACAGCCGCGTCCTCCAATTGCTACAGCAAAGCGCCGGCTTCCAGGCAAAAACGGATGCCGCCAGGGAAAAAATGAACTCGCTGATCCAGATGAAACGCAGTCTGGCCATGACCATCAACGAACTCACGGATCTCAATGTGGAGGTGACCGACCTGAAAGCAAAGATCAGCGAGCTGGACACCGAGATCACGGCCGCCGCCACCGGCTTCATGAACACCGCCATGGCCGGAGAGACCGGTATCCAGCAGCTGAGAACGCAGCTCTATGAGCTGGAGCCGGGAGATCCGCTGGAAAGTCCTGTAGACTTTTCCGGCAGTAAGATCACCCGGCTTCCGCTTGCTGCGGAATCCCTGAAACTGGATGTCCAGTATTTTTCTTTCGGCAGTAACCAGGAGGACGATACCATGTCCAGCATTGAAAAATACATCCGAGAATCCACCGCCAACCTTGGCGCCCGATCCGGCGAAGTGGCTACTACCGCCACCGCCCAGCTCAGCCGCCAGCGGCAGAACCACCAGGTATCCGGCACCCTCATTATTACCGCCAGCTGTACCCACCGGCAGGTGGCAATGCTGGAACCCTGCCTGCTGGATACCGACAAATCCATGGCCACCTGGAACCGGCTCTTTCCGCAGGATGCTTTCCCCATCCATGATCCCGAAGCCATGAAGGAACAGTCCGGCAAAACGGCTACTGCCGGCGCCGAAGCACAGCTCAGTATTTTATCAGGCGTGGTCTATGGCTCTGCATTTGTGGGCATGGTCCACCTGCTGCAAAAAGACCTGACGGATAGCGGCCCCACCGAGGAACAGGCCCTGCAGTTGCAGGAACGCCTGCGCGTTGGCGGCTGGCTGGAAAATGCAGCGGGCGGTTTTGGTATCAATAATTCCGTCATGCAGGAAGTAAAACAGTTCCTCAGCACCCAAAGCATCAGTTCGCATGTAAGCCTGGTGGTCATGGGGGCTATCCCATCCATTGCCAGCAGCCAGCTCAAAGCCGGCGTCCGCAGCCTGGCAAAGCCAGATGCAGGCGAACTGGAAGGCATGCTGAGCAGGCTGAATCCTTCAGGTTCCACTGAATCCGTTAATACCGGCGCTGAAACAGCCAGGGCCGGGAACCAGCTGCTGGAATGGCAATCCACCAATATCCGCAGCATATTGCAGGAACTGGGCAATATTGACCATGGCTCCAACCAGGTGCTGGATGTCAACTCTATGATGGAGGCTTTTGAGAATTACCTGACAGTGATTAACCAGGACGACAGTACAGGTATGCCTATCCGCTTTTTCCTGAAAACGGTATCCCGTCAGCAATTGCTGCAAGCCTGGATCGACAAATATTACCCGCCTAAACCTACCAACGCATGAACCATTCCCTTCTCCTGATAATGGGCCTGCTGCCCCTTTTCCTGGCCGCAGTGCTGCTGACCGGACGCTGGCTGAAACAAAGGTCCCAGGCCCGCCGCCAGGCAGCTATCCTGCAGCAATGGGCGCAGCAGCTGCAGTTGCTGGGCCAGGATTGTGAACAATGTTACCGGCAATCGGTAAGCCTGCAACAAAGCTACTCGCCGGGATATGGCGCCGGTTTTACCGGCAGTCCTTTACTGGACAATGGCCGGCAGCTGCTGGCCGGTATTCACCCCGCCGGCTGGCTGCAGCAATATGCCCCACTGCTGTCGCTTCCCGGCGCCCCATACGTGATCAGTGCGCTGACAAGGCTGCTGTACCAGCTGCAGCAAAGGGAGCAGGCTATCCGCGACCTGATTAGTAAGGACTGGGACGACTATACCACACAACGGAAATTATTTTTTAGCAATATCCAGGACCTTATCCACCTGTATGATGAACTGCGGGAATTTGTCAAAGGCAAAAACCTCAACCAGGATGCCGTAGAATGGGTACGCGCTTTCCTGCAATTATTTGATCAGTGGCTGCGCAACGGTGCAGGCAAGGAAATGGAACAATTGCAGCAGGAGATAGTAGAAAAGATCATCACCCTGAACAAAACACAGCCCGGCAATCCATTCAGCAGCCGGACCAATGAAAAAGCCCTGCGCTGTCAGTTTGCAGCAGCTACCATCAACAGGCTGGACAATACCTTATTGCAGTACTGGCAATCCTATAACCAGTCCTGGAAAACAGCAGCAAGGCTAAGCCGGAAGCTGGCAGCTGCAGGTTCACCGGTAGCTCCGGGAATGGCTGCATCCGGGACATGGACGGCTGTCACTGCTACAGCAGGTAAGAGCAGATCAGGGCAGCGGGCCCTTTTGCCTATTGACAGGTGGACACCAGGTCTGGTTTCCCAACAGCAACATAGAAAAGGGTGGGGGCGATGGGCCATAGCCGGAGGTTGCCTGGCCCTGCTGCTGGCAGGGGCCCTGTACCTCCACAACCATCGGGACCAGGTAATAACCGCCAGGCCATTGCCGGCTACAATCCGCCAACCGGCTGCGGACACAACGGCTGGGAAGCGGGGAACAACCGTGCAGCCAAAACAGGACAGCCTGCTGCTTAAATTTGAACCATTGACACGGATCCACGGACTGGATATTTCCAAATACCAGGGCGAGCTCCTGTCCGGACTGCATGGGCAGCACCAGCTCAGCTTCGTGATCTGTAAAGCCACCGAAGGAAGCACTTATATAGATCCGGAGTTCCACCACAACTGGAAACGATTACCAGCCATGGGACTGGTCCGCGGCGCTTACCATTTTTACAGGAGTACTGATGCCCCCGAAGTGCAGGCCCTTCATTTTTTACAGGTCATTGGCCGGCTGAACGCTACCGATATGCCACCCGTACTGGATATTGAGGACGGCAGCCTGCACCATACCGTCTCGGCCGACAGCCTCCAGGAGCGGCTGCTGCGTTTTTTGCAGTTGGTGGAAAGAGAAACCGGTTGCCGGCCCATTCTCTATACCAGCCGCTATTTTGCCAATACCTACCTGCAGCTGCCCGTCTTTGCCCGGTATCCTTTATGGGTAGCCGATTATTCCAGCAGGCTGCGTCCCAGGATACCGGAGGCCTGGGCCCGGCAGGGCGCGCATTTCTGGCAAAAGGAAGACAGCCTGCATATAGGATCTGTAATAACAGACTTTGACCTGTTCAATGGGGACGGTGCTGCTTTTGTCCGGTTCCTCCGGCAACGGGGACACTGACAGACCGGCCAACAATAAACTGCCCGGACAGGCAGGGTATAAGGGAAATTGTAACCAGGAAAAACTTACGGTTACATATAACCTTAATAGCATTTATTCTTCAAATCCTGTATACAGAAGGATATATATCTTATAATTTATTGTCACAGATCAAGACCGTAAAACCGGTAAAATATAACGGCTCCGGTCAAACTATTGCCAGTCAATCGTTTGACCGGGTTTTTCCTTTAATGGTATATTTTTTCTCCGTTACTGGTCGTTTTACTTTCCAACATTTGCAGCGATTTCCATTGCAGATACCCGTTACCGACAGACTGTGTTATCTTTGCCAAACAATGCCGCCCGGCTGACCCTCTTCTGGCGGCGCACAGTTTACCGGCCTATGCTTCCCGGAAGCTGCACCCCGCAGCAGACCCGTGAAAGAATATCCGGTTAAGGTTACAGGTTGCCCTATCTGTCAAATCAAGCAAATGAAAACAACAAACCATACCGGTACCTGCCGGTCCTATGGCGCCTGCATGGTATTGCTGGTGCTGGCCTTATGCTATTCCTGTACAAAAGATACAGCCACCCGGGACGTTAACGAACCACCTCCGGGAGATACGGCAGTCAATACAGGCCTGTTCTATAAGCTGCAGCGGGTAGAGAATTTTGCCGGCGATACGGCCTATGACGGTGCGCCTGACGGCATCCGCTCCGCTATGTATTTCAGCCTGGAACGCAAGGAGTCTGTACCTAAGTTATACCAGAAGTCGAGCCATTGGGACCTGGTCTTCCACAGCATCTTCAACTCTTCTATAGGTTGTAACAACGGGAAGGACGCCACGCCCAGTTCTCATGGCGCCGGCGGCAACGGTATTGGCGGTATCACCATCCTGGCGAAGGACTTTGACCAGGTGACTGATATTCCCACAGACGCTGAAATAAAAGGCAATGGTGGCGTTGGCCTGGATGAGGCCGGCAACTATGGTTATGGATTAGGCTGGTGCCTCTATGATTTTGGTGGCACCATCAAAGGAGATGGCAGTTATAACAAAAGCCATGTCTGTTACGCCCTGCCTGAAAGGACCATCATAGTACGGACAGCTAAAGGTCATTATGCCAAGATCCGGATGATCAGCATCTATAAGAATGCATTCAGCCCGGAACAATGGCTGCGGAACGTGCCCGCTCCCTATTTCACTTTTGAGTACCTGATGGTGCCCAAAGGAAGCACCCGATTTGAACTGAAGCCATAAATCACCCATATAGAATCAATCAACATGAATCAACTGAACATCAAACGGAATTATTTTTTTCTGGTATTGGCCGGCCTGCTGGCGGCAGGCAGCTGCACCAGGGAAGTGGATAACTGGATCAATAAAGAAGCGGACACCATCTATGATACCCTGAGTTCCTTGCCCGGCAACCGGATTCTGGCCTTCCAGGTGACCAACCTGGTGGAAACAGAAGAACGCATCTACAGCAGCATTGACGACAGCGCAAAGACCATCACGGTATACCTGCCGGCCTATTATGGACTGGGCGTTATCCAGCCGGAGATCAGCCTGCCTGCCGGCAGTGCTGTCAGCCCGGACCCTGATCTGCCAATACCGGTATTTTATGAAACCCCTGCCCAATATACTGTTACGGCCGCCAATGGCGCCAGTACTACCTATAAGGTAGAAATTATAGTACAGCAGGCGGCACTGCTGGTAGATGAGCTGTCCTCCGCCACCAAAACATATGTATTCCGGATGCGGACAAGGCCGGGGGGCAGCGTTACCATTACAGGCGACAATATCATTCCGCTTTATTCCATTACCAGCGCCTACCTGATAGATGATCAGGGCAGGGAAGTGATGAAACTGGCGGAACTGCAATCCGGCTCCGCCAACACATCAGAGACCATCAGGTATATCATGCCCTATGCGGGTGATAATATTCCTGTGGGCCTCTACTACCTGGAACTGAGGAGCTACGCGCTCACCAGACGCATGCAATACCCTATTCAGCTGACCCTTTAAACAGACAACATCCGGCCGGCTGCACATAGCGCCGGCACAGTTCATAGTGCAGTTTTATTTTGTCATTTCTCCCTATGGGGACATTAACATTAAACCTAAAATTATCTATTATGAAAATTAACATCCTGACAATAGCAGCAGTGATCCTGCTGGCTACCGCTTGTGATAAAAAGGTACAGGACAAAACAGCCCAGGCCGGGGAGCTGTCTGCCGAGAAGGCCAGCCAAAGCCAGCAATCCCTGCTGCTGAGTGATTGTGATTGCTGTCCTCCAGGGTCTAATTCCCTGTATTTTGATGCCAACCTGAGCGATGCAAATTCAGGCAGGTATGATCTGTGGACTCCTCAAAAGGATACCCTTTGCGAGGATGGTCTGATCCTGACCTTTGAAGGACAATTTGGCTCCTTTATTCGTGTGGATGGCACCTGGGCCATGGCCACCATTCCCCAGGCTACCGGTGACAACTGGTGTAATAATATCCTGCCTGCGCTTTCCCTGCGCTGCGGTAATACCACTACCTCTCCTTACTCCAATGCGCCTACCTCATATGGACCACCTACCGGGACCATTTCCAGCGTAATAGGCATCAATGGTGCGCTGAACCTTGGGATGGTTACCTATGGCTATGGACTTGGTTATTATGATTACGCATTCCCGGGCGCCACGCCTTCCATCCACAGTGATATTGTGATCTGGAAGAATTGCGGCGGAACAACCGGCCCCTGCATCACGCCGGCAGCCGGATACAAGGCTTACAGGATCCATGTATCAGATATAGATCCACAGAAGATCAACGGTGTATGGGATTCCGAGATCTCCTACTCCTGGGAATGTATCACTATCCCAACCTGTTTATAGGTTACTGAAAGCCGGTTGCTGCTGATGCAGGAACAGGCCGGATGTTGTTTTATTTGCTAACAAAGACAAAGTAAAAGCTACTCTCCATGAATTCTTTCCGCCTGATTAAAAACAAAATGAACTTTTTTTCCGCACTCTTATTACTGGCTATACTGACCGCCGGTTCCTGCAAAAAGGAATATGTTGACAAGTACAATATTATACCCGGAGACACCGTCACTGTACTGGGGTATAATCATATGCTGTCCTTCGCTATCCATGAATACCATCCCGATACTGTATTGAAAGCCGCTATCAAAGAAGATTCCCTGCTGGTATACTGGCCAGTGTATAAAGCCGCCCCGGAAACCTTCAGCCCGGATATAAGCCTGCCGGAAAAAGCCACCGTTACACCTGCTTCAGGAACTGCGGTCCCATTTAAGACCGGCACCCGGTTCACCGTAAAAGCCGAAGACGGCACTACACGGGTATTTACGCTGAAGCTGATCTACAACCAGGCGCCGCTGCAATATGTAAATCCCAATACCGTGACGCTGGGTTATCCCTTCAATATCTATGGCCAGTTTGTGGCTGATCCCGGGATGACCACCGTATGGTTTGAACGACTGGACGGCGCCGATACCGTTACCATCAGCAGCTTCCAGCGGGTGACAGCTACGCAGATCTCTTTCAATATCCCCGATAATATCACACCAGATCTGTACAGGATCCGCATCCGGAACGGCTGGCGGACTGAATACTCCAATATTGAACTGGATACCCTGCAGATAGGTTATTCCACGCTTGACCTGCCGGAACCTCCTGCTGAGATAACCGTTAAAAGAGGAACTGAGTTTACCGTCAACGGGACCAATATCCGCTTCCTGCGGGGAAATAAAGCCATCCTTATCGGCTTTAAGGAAGACGGCGGTACCCAGTCGCAGGTCATTGACGTTACAGCCCATACCGAAACATCCATGACCTTTTCCATTCCGGCCGACGCCCTGTTGGGCAAAATGGCTTTCCTCCAGGTATTTTCCCATACTATCCCCGGGGGAAATTACCAGTACTGGATGAACGATAAGATCATCGTCACAGAATAGTCTAAACTTTTCATACAATTGGGCCGGTTTGTCTAAACAAACCGGCCTTTCTTTGTAAAATCGGTCCCTTTTAGCCGAAACTTATTTTACAGTTTGCAAAAAAATACGGAATTTTATTAATGATAGTCTGAGGTTTAACCCTTACCAATGGAAAAAACCTCCACAGTATAGTTCTGGCCACACCCATTTAAATTTTTGGACTTTTGAGCAAAAGAATGCCTTCGCTTCATCTGTTGCTGGCAGACGACGATAAGGATGATTGCGACCTGTTCAAGGAAGCCTTGGAAGATCTCGAAATCCTGTCCGACTTCTCTTCAGTATCCGATGGAGAACAACTAATGACCTACCTGACTGCTGAATCGCAGCAAACCCCCTATTTACTTTTTGTAGACCTGAACATGCCCCGGAAGAACGGGATTGAATGCCTCACCGAGATCAAAGGCAACGATAAGCTCAAACACCTGCCGGTCATCATCATTTCTACTTCCTTTGACCCGGTCATTATCCGGTCACTCTATAATTCCGGCGCACAACACTATATCCGCAAACCTAACAACTTTGCCCTCTTGAAAAAACTGATCCATACTGCTATCAATACTTTCCTGCAAACCAACCCGGGAAGGACCAGCTACGATAATTTTGTTCTTCAGCCATGATCTATGAGCACCACCAGTGTAGTCAAAGATAAATTTCTCCATATCATCCAGCAGGCCCCTGTAGGGATCGCTATTTTCAGCGGCCCGCAGTTCCTTTTCCAGGTAGCCAATGAAGCCTACCTGCGTATCATTGACAAAATAGGTGCGGAGATACTGGGTAAGTCGCTCTTTGCAGTGCTGCCCGAAGTAAAAGACGCTGTAGAGCCCCTGATGACCCGGGTACTGACAACCGGTGAGCCCTGTAACGGCCTTGAATTTCCCGTTGTCCTGCACCGCCATGGCAAAACCGCATTATCCTATTTCAACTTTGTATACGAGGCCTTCCGCGAAGAGAATGGCGAGATCAGCGGGGTGGTAGTGGTGGCCTCCGATGTAACGGACCAGGTGCGCGCCAAACACCAGCTGACAGAAAGCGAGAACCAGTTCCGTAACCTGGTCATGCAAAGTCCCATCCCCATGGCTATTTTCCGGGGAAAGGACCTGGTAATAGAAATGGCCAATCACCGCATGTTCTCCCAGATCTGGCAACGCAGTGAAAGCGCCGTGATGGGGAAAAAGATACTGGACGTATTCCCGGAACTCAAAGACCAGGAATATGCCGGCCTTATGGAACTGGTATACCAGAGCGGGGAAACCTATCATAGTCCCGAATCCGTTGTCTTTGTGGAAGGGGACGGCGGCCTGCGCCGCCTTTATATTGATATCACCTATGCCCCCCTCCGTGAGACCGATGGCAGCATCTCCGGCCTCATGGTCACCATCAAGGATATTACCGAAAGGGTGCAGGCCCGGCAGAAGGTGGAGTTTGCAGAAGAACGGTGGCGACTGGCCATAGAAGCCACCAACCTGGGTACCTGGGAGCTGGACCTCAGCAGCCGCAAAGTGATCTATGATAAACGCTTTGCCGAGATCTTTTCCCGGAATGCCAGTGAATCAGGACAGATGGACCATGCAGACCTCCGCGCCCAGGTGCATCCGGACGATCTTCACCGTATTGTGGACGCCTCCTTCGATAAAGCCATTGATACCGGCGTATATAGCTATGAGGCAAGACTGCTCAGGCCCGACCAGTCCATTTGCTGGATCCGCACGCAGGGCAAGGTGTTATATGACGCCCGGCGCCGCCCCCTCCGCCTTATAGGCACCGTGAGCGACAGCACCGAAGAAAGGCTCCGGCAGCAGGAACTGCTGGAAAGCGAGCAGAAATTCCGCCTGCTGGCAGAATCCATGCCCCAACTGGTATGGACAGCCGAAGCTGATGGAACTATCAGCTACCGCAACAGCGCCCTGATCAGCTATTCCGGTCTGCTGCCACACCAGGGTAGAAAGGGCGGCTGGGAAGCCATCATCCACCCGGACGACCGCGACAGCAGCCTGTTCCTCTGGAAACAAAGTCTCAGCAACGGCAAAGAGTTCTTTGCCGAACACCGGCTCCGCCGCTTTGATGGCACCTACCACTGGATGCAGACCCGCACCACGCCCCAGAAAGACGCCACCGGCCAGATCCAGATGTGGGTAGGCACCAGCACCGATATTCAGGCCCAGAAAAGTTTTACGGAAGAACTGGAAAAACAGGTGCAGAACCGTACCCGTGAGCTGGAGGAAAAAAATATAGCCCTCAATAAAAGCAATGCCGAACTAAAGAGCTTCGCCTATGTATCCAGCCATGATCTCCAGGAACCCCTGCGCAAGATCCAGACCTTTGCCAGCTGGATCATGGAAAAAGAAATGGGCCAGCTGACAGAAAAAGGCAAGGACCATTTTGTCCGTATCCAGAAAGCCGCCGGCCGTATGCAGGCGCTCATAGAAGACCTGCTGACCTATTCCCGCACCAATAACAATGAAGGTATTTTTGAACTGACAGACCTGGCCGGCCTGGCCGCTGAAGTGAAGCAGGAAATGAAGGAACGGATAGAAGAGAAAGGAGCCACAGTCAGTATCCAGGTCAGCGCCAAAGCACACCTCATTCCTTTCCAGTTCCGGCAATTATTGCAGAACCTGATCAGCAATTCCCTGAAATTTGCCCTGCCCGGTACGCCGCCCCTCATCAGCATCCGGGGCCAGGTTATCCGGGGCAGCAGCATGCCCGCCTTCCTGGCGCCGGATAAGATCTACTGCCACCTGCAAATCAGCGATAACGGCATCGGCTTTGACCCCCAATACAAAGACCGCATTTTTGAAGTGTTCCAGCGCCTGCACGGGCGGGAACAGTACCAGGGCACCGGCATCGGCCTGGCCATTGTCAAGAAGATTGTAGAGAACCACGCCGGCATCATCAACGCCAGCAGCACACCCGGACAAGGCGCCCGCTTTGATGTTTATTTCCCGGTATAAATGGTATGCAAAGCCGAAATTAATTTTTTGGGTACATTTTTATTGAGTAAAAAGAACGCAAACTGATGCAGTTTTGTGCCAGCTCCCTATTTTTGCTCATTGCAAAAATAAATTCATAGTTTATGACGATTGCAACTTTGATGCATATGCGGGAATCAGAAGATAAAGTGGAATTTAAAGAAGCCAGAAAGAATTTCGATTTCGCCGGAGGCAGCCATACCGACCAGGAGAAACGACGCAAATGCCTGCTGGGGTACATTGTAGCCTTTGCCAATGAAAAAGGCGGCGCCTTAGTGCTGGGTATGACTGATACTTTCCCGCATAGGGTAACAGGAAGCAATTTTGCGCTGGGTAAAACAGGCGAAATGACTGATGAAATTTACAATCGCCTGCATATCCGGGTACGTATGGAAGAATTGTATGAAGAGGAAAAAGGGGTATTAATTATTCATATTCCTGCTCGTCCGGTAGGTAAAATATTGAAATTTGAAGGAGTGCCGCTAATGCGTGTAGGCGGAAGTCTCAGAAATATGAGTGACGAAGAAATGCTTGAAATCCTGCAGGAGCAGGAGCCTGACTTTTCTGCTAAGATTTGTCCTTTTCTATCTATCCAGGACTTACAGGAAGATGCCATTGCAAAAATGCGGAAGGCCTATGTCCGAAAACAACAAAATCCTGCTTTTCTGACCCTGCCTTTGGAGCAAATATTAAATGATCTGCGGTTAAGTACTAAAGGAGGACTGACTTATGCAGCATTGATTTTACTCGGCAAACGGGAAACTATTAAACATTGTTTACCACAAGCGAGAATTATCTGGGAATTCCGTTACCATGATTACCAGATACATTATGATTTCCGGGAGGAAGTATGTGATCCGCTATTTATTGCCATTGACCGTATCTGGCAACTGATCAACAATAAGAATGCGGTGAAACAGTTGCCCCAGAATGCCTATATCTACTCCACCCAGACTTTCAATGAAACAGTTATCCGAGAAGCAATTCTCAATGCGATCACGCATCGGGACTATTCTATGACCAGTGAAGTAGTCATTCATCAGTATCCTCAACGGATCACAGTTACCAATCCAGGCGGATTTCCAAAAGGTGTAGATAAAGAGAACCTGATCAATAGTTCCTCCACACCGCGCAGCCGCCTGATGGCAGAGATTATGGAGAAGACAGGCCTGGTTGAACGCTCAGGCCAGGGGATAGATAAGATCTACTCTATTACAATCGCGGAAGGTAAGAAAGAACCCGATTATGAAGATTCAACTATTTTTCAGGTAGCGCTAAAACTCAATGGCATAATCGACGACCAGGCGTTCTCCGCATTTATATTCAATGTACAGAAAAGCCGGCCCGACTCAGAAAAACTGGGAGTTCATGAGATCATGGCGCTATATCGGATCAAAGAAGGTCATTTTGCTCGGATAAAGCCGGAAATACTGAGAAAACTGGAAGCACAGCAGTTAACTCAACGATCAACCAATTCCAATCGGGTCAGTTTATCCAGCGAATATTCTTCACTGATCACCGACAACCGGATCGCAAACCGATACCTGGTAACTGAACTGGAAGTATTACTGCCAATATTCATAAAAGACGGCCTGAAGGTTGGAGACCTTGAATCTGCTTTATCTGCGTCGCTAAACCGTAACCAGATCAAATACCTGCTGGTCAAACTACAAGAAGACGGAATTCTTATTTCGAAAGGCAGAGGAAAAGGGACACGCTACAAACTAAAGGCACCGTTGGATGAGCTATCAGGACCTGGACTGCTTACCAATGTGATTAATATACTACAGATACTAAACCCGCCGACTGAGTCCATTGCTGAAATTACCACCTAATGTGAACACAAGTTTCTATTGGCTCGGATTACCGCGCAGCACTGCCCGTAATTCTCCATATTTCCTATATGATTCTCCATATTTTTGCACCACCCCCAATCATTTATTCAACAAAATACCTGGCATCAGGCAATATTTTTAAAAGACACCCCACAACAATATGATTATCAATAAAATTATGGCCACTAATTTCTTAACTCCAGATCTCTCTTAAATTTTTGCTTAGCAGATTTCTTCACTGTAATTCTCCATAATTCTCACTTTTTATCCATAAAACACATTTTTATCATAGCTGGTTAATTCCCAAAACAATACATTTTGGATCGAACAAAAGAGCAGGTTTACTGCAAGCGGCAGACTATAACCGCCGGACCTTTCTCACCCGGAAACGTAATTCACCCTCTTTATCAAGTACTGTTTATTTCTATTACGCTTTCTCCTGGTATACCGCCAGGTAATAAACGCCGTTGCCCCGTCAATATCTGACGGGGCAACAGCCTTAGTAATTATAAGTAATAGCAACGATCCTTATTTCTTCCCAAAAAGTTCTTCCAGCTTTTTCTCTATCGGGCTGCTGCCATCTGGTTCAAAACCTACTTCTTTCATCAGGATCTTTCCATCAGGACCAACCAGGTAGGTGGTAGGCACGGCAGTAATGGCAAAACCACGCTGGGATACATTTTTGGTATCCAGCGTTGACAGCCAGGGCAGCTGCTGCTCTTCAACACCTTTCAGCCAGGCATTCTTGTCCTTGTCAATAGAAATGCTATAGATCTCAAACTGATCACTCTTGTATTTCTTGTACACTTCCTTCATATGCGGGAACGACTGCTTACAGGGCCCGCACCAGCTGGCCCAGAAATCGATCAGCACATATTTCCCTTTGAGCTGACTGAAGACCACAGGCTTTTCATCAGGTGTATTCAGTGTGAAATCCGCCACAGCCGAGCCAATGGTGGAATTCTTTACGCCGTTGATATAATCCACCACATTACGGGCCTCATCCGTAGCTTTCATCCTGTCGGACAAACGGCTGTGGATAGATTCCAGCGTAGCTATGTCAAGGCTGCGACCTGCACCACTTAATACCCATGCGGCGGCATAGGAATCAGGATTTTTGCTTACAAAATCCTGCAGCAGGCTGGCCATTTTAGCCTTCAGCAATTCATCCATTTCCTTCTTCGCTGCTGCTGCCTGGGGATTGCTGTCCTGGTAAAAATCCTTCCCGTATTTTTCAGTGAGGGTAGTAGTGACGGACTGGCGGACGTCCTGCTGCTGCTTGCGGAAGTTTTCAAAACTTACTGCCGAAGGAAGTCCTGACAATACCATGCTGTGCATGCCTTTGCTGATGTCTCCCTTGCTGAGGGTTACCGTGCCCGGCTGATCCACCAGCACCACATAAGGAGAATACATCCGGTTGACCCTTGTGTCATACTCAGTATAGAAGGCCGGTGTAAAGGGCTTTTCAAAAGGCATAGTAAAAGTGAACAGCCCGTTTGTCATGACGGCGGAATCCGATTTTACATTAGTGCCATAAACATACACTTTATTGTACCCTTTGGTGTCACCGGTGAACTGACCGCGGATCACCACAGTTTTAGTATGCTTATCCTGCGCGGAAGCCGGTTGCTGGGCCCAGCAGGGAGCCGACAGGAGAAGGGCAGGTAGAAGCAGTTGTTTTTTCATGCGCTTAAATTACTGTTTTAAAATGATCAGTGCAGTACCGCTGCTAATTTTTCCTCCAGCTCTTTGCCACGCAGGTTGGCAGCAATGATCACGCCATTGGGATCCAGCAGGAAATTCTGCGGTACCGCCCGTACATAATATTGTTTGGCCACTTCATTTTCCCAGCCTTTCAGATCGCTGACATGCAGCCAGGGCAGTCCGTCGTCCTTGATGGCTTTGAGCCAGGGATCCTTGGTCTTGTCCAGGGAAACAGCCAGGATCTCGAAGTTCTTGTCCTTGTATTTTTCATAAGCCTTTACCACGTTGGGATTCTCCGCCCGGCAGGGTCCGCACCAGCTGGCCCAGAAATCGATCAGCACATATTTACCGCGCAGGGAAGATAATTTCAATTCCTTTCCTTCAGTATCGTCCTGCACAAAGTCCGGCGCCACAGCGCCCACAGCTGTTTTGAAAGCAGCGGCCAGCCTGTCTTCAAAAGCCCTGGCGTCAGCCGTGCCTTTCAATGTTGCATCCAGGGCATTGTATTGTTCCTGCACTGCCTGGGGATCATTGATGATACTGCGCTGCGTTATCAGGTTATAGCTCACCCAGGATTTGGGATGTGTTTTGATAAAAGCCGCATCAATTGGCCTGGTCAGCTTCATCACGGACTGCAGGGAATCCATCAGGGCCTTATATTCAGCAGACTGCTTGTCCTTGCTGTAAGGGGCCATGGCTTCATTGATGGCTTTCAGCTGGTCGTTGACCGGCTTCTTTTTTGCTACCAGACCCGCATAGTCCTGCTGCGCAGCAGAACCCTTAATGCTGGCAGTTTTCAGGTCCTTGCCCTTGAAGCGGATCTTACCTTCATCCAGGTAGAACTGTACGCCATCCCGGCCTACTATTTCACCACCATAGCCAAAAGCCAGGCCCATCCGGGGATTGTCGCTGGACTTTACCAGGTAGATCACCCCTGTGCCCGGTTTGTTGACCGTTCCTTTGAAAGCAAAGCTGCCTTTTGCCAGCTCGGTGGTATCCTGCACCCTTTTCCCGTCATAGCTGTAGGAGAGGATCACTTTGGCAGGTTCGCCCACATCATCAATTTTCCCTTCCAGGGTAAATGGCCATTTGTCTTTTTGCTGAGCCGACAGCACCATGCCCGACAGGGTGGCTGCAGCGAGGAGGATTGTCTTTTTCATATGTTTTATAATAATAGAGTGTGTTTTTATTGTGTTTTACTATTCATCCGGCCAGGACATTTTGCCATGACCGCCCGCATACGCGCTACCTGATCGGCAGTGATGGAGTTGACCAGGGTAGGGTAGCGACTGTCGTCCATTACATTGTCCGTGACGTATTTGTCATTGTCGATCCCCACTTTCATGGCAAAAGCATAACTGGCATTGAAAGGATGCTGACCATTGAACTTGCGGGTGTCATAGCAGTAATCATGGTGCAGCCTGCCCGATGTACCGTACAGCGGCGTGTACAGTCCATAGAAATTACCGATCCATTTAAAAGCTTCTATCTTCCTTTCAAAACCCGGGAAGAAAATAGTACGTGGCAGGCCCACACAGGTATTGGCATAATCAACGGTGAAATCATTTTCATCCACGGCCGTAGTGGGAATGCCCAGTACCGCTTCCTCACCGGTGGCAGGCGCCAGCTGTTTGGCCGGATAGCCGGCACTGGTGGCATAGTTGGTGCCCATCGGCAGTACCTGCACATTCAGAAAGGCCTTGGGGTTCCAGATCAGCGTAGCTTTATTGGTATTGATATATGCAATCACATCCGTGTAGGAGATGCTGGTGGCCAGCGGGTTCACTTTTACATTGTCACTGTACAGCTGTTTGTTGAAGCCCGGCTGCGCCAGGGTTTGACCCAGGTAATTTTTAGCGGCCAGCCGGAATTCCACATTGGCCGAAGTGCCGTTGGGACTATGGCTCCATTTATTGTTGATCAGCTCGTTCATGTACTGCACAGCCGCCACCAGCTGCTCATGGGTGACATTCTGGTAAGAGGATACATCATAGGAAGAATGGGTGGGATTCAGCTCCCAGACATGGAAGATCACATCCACGTATACTTTGGGCGGCAGGACTGGCTTTTCGCGCAGCGCTACTTTTTTAGTTTCGGAACGGACCGGACCGATCTCGGCATGGAATTTCACCGTGTCCACCGGGATAGTTGTGCTGGAGTAGCTGAGGCCCACTTCCCGGCCCGAGACTTCTTCTATCACTTTCAGGACGCCTTCGGGAAACTGCTTAAGGTCTACCAGCTCAAAAGTATCCTTGCCGGTAGAGAGGGTCAGGTGGCGGTAGGCTTCTACAATAAAGTCCAGCCGCGCCTGTCCATCGGCGATCAGCATTTTATCGGTGGCGGAAAAATATACGCTGTCTATATCTTCCAGGGTAGCCTGGTACATTTTATAATCAAAGCCCTTCTTTTCACAGGCTGTGAAAAGCAAACCAATCACAAGGGCCGGCACACTCAATAGTCTGTTCATATCATTTGTTTGGAGTAGTGAAGCAGGTTTAGTATTCAATGGGGATCCAGCCGTCATTGGGCACCATGGCCGGGTTCTCGGCCAGTTCCGACAAGGGGATCTGCAGCGCGTAGCGGTAATCATCCGGCCCTACGCTGAGCTGGTATTCTTTCTGGAAGAAGGTCAGCGTCCGCGTGATGGTCCCGGGCCTGTAGCGCTTCAGGTCCAGCCAGCGCTTGTCCGTATCGCCAAAGAATTCCTTTCTTCTCTCATTGATGATCTCCTGCAGCAGCGCATCACCGGACAGACCATCGGCGGTGCCGGCATTACGCAGGCCTTTGAAGGTATTGAGGGTGGCGATGGCATCGCCGGGTTTATTGAGCCGGTACTGGGCTTCCGCCAGGAACAGCCAGGCTTCTTCGGGTTTGAAAACGCAGATATTGCCGCGCTTGATACTGCCGCTGGTAGTGCCATCGGATGGCCAGGCCCAGTTGAGGGTCTTGCCTTCAACGCCTACTTTACCGCCGGCGCGACTGGCAGTCATATTGAAGATAGCGCTGATCCGCACATCGCCGGGAGTGAACAGCCCGGCAAATGCTGCGGAAAGCGGGATGTCTTCCGGTCCATAGGTGCCGGGGCTGAGGTACTGATAGCAGGAACCAAAAAGCGGACTGACAGCCCCCTGTGAATTGTTTTCCTGGCATAAGCCCGGGTAAGCCGGGTTCCTGCCGCCATAGGCATTGATCATATCAGTTGCCGTTTGCGGGATGGAAGCGGCTGTGCCTTCCGCAGCAGCAGCAGCATGCGTGAGCAACTGCTCATAGTCGCCTGCCTCTTTGGCCGGTGACTCCGCCTTGAACCAGTATACCTGTGCCGCCAGGTGATGCAGGCGGCGGGCATCGTAAAAAACATTGAACCCTACCAACGGCGCTGTCCGGTTGATCATGGTCAGCGATTTGTTGAGATCGTCCAGGATCACCTGGTATACTTCTGCATGCGTCTTGCGGGCCATGGTGATGCCCAGCACGCCCTGGCCGGTATGCAGGTATACAGGAATGCCCTGGTCCGCTTTATGATAGGGACCAAAGTATTGCAGCAGCTTGAGGAAATAATAGGCGCGGTGGGCATGCAGCTCACCCAGCAGCTGGTCCCGCTGCTGCTCAGTAGCATCGGTGATCTCTTCCATCTGGTCTATCAGGCTGTTGAGAAAACCGATGATCTCGTAATGCTGCGACCAGATCGTATTCGGCGTGGTCTGGTCATTCCACAACAGCAAATTCGCATAACCGGATTCCAGCTTCAGGTGATAGTTATTGGGCTGAAGATAGGTCTGTGTCAGCGCTGTTTCAAAATCAATATTGTCTGAATAAGCTTCAAACAGCAGGTTGGCGGCATTGGGCGAGAGGCACATGACATTGCCGTACAAAGGTTTCACCCGCAATTCCGCCACCCCTTTCAGGTAGGAGGCCAGCAGGGTCCGGATATCATTGACAGTGGTCACTGTCCGCTCATTCTTGGCCGGCAGGTCAAGGTATTTCTTGCAGCCTGTGGACAGCAGGATCGCTATGATCAGTGATGGTATCAGTAAGTTATTTTTCATTGCCATAAGTTTAGAATCCTACAGTAAGGGAAAGCGTATAGTTCCGGGTATTGGGATAACCGAAGGTGGTCTTGGTCTCCGCATCCGTACCGCTGTATTCACTCAGCGTGAATACATTCATGGCCACCAGGGTAGCCTTCACCGTTTTGAAGGCCGACCTACCCAGCAGCTGCCTCGGCGCACGCCAGGAAACAGCCATCTCATTGCATTTGAGGTAGGCGCCACTTTCAATATCAGTGGAGATCAGGTAGCTGGTATGCGTAGCAGTGCCATAGGCGCGGTACACAGGGATATTGGTGATATCACCCGGCTGACGCCAGCGGTACAGGTTATCTTTTAACCGGTTGGTCCTGCTGGCCGTTACCTCGTTGGTAACGCCACTGGGCCCTTCTCGTCTGTCCAGGAAACTCAGGATCTGGCTGCCCTCTGCATACACAAAACTGGCCGTCAGCTCAAAAGCTTTGTAGGTTAGCCGGGTATTGAAACCGCCATAACTTTCCGGATCATTATGCCCCAGGTAGTAGGGACGATAGCCCGCCGTCAGGTTGGCCACGCTGATATTGCTCAGGTTCACCAGCGCATCTTCATAGGTGGTCTCCGTTTTACCGTTCACCACTTTATCATTCTTTTTCTGTGCCTTGACAATCAGGCTGCCGGTCTCCGGATCCACATGGGAGAACTTATACCCGAACCAGCTGTTGACCGGGTAGTCCTGTATGTTCTGGGTATAGATATTGGCAAGGGTGGGAACATCTTTCTCAAATACATTGGTGAGCTTGTTGACCACGTTGGTGAAGTTGCCGCTGACTTCCCAGAGCCAGTTCTTGTTCTTCACCACTTCCACGCGCACACTGATCTCATAACCCCTGTTGGTCAGGTTGCCCACGTTGATAGTAGCAGAAGTGCGGCCAACAGAAGGCGGTGTTCTGGTATTGTCCAGCAGGTCCGTCACTTCTTCATTGAAGTAACGCAGCTCTGTATTGAACCTGCCTTTGAACAGGGAGAGTTCCAGGCCCAGGTTGGTTTCTTTTTTCTTCTCCCATTTAATAACAGGATTGCCATAATCAAAGCCCGTGGCAATGGGGATATTGGCATATACTGCCGAACCAATGGTATAGGTATGGAAAGGCAGCACGCTGCGGTTGATACTGCCGCGGTAACCATGCCCTACGGACAGCACCAGCCTGCTCAGGATGGACTCCCTATTTTTCAGGAAAGCTTCATTGTGTGCATTCCAGCGTACACCGGCGCTCCAGAGCGGGGAGAACTGGTTATCGCTGCCAATGATGTCCACGCCATCATAGCGTATGTTGCCGTTGAACACATAGCGGTTGTCGAACGCATAGGCCATAGAGCCGATAAAGGAAGCGCTGCGGTTCTCCCTGGTGGAAGAGCCGCCCAGCTTTGTAAGGTCCAGGTTCAGGAAACGCGTGTCCGGCACCAGGTCCCAGCTGGGATAACCGGCAATGGCATAGTCCTGGAGATAGATGGGATTGAAATGGTTGAACTGATCATTTTTTACAGCCCCGAATTCATTGGCGAAGAAAGCCTGTACAAAATGGTCTTTGCCAAAAGTGTTGTTGAACTCCAGGGTATTCCGGATGGTATAGTCAAACGTGCGACCGGTACTTTCCAGCAAATATCCCCGGTTATGTTCCGGCAGGATAGAGCTGTTCATGGAAGAACGCAGCAGCCAGTTGTTGAGATAAGAACGATAAGTGCCTTCGGCCGCTTCTTCCTTATCATGCACTGAAGTATAGGATGCTACTACATTACCGGTGTATTTGAAGAAGCGCAGGAAATCATATTCCACCGTGAACTGCCCCCGGATATTGCCGTAGATATTGGTCTTCCGGTTATCCCGCAGCTCGCGGACAATATTGAAAGTGGAATAATAGAGATCGGAGAAATTACCGATGGAATAGGGGATGGGCCGGTAGGTATTGTCCCAGGCATAGGAGCCGTCTTCGTTGTAGGGCTTCTCATAGGGATTGGCAAACACGGCATATTTAAAAGGATCCATACCCGCCTGTCCTTCCACGTTTTTCTTCATGGTAGTGTACAGGTTGAAGCGGAACAGCAGCTTATCGGTCACAAAGCGGGAGAGCTTCATATTGATGCCGCCGGTCTGGAACTTGTTTTCTATCAGGCTGCCCTGCATATCCTGGAAGTTCAGGGAGGCAAAGTAGGTGGTCTTGGTATTGCCGCCACTGAAACTGATATTGTGCGACTGGCTCTTGCCGATCCGGTACAGCTCTTTGATCCAGTCCGTATTGGTCTGTTCCAGTTGCGCAATCCTTGCTTCGGCTTCCTCATGGGTAATAGCGCCTTTATCGGCCAGGTTCAGCAGCTGGATCACCCTGCCGCCCTGTTCATAGGGAGGCCAGTAATCTTCGCGGATACTTCTTTCAAAAGCAACTTTCTCTTTGGCGTTCATGAAACTGAACGTATTCTCCGGACGCATGGTGACGCCAAACTTGCCACTGTAGTTGATATAGTCATTCCCGATCTTACCATTCTTGGTGGTGATCACAATTACGCCGTTGGCGGCGCGGGAGCCATAGATGGAAGCGGCAGTGGCATCTTTAAGAATGGTGATGCTTTCAATATTCTCCGGCGGGATATTGCCAATGCCATTAGTGATCAGGGAATTCATACCGCCGGATACTTCGCCAGATTGCAGCGGCATACCATCCAGTACATAGAGCGGCTCCACATTGCCGGTCAGGGTATTGATACCCCGGATGATGATCTGCCCGGTTTCTCCGGGCCTGCCGGAAGTACTGCGGATATACACGCCGGGCATGCGACCGGCCAGCGCTTTGTCGAACGTAGTGATCCCGGTATTCTCCAGGTCTTTGGCGGTAGCTACCGCTACGGAGCCGATGCTGACTGATTTCTTCCGGTCCTGGAAACCGCTCACCACTACATCCGTCATTTCAATGACGGTCTTGATCATAGTGATATTGAGTTGGGTGCGGTTTGGATCGCGGACCTGCACCTGCATGGGCTTGAAACCGATATAGGAGAACTGGATCACTTCTCCTGGTTCTATAGCAATGGAAAACTGCCCGTTGGCATTGGTGCTGGCGCCATAGGTGCCGCCGGTGCTGCGGCCTTTGACCTGCACAGATACACCGGCCAGCGGTTTGCCTTCTTCATCCGTTACCCTTCCCTGGATGCGGATGGGAGCCGGTTCCTCCGGCGCAAGGGGCGGCGCCAAAGCAGGAGCAGCTGCTTTCTGGCGGATAAAAATGGTCTGGTTCTCGATGGAAAAATCCAGGGGCTGTTCCCGGAACACTTCCTCCAGGAAATGATTGACGGGCATATTGTTGACCGAAATGGTAACCGGTATGCTTTTTCGGATCTGGTTGTATTTCCAGACCACGAAATAACCGGTTTGTCTTTCGATCTCGCCGAAAACTTTTTCCAGCGATACCCCCCTCCCGGAGAAGGTCACAGTTTGTGCCGTGCTTTTTGCCGCCACATGCAGGCAAAAAACAAATAGCAGGATAGCAGTCAGTCTCATAACACGCATCGTTTGAGTGACGAACCAATGGCGTGATCGTACCCGGTAGTTGGTTAGGTCTTCCCGTTGTACAACAGCAGTTTGATTACAAAATGCGCCGGCAAAGAGCCGGGCTTCAGCAATGATTAATTGCATACTTTTGCAGTGCCTCTTTCGCCTGCGCAAGCGCAAACAAAAGAGGGTTAGTTTTGGGTTAACAATAAAAAACAGTCTATCAGGCTCGGACGTCTTTGCACAGCTACTCTGTTTCAAGCCACAGCAGCTGACCGCGCAGGCAGTCCTTTAAAACTTAACTCAGACTTGCTGAACTGCTCCGGTCTCCAGCCAGGAGCAGTTCTTTTTTTATATAGGGTACGAACCAATCACTGATGGTCAGGGATGCACTATCAGTTGACGGCCTTTAATGGTAAACTTCAGTTCGTTATCACCCAGGTTCTTGATGATCTGCGAGAGGCTCAGGCTGCGCTGTATCTTACCGCCAAACTCCACATGGGGAATATCCCCGGCATACACCACTTCCACATCATACCAGCGGGCTATCTGCCGCATGGCTGCCGGCAGGTCTGAGTGTTCAAAATTGAAAACGCCGTTTTTCCAGGCTACTACCTGCTCCAGGTTCACCGGGCTGATAACGGGTTCAGCTTTGCCGGCCACAAAGGAGGCCTGCTGGCCGGGCAGGAGGCTTGCGGCAACGCTCCTGCTGCGCGATTCGTCTTGTACGCCTACATAGGCTTTGCCCTCGACCAGGGTAATGCGGGTGGCGGCCTCATCTTCATAGGCGTTTACATTCAGGCCCCGGGCCTGCACCAGGGAGCTGATGCCGCTGGTATGCACTACAAATTCTTTATCAGCGTCGGGCGCCACTTCCAGGTAGGCTTCGCCGGTAATGGTCACTTCCCGTTTGCTGCCTGTAAAAGCCACAGGATAGCGGATGGAGGATACTGCATTGAGCCATACCCTGGTGCCATCCGGCAGGACCAGCTGGAACTGCCGGCCACGCGGGGTCTGCATGGTATTGTACAGTTCAGGACTTCCGGATAGCAACTGTTCATGTGCGTTATAGGTCAGCTGTCCGTTCTGCAGCACTACCTGCATATTGCCTTCCCGCGCAATAGTGCCGTTGCCCAGGCTGTCGAGGACAATCACCCGGCCATCGGCCAGGGTAAGGATGGCCCCGTCCTTTCCCGGCGCCACATCGGCCGGCGTTGCGGGGCTGGTATTGGCAGCGCCATCGCCCGGTAGAGGGACCTTATTGGTTCTCACCCAGAAAAAAACAGCTGCACCCGCCAGCAATACGATGGCCGCAGCATATTTTACCCAGGCCAGGGGTTGCAATACATGGAGCCTGCCGGTCCCGCCAGACTCCTGTTCCCGGATGGATAACAGCAGCCGGTCCAGCATGGGCTGATCATGCGTGTCAAAAGTTTCCTGCGCCGATAAGCAGCGTTCATAATAGGCCAGCACCTGCTGCAGTTCAGCGGGCGGCAGGGTCTCCAGCCATTGGTTGAATGCCGTTCTTTCCGCATCGGTGGCAGTGCCTGCGGCAAAGCGGGGCAGTAATTCGGGATAGTTCATATAGCGTGATTACCTATAAGACGACGCCGTGAAAAGATCATGGATGGGAAAATGAAAAAAAGATCCGCCGCTTAAAAAGCCAGCAGGGTCATCAGCATAAAATTGCCATAGCGGCCCATTTCACTGCGGACGGTCCGGTTGGCCAGGTAGAGCTGTTTAATGACCACTGATTTGGACAGGCCCAGTTGCGCTGCTATCTCATCCAGGGACAGGTCCTGGAAAACATTCAGCTCATAGATCTGCCGTTGCCTTTCCGGCAGGCGGGCGATGGCCTGCAATGCATAGCGGTAAAATTCTTTGTATTCCAGTTCCTGGGCGGCCCCGGTAATGGCGGGATTGGCTGCCTGTGCTGTTTCGCGGCGGGAGCGGGCCTTATGACTCTTGTGGAGGTCCAGCACGCGGTTGCGCGCCATTCGGAATAGATATTGTTCAAAGGAACGCACAGCCCGGAGTGATTCCCGTTTGATCCATAGTTTAAGAAAGATATCCTGGATGATCTCTTCCGGATCTTCTACTGATTTGAAAGGATGCAGATAACGTTGGAGAACGGGTTGGTAACGTCTGAACAGGGCTTTAAAGGCGGCAATATCCCCGGCTGCCAGCCGCTCCAGCAGGGCATTGTCCTCCCGGGCATTCCCGGGCTCTTCAATATGTAAAGGGTCCTTTGCCACGCGCTCCGTGCCATTTAAGATCATAAAAGTTGAGGTTTAATGGCAATCCGTTGATGAGCAGGATGTAAACATATTGAATTTTACCGTAACTCGCGCATCAGGCCTTAAACCGGTTCAGCATTTTGAAAAAATTGTCGGCATAGGTACTACCAATGGGAATTATTTTATCGCCGATCATGATCTCCTGGCGCTCGATGGTATTGATCTTGTCCAGCGCCACAATATAGGATTTATGGACCCGGATGAAGCGGTTGGCAGGCAGCGCCTCTTCCAGCTGCTTCATGGCCTGCAAAGTGATGATCCGCTGGGTGCGGGTATAAATGGACAGGTAGTTCTTCAGCCCTTCCACGTAGAGGATATCATCCAGCTCCACCCTGACCATCTTGGTCTCCACTTTGATGAATATATAACCGCCGGTCACCGGGTAGGCCTCAGGCGTGGCAGGCACGGGCGTGCCGGCCGAAGGGAACCGCTGCCGGAAAGCTTTCTCCACGGCCCGCAGGAAACGTTCAAAAGAAACGGGTTTCAGCAGGTAGTCCACCACATTGTGCTCAAAGCCCTCAATGGCATATTCCTGGTGGGCGGAGATAATGATCACCTGGGCGCGGTTCTGCAGGAGCTGCATGAACTGTACGCCATTGAGCTGGGGCATCTGGATATCCAGGAATATCAGGTCGGCCGGCTGCTGGTTAAAGGCCAGCAGCGCATCCAGCGGGTTGGAATGGGTGCCCTGCAGTTTCAGGAAGGGTACCCGGCTGATATGGTCTTCCAGCAGTTTAATGGCCAGGGGCTCGTCATCAATCACCAGGCAGCTGAGCGTATGGGATTCGTTGATTCCGTTCATAGTGGTAAATGTAGGTGGACAGTAAATGCATCACCGGTTTCCTGTATATCCAGTTTCACTTTATTGCTCTTCGGATACAGCAGGGCCAGCCGCTTGCGCACGTTGACCAGGCCAATGCCGCCGGCCTGGTCTTTCAGGAAACTGTTCTTGCAATTATAGACCGAAAAGTTCAGTTCATCATCGGTCACCTTCAGGTATATGCTTACGGCGCACTGGGGATCCTGAAGGATACCATGTTTGATGGCGTTCTCAATCAGCGGGAACAGCAGGAGCGGGGGGATCCGCTTAGTAATGGTTTCTCCCTCAATACTGAAATGAATATAAATGCTGCCGTCATGCCGCATTTTCTGGAGTTCAATATAGTTGTTGATATGGTCAATCTCTTTGTCCAGCAGCACCCGGTTCTGGGCATCCTCTTTTTCGTACAGCATGTAACGGATCATCTCCGAGAGCTTCATGATACCATCGCTGGTCTTGGTGCTTTTTTCAATGACTGCCAGGCTATAGATATTGTTGAGGGCGTTGAACAGGAAATGCGGGTTGATCTGCATACGCAGGAAGGATAGCTCGGCCTCCAGTTTCTGATTCTCCAGTTCTTTATGGATCTTTTCCTGTCCAAACCAGAGCAGCAGCAGCTGGTAGGCAAAACCGATGATGATGATCAGGAAATTGAACCAGACAAAATTCCGCATGTAATCGGGCGCCGCAATAGGCCCCAGGGGCATGCTGCGGATACTGCGGATGGAAGGATCTGCCTGCCATTGCCTGATACGCGCAGCATGGTGCCAGAATTCCAGCAGGTATTTGCCATAGGTAAAGAAGATGGCCATCAGCACGCTGATCACCACCATCCAGAGGATCCGCCGGCGGTGAATGAAAAAGACCGGGAAGATCAGGAAGGCGCTCAGGTAGAAGAGCAGGAAATTGATACTGCCCAGCAGGCCATAGGTAAAAAAGAAATGGCTCCAGCTGGTGAACTGGGAGGCCAGGGCGGAAGGCAGGCCCATCAGCATGTACAGCCCTTCCCACACCAGGAAGTGCAGCAGGAAGGATACCAACGGGTTCCTGATGAGTACTATGGGTCGCACAAGCAGCATATAGTTCAAAATAGGGCTGCAACTTACAACTTTCAGTTTAATTGAAAGGGGTTACAGGAGCCCACCGGCGGGCAGCAACCGGCAAGCCGGAATTATCCGCAGGACAGGGAAAAAGCAGGATTGGGGATGTCTCTGCCCAAACTTTTTTAATATTTTAAAAAGATTAATAAATTTATCCCGCATTTCACTTCTAACACAATAGTCCAAAGCCAATGTCATCTATCCCAGCAGACCGGTCGGGTTTAAATTACCAGATCATACAGCAACTGTATTATGGCAGGCTATTATCCTGTGCCGACCTTAGCGAACGGACTGACAAAAGTATTCCCCTGGTCACTACAGCTGTAAACCACCTCATCAAGGCGGGGTATGTGGTAAAGAAAGGATATGCCCCTTCCAGCGGGGGGCGCAGACCGCTGCTCTATACCCTGAAGGCCGACAAACTCTATATGGTAACCGTGGCCATGGACCAGCTCAGCACGCGGATCGCTATTGTGGACCTGAACAACAATTTTGTTTCAGGGATTGAACTGGCCGACCTCCGCCTGCTGGGTAACCCGCAGGCGCTGCATGAACTGGTGAAGCTGATCAACGGTCACCTCCGGCGCTGCAAACTTCCCAAAGAAAGGATCATTGGCGTAGGCGTGGGCATGCCCGGACTGGTCAATGCACAGCAGGGGATCAACTATTCCTACCTGGATCCCGGCAAGGAAACGCTCAGCCAGTACCTGTCGGCCGCCATCGGCATACCAGTCTATATAGATAATGATTCCAGTCTTATCGCCCTGGCCGAACTGAAATTTGGTAAGGCAAAAGGATTCCGCAATGTGATGGTCATTAACCTCAGCTGGGGTATCGGGCTGGGCATGATCATCAACGGCCAGCTGTTCCGCGGCGATGACGGGTTTGCCGGTGAGTTCAGCCATATTCCCATTTCAGAAAAAGGCAATCTCTGCTATTGTGGCAAACAGGGCTGCCTGGAATCCGAAGCTTCTCTCCTGGCAGTAGCAGGCCATGCGTTGGCTGGTCTTAAGAATGGCAGGCACTCCCGGTTGAAAAGTCTCAAGGATAAATCGCAGCTGGCTGTTGGCAATGCCCTGATGGACCTGGCCATTGAAGGCGATCAGTATGCCATTGAACTGCTGCAGGAAGCTGCTTATAAGATTGGCCGGGGACTTTCTATCCTTGTACATATCAACAATCCCAAGGCCCTGGTGCTGAGCGGCAAAGGAGTTAAGGTGGGTAAGCTGGTGCTGGCGCCAATCCAGCAGGCGCTTAACCGTTACTGTATTCCGCGACTGGCCCACAACACGGAACTGTTGCTGTCTGAGATGGGGATCGATGCCGAGCTATACGGTGCCGCTATCCTGGTGATGGAACATTTTAACAGGGAGCAGTTCCCGCCCGCCGGCAGGAAAAAGGCTGTGCCTAAAAAAGCAGCCGCCAGGAAATAATTTATCATTTGTCAAAGTCATCTCCTTACAACTGCTGCCAACCGGTAGGCACAGTACAATCCGTTCCCAAACAAAAGGCCGGGTGCATTTTTTTCTCCCAGACAATTATTTTTCCGATCCGCTGCCCGCGAAAAGAGATATTCCCGGTTTAAAAAAAAGAGCATAATACTTACTAAAATTTTTAAAAAGTATGCGTCAATTTCATTAGATTTACTAAAACAGGCTTTATCCGACTGACAGTAGCGTTGTTTCATGTGACTGCTTGTATCCTGTAAAGATCGAGTACCAACCAAAACTCCATAACATGCTCAAACAACTGCAAGTATTGCTGCTGTTGGTCTGCCTATCTTCCGCAGCCAGCGCGCAATTCAAAGTGGAAGGCGATGTCCGCGATACGGACGGCCAGCCACTGGTAGGCGCCACCATCCTGATCAAAGGAAGACCCGGAGGCGCCAGCTCCAATGCCAACGGGCACTATTCCCTCACCCTGCCCGACAAAAACAGCATCCTTATCATCTCATTTCTTGGTTATGAAGCGCAGGAAGTAGCCGTTAACGGCAGGGCCGTACTGAATATCCAGCTCAGCGCCCTGGAATCTGAACTGCGTTCTGTGGTGGTCACCGCCCTGGGCGTCAAACGGCAGAAAAGCTCCCTGGGGTATGCGGTGTCCGAACTGGCAGGTAAGGATGTTACAGGTTATGGGGAAACCAATCCTATCTCCTCCCTGGCAGGTAAAATGGCTGGTGTACAGGTGTCCGGTAATACCGCCGGTCCTACCGGCTCTACCCGCATCGTTATCCGCGGCATCCGTGAGTTGCAGGGCGGTAACCAGCCGCTGTATGTCATTGACGGCGTGCCTGCCGTTAACGGCAATATGGGCGCCGCTACGCAATGGGGCGGGTTCGACCTGGGCGATGGCCTCTCCGATCTGAACCCCAATGATGTGGAATCCATCAGTGTGCTGAAAGGCGCTTCCGCCGCCGCACTCTACGGAAGCAGGGCCCTTAACGGCGTGATCCTGATCACTACCAAGAACGGGCGTAGCAGGAAAGGACTCGGTATTGAACTGAACAGCTCCCTCACCGTAGATAAGGTATCCACCAAACTGGACGAAGCGCAGACCACCTACGGCCAGGGCAGCAGCGGCCTCCCGCACAGGGACGCCACCACCGCCAATAATATCACTTCCAACTGGGGGCCGCGCTTCACCGACCTGGATTCTATTATCCAGCGGGACGGCACTATGCGCCCCTATAAATATATCCCTGATAATGCCGAAGGTTTTTTCCGGGCCGGCCTCACCGCCATGAACACCATCTCCGTTTCCGGCGGCAATGAGCGCAGCAGTCTCCGCGCCTCTTATTCCAATGTATCCAGCAGGGATATTGCACCCAAAAGTGATTTCAGCAGGAATAATTTTTCTATCCGTGCTGAATCCAAGGTTACCGACAAGCTGACCATCGAGGCCAAAGGTTCCCTGATGGTGGAGAACGTATCCAACAGGCCCGCCCTCACGGACGAGGTCAATAATATAGGCAACGGTCTGCTGGCCTTGGTAGGGAACTTTGACCAGTCCTGGCTGCAGGAATACCAGAATGCCGATGGCTCTTATATCAATTATACCGGTGATCAATACCGGGCCAACCCTTACTGGACATTGAACAGAACAGTGAATGAAAGCCGCAAGCAAAGGGTGGGCGGCTCCCTGATGGCCACCTATACTTTCAGCCCCCAATGGAGCGCTTCCATCAACGCCGGAACGGACTTCTACAATTTCAACTTTGAAAATTTCCTGGATAAATATACCCCAGCCTACGATGGCGGATTCCTGCTCCTGCAGGATATCAAGACCAAGGAAGACAATTACCAGGCCATGGTCAATTTCAATACCAGGCTGGGCAAGGATCTCCAGCTGTCGGTCATGGCCGGGGGCAATATCATGAAGTATAACCTGAAACAGATTACCACTGAAGGCAAAGAGATCATTGTTCCCGCCAAGAACCTGATCAGCAACTTTTCCCAGCTGCGGGTGATTGATGCCAATCCCCGTAAGGAGATTCAATCGGTCTTCGGTAGCGCACAGTTCAATTATAAGGATGCGCTCTACCTGACCATGCAGGCAAGGAACGACTGGTCCTCCACGTTGCCCGAAGCCAACCATTCCTATTTTTATCCATCTGTTGACCTGAGCTGGGTGGTCAGTAATTCCTTTAAGTTGGAACCAGGCTTCGTGAACTATGCCAAAATCAGGACAGCGCTTGGACAGGTGGGCGGCGATACCGATCCCTACCAGCTGGCCTTTGCCTACTCGCTCACCGGGCTCAGCCTCAACGGCAATCCCATGGGTGAAGTACTGGGCGATATCATTCCCAACGCCAGCCTCCTCCCGCAGCGGAAAACCTCTTTCGAGATCGGTACCGATATCGGGTTGTTCAATGATCGCGTAGGGATCGATTTCACTTACTACAATGAAAAAACGAAAGACGCTATTGTGACCATGCCCATCCCGCAGACCTCCGGTTATGGATTTGCTATCCTGAATGCAGGTACGCTCCGGAACTCAGGGGTAGAGATACTCATCCGTACCACCCCGGTCAGGATCCCCAACGGGCTGCGCTGGGACCTCAGCTTTAACTATGCCAAGAACAACAATACCATTGTAGCGCTTTCCGATGAGCTGGCAGCCTATCCCGTAGCAGAAGCCCGTTGGGCAGGCGCCACCATTACTGCCGAAAAGGGCAAGCCCTTCGGCACTATCATTGGCCTTGATTTTCTCCGGAACGATAAAGGACAGCGCATCATCGGCAGCGATGGTTTTCCACAATTCACGGACGGACCGGTGGAGCTGGGCAATACGCTGCCCGACTGGACAGGCGGTATCACCAATACTTTCAGCTGGAAAGGATTGGAGCTGAAAGCCGTAGTGGACATCCGGGTAGGGGGCGACCTCTTCTCCATGACCAATATGACCATGTACATGAAAGGCAAACATGCCAATACGGTAGAGGGGCGCGACAGCTGGAATGAATACCAGCAGGAACGCCGGGCGGAAGAAGATGCAAACCGGGATCCCAGCCTCATTCCCCAGAATAACAGGGGCTATATTGCTGAAGGCGTACTGGCGGACGGCAGCGCCAATAACAAAGCCATTGACCCCGCACAATACTGGAACCGCGTAGGCAGCGCCACACCCAGACCTTTTATCTATGACGGCGGTTATGTGAAGCTGCGCGACCTGGGCCTTAACTACACCCTGCCCAGGAACTGGCACCGCAAACTGCCGGTGCAGCAGATCACGGTAGGTGCTATCGGGCGTAACCTCTGGATCATCCACAAGAACACGCCCAATATAGATCCGGAATCCAACTATAATAACGGCAACGGGCAAGGCTTTGAGTACGGCTCCCTGCCCGGAAGAAAAAGATACGGTTTCAACGTATTGATCAAATTATAATCTTCAAACCGCCTATCATGAAATTATTCCTCTATATACTGGTTGCCGGTATCCTGCTTGCAGGACAAGCCTGCACCAAAGGTTTTGACGACCTCAACACCAACCCCTCCGGAATTTCAGACCTGGACCCGTCCTACCAGCTCACCAAGATCCAGGCAGATATGTCCGGCGACCGCGAAGACACCTGGCGCTATGATCTCGGCATCTGCTCACCCATAGTACAGCAACTCGGCGGTTCCTGGTGGACCCAGCATGGCGGCATGTACCAGGTGGTGGAAAAGAACCACTGGTTCAGCCACTGGGAAACAACCTTTCCCCGGGAACTGAAGAACATACAGGACATTATAGATAAAACAGCCGATGATCCCGCCCAGGCCAATATGCATGCCGCCGCCCGCATCCTCCGCGTTTACCTGTATGCCAAACTCACCGATCTGTATGGCGATATCCCTTATTCAGAAGCCATCAAAGGTTATACAGAAAGGAAATTCCTGCCTAAATATGATAGCCAGGAATCCATTTACCAGGACTTTTTCAAAGAACTGGAAGCAGCGGTGGCCACGCTTGACGCGGCCGGTCCCGCCATCAAAGGAGACCTGTTCTTTAGCGGTGATATCAGCAAATGGAAAAAGCTGGGCAATTCCCTGCGGCTCCGGCTGGGCTTCCGCCTTACCAAGGTAAACAGCGGAGAGGCACAACGCCAGGTGGAAGCGGCCATTGCAGGCGGCGTAATGACCCAGCTGGAAGATATCTGCATGCTGAAACATGCCGCCATTTCCTTTACCATTGGTGATAACCGCGGCAATGGCCGCTCGCAGGTTTTCAAAAGTGAGCCCATCTCAGCCGGCTTCCGCCTGGTACGGACTTTTGTGGATACGATGGTGAACACCCAGGATCCACGCCTGTATATCTTTGGCGGCACCTATATTGGTGATGGCATTATCGGCGTCTCCAATAACCTCATAGACCTGAGCGGCCTGATGCCTGCACTGGGCACTACGCCAGGCGCCATGGCCTGGAATGAATGGAGCGATTATGGCACCGTTCAGGATGGCGCAGGTAATGATATATATGTAGGCCATAACAATAAATTCCTGCAACCCAGCAAATACGTTTCCGCCCTGGATGCGCCCTTCTTTCATATAACACCCGCCGAAGTGGAATTCCTGCTGGCCGAAGCCGCAGCAAGAGGGTGGGGCGGTCTTACTGATCCCGAAGAACATTTCATGAAAGGGATCCAGCTGGCCTGCGAAGCCACGAAGTATTATCCGGGCGCACCCGCAATTGCACAGGAACGTATCAATGACCTGAAAGACGCCTATACGCCATTCCCAACTGCTTTTGCGGACCGGATGAATGCTATCCATACACAGGTATGGGTCAACTTCTTTCTCAACGGGGCAGAAGCCTATGCCAATTTCAGGAGGACAGGCTATCCGGCGCTCACGCCTTTCACTTCCGTGGAATGGTATACCAGCGGCACCAACGGCGTGATCCCCCGGCGCTTCTTTTACCCCGAATCAGAAGCCATCCAGAACCCGGTCAATTACCAGGCAGCCGTGGACAGGCTGGGCGGCGCCAACGACTGGCTGAAAAGGGTATGGTGGGATAAAGAATAATTATGGACGAACCAAAAGATCATTCACTAACGCATACAATCATGCGCTTAAAGAATTTCATTTTCTGGGTAGTTTCAGGCAGCCTCTCCGGGGCTGCCTTTCTTTCCTGCTCCCGATCAGGTACGCTCCATCATGAGCCTGTTGCTGTCAGGGTGCAGAACGATTCCCTGTCGGCCCTCAGCGCCCGCATCCGCTTCAGCCTGGACCAGGCGGCGCCCGCCAGTATTGTTTACTGGGAAAAAGGGACCACCCTCAAGTTCAATACACCGGAGAATAGCACCCGCCTGCAGCACAGTATCCCGCTTTTCCACCTCAAAGAACAAACAGCCTATGAGTTTAGCATCCTTACGGAAGGAGCGGAAAGCAGCACCCATGCCTTCACCACGGCGGCCATACCGGCTCATGTAAAGAAATTTTATTCAGAAGAACAGCGCCAGATCCGGGATGCCAATAACGGCTATATCCTTTTCTACAGCCGCTATGCACCCGCCACCGCTTACCTGATTGACCCATCAGGAAAGATTGCCTGGTACAGGACCACGCCCCATATGCTGAAGGTGGCGCGGCTTACGCAGCAGCAAACCCTGCTCTGGCTGGAAGATGAACACAATACTTCTTTCGGGGATGGCAATGTGATCCTGGAAACCAGTCTCGCCGGCGATACGCTGTTTTACCTGAAGCAGGGCCAAAAGGGATTTGACCGTTCTGTTCACCACGACCTGGACCTCAATCCCAAAGGCAATATCGTTGCCGTTACCAATGTGCTGCAGGGCAGCGCCATACCGGGCGATGGGCTGATGGAATTAGACCGGCAGGGCAATAAGATCTGGGAATGGACCACTTTTGACACCCCCGATGCGGCTGACCTGGGCATTCATGCACAGCCCTGGATCAACTCCCTGGATATAGATACCGATGGCAATTACATTGTTTCGCTCCGCGCTTTTTCGCAGGTATGGAAAATAAATGCCGCCAGCGGCAGCATACACTGGAAGCTGGGAAAAAATGGCAATGTAGCTATGGACCCGCAGGACCATTTCCAGTTTCAGCACTATGCGCACCGCAACCCGGCAGGACATATTATGCTGTTTGACAATGGCAGCGCCGACCGGCCCTTCAGTCGCCTGCTTTCCTTTCAAATAAATGAACAAACCCTGCAGGCGTCACCAGTGATCCGGCAGGAACTGCCGGCGCAATATTATTCCGCCATCATGGGCAGCACCATGCTGCTGCCTGACCAGCAGTTGCTGACGGCCAGCTCCAATAACAGCACTATTCTCAAGACCTCCGCCTCCGGGGATATCCTGTGGACCCTGAAAGTAGCTGAACCGGTATACAGGGCTGAATACATCGGAGATCCCTTCCCCAGGTAGCAGCATTTTATGGATACAAATGGTCCTGCCATGACTGGCAATTCTTTCTCCCTGTAGCGGGCTTCCCGCCGGCATAAAAAAAAGTCTCTGTAAAAACAGAGACTCTGAACGTAAAAAACCCCGGTTAACATTAAAAACAAAAACGCTCTTATAACAACTTAAGTTATTTCATTTCTTTCTGCTTCCTGTCGTCAGCCGTACCATCCGTACTGTTGCGGGCCTGTTGTCCTGGTTCTGCACTGGCGCCGGCAGCGGGTGTGCTGGCCATATTCTTTTCCAGGATCTCAATATAACGGGCGGCATCCTTATTATCCCGATCAATGGTCAGTACTTTTTCCAGGTAGCTGATAGCGGCCGGGAAATCCTTGGCGGTATTGGTCTGGTAAGCGGCAATATACCCGTAGGATTCAACCAGCCATTTGCGGTTGGTGGCATTGCTGGTATCCAGTTCCAGTACGGCGATCAGTTTTTCGTAATGGGGGATAGCGGTGCCGGTGACCATGCCGGAATCCATCAGCGCATTACTGCGGGCGCGCCAGTAGTAGCCAAAGCCCTGCTCAGGATATTTACCGATATAGGTACCGAACACAGTATCTGCCAGCTGGTATTCCTCAGCACGGAAATGCGCCAGGCCCCAGTTGAACAGGTCCAGATTGGTAGCCCTGGCGTTATTGTCGTAGTATTTGCCTAACCAGCCGGCCTGCGCGCTGTAATTTTTGGTAGCGGCCATCAGGTTGCCCAGCTTTTTGTAGTACCCATAGTAGGCGGCGGAATCTTCCACTCTGGTCAGCGCTTTCTGGTAAAATAGTGCGGCAGAGTCTTCCTTGCCGGGTTGGGTGGCATAGAGTTCGGCCATCAGGTCGTAATCACGCAGCACATAATTGCTGTCCACTTCTTTGGCCAGGAAGGTATGCATATAGTTCAGTGCAGTAGCCGTATCCTGTTTGCCCAGGTAGCTGTAGGCAAGCAGTTTGTAGAGCCGGGGAGAAGTATTCTCCGGGTGGGCGGCTATCAGCTCATTGGTCTTGGTAATGGCCTGATCATACGCTTTGCCCAGGTAGAGCAGGTCTGCCCAGAGCAGGTCATTTTCAGGATTGGTATCTGTATTCGCTACATACTGTTTGAAATTGGCTGAGGCCTGGGCCACATCCAGGAAATAATAATGGTAATAAAGCTCATAGTAGGCCGGAGCAAAGGCTGCATCATTTTTGATGGCTTGCTCAAAATAGGTCACATACAACTCAGGATTTTTCTGGGCCACAAAGATCTTACCCAACTGGAAACTGGCGGGTGCATACTGCCCGTTGTTATTGGCAATGGCAGCCTCATAGGAACGGTAGGCTTCCGTACCATTGGCCAGTTTGCGGTAAGCATCGCCCTGCAGGGTGAACAGCACAGGATCTTTCTTTTCTCTTTTGAAGGCTTTTTCCAGGGCCAGCAGGGCCTGGTTGCCATCACCGGCTTTGGCGTCCACATGGGCACGGGCAACAGCAGCCAGTACTTCCACATTCTTGTTCTTTGAATCGCTCATGGCCTTTTCAAAATAGAGATGGGCACTGTCGGCCTGACCGTTCAGGAGTGAGAGATGACCGCGCACCACGGTGAACAGTGGAGATTCCACTACAGCCGCAGGTGCATTGACCATCGTATCTTTAAAGGCCTGGATCTGGTCGTTCTGCAGGTAAGCCTGGGACAACCAGTACCAGGTACGGGCGTTGGCCGGTTCTGCCTTCAATTGGGTATGCAATGCATCCCGGGCAGATTGGTACCTTTGATAGTAAAGGAATTGCTGGGGTTCCGGGGCTTGCTGCGCCTGAGCCATCATCACACCGGATAAAAGAACAGTCAACGTTGCGGGGATTCTCATGAGCCTTGATTAAGTAGTATTATTAATAAATAATATAAAAAACCGATATGGCTAAAATTAGGCAACCAGCATTAGTTTCGCCTTAATCCGGCATTAGAAATGAATTAGAATAGCATTTGCAACTGGTTTCCAAGCGGCTCAAATACTTATTTTTAGCATGAATAGGTGTATATGGACGAAAGAAAAATACTGATAGTAGAAGATGAGAAGAAGATTGCCGACACCCTGAGGATCGGCCTGATAGAGAATGGCTATCATGCCGAGGTTGCCTATGACGGTCAGGTGGGGGAGAAGCTTTTTTTCCAGCATGGCTTTCACCTGGTGATCCTTGATATCAACCTGCCGGGCATCAACGGCTATGAGCTGTGTCGCATTATCCGCAACCACAATGCGGATGTTCCTATTATTATGCTCACCTCGCTCAGCCGCTTATCAGACAAGGTAGAAGGCTATACTGCCGGGGCTGATGATTACCTGGTAAAACCTTTTGAGTTCCGGGAGCTGCTGCTGAAAATGCAGGTGCTGCTGAAGCGCACCATGAACCAGCAGCTGCCCGTGGGCAATATACTGCGTGCGGCCGACCTGGAGATGGACCTGGACACCAAAGCAGTACGGCGCGATGGCAGGGCCGTGAACCTCACTGCCAAAGAATTCCAGCTGCTGGAATACCTGCTGCGCAATAAGAACCGCGTGGTGTCCCGTGCAGATATCTCTATCAATGTATGGGATATCGACTTTGACACCAATACCAATATCATTGATGTATATATCAGTTACCTGCGGAACAAGATCGACAAGGAGTTCCCACAGAAGCTGATCCAGACCCAGATTGGGATGGGCTATATCTTAAAAGAAAACGAACGCTGATGCCGGTAAGGCTACGCATCACCCTGCTGTTTGGTATGATCGTGTTCACGATCCTGGCCCTCGTATGCGGCGCCGTGTATTATTTCTATTATACCAATCGCCAGAACGATATCCGCACCCGGCTCACCAACCGCGCCATCACCACCGGCAGGCTGCTGCAGCAATCAGACCTCTTTGACCGCGAGCTGCTGCAGCGCATTGACGCCAGCACCACCATCACCATGAAGTATAAATCGGTGCAGGTATACGATTACCAGAACAAACCAGTATATATCTACAGCGATGTGCCGGGTGATACGGTGCCGATGGACCCGGATATCCTGAACCAGGCAAGGCTCAGGGAAACAAAGTATTTCCGGTCTGGCCGCAAGGATGTGGTGGCCTATCATTTTGTGGATGCCGATCGCAGGATCGTGATCCTTTCCGGGGGCTATGATGAGGATGGGCTGAAAAAACTGCAGCAACTGGAGTTGATCCTCTGGTCCTGCTTCCTGGGCGGCACCCTGGTGGCCTTTGGCGCCGGTTATTTCTTTTCCAGTCGCTTATTGCACCCCATCCGGAAAATAGCCGATGATATCAATGAGATCTCGGCCCGCAACCTGGCCCGGCGGATGGAGACCGGCAAGGTTGCAGACGAATGGTCCTATCTCTCCGAAACCCTCAACCAGCTGCTCAACCGCCTGCAGGAGAGCTTCGAGATCCAGCGGCGGTTTATCTCCAATGCCTCGCATGAGCTGTCCACCCCGCTCACCGCTATTTCCAGTCAGCTGGAAGTATCCTTGCAAAAGAACCGGGAAGCAAGCCATTACCGGGGTGTGATGGAATCCGTATACCAGGATGTGCAGAACCTCAGCAAACTGACGCAGACCCTGCTGGAATTTGCCACGGCCTCCGATGATCCCGGCGGACTGGATATAGAACTGATCCGGATGGACGAGATCCTGATGCGCCTGCCGGCTGAGGTCAACAAGCTCAAGCCCGGTTATACGGTAGCGTTGCTGTTTGAGAACCTGCCGGAAAAAGAGGACCGGCTAATTGTGGCCGGCAACGCCGAACTGCTGTTCTCCGCCATCAAGAACCTGGTGTCCAACGCCTGCAAATATTCCGGGGAACACAAGGCCTATGTGAAACTGGCTACCCGGCCGGGTGGGGTGGTGATCACCATCAGTGATCATGGCATCGGCATTCCGAAGGAAGAGCTCCCTTTTATTTTCCAGCCCTTTTTCCGGGCGCACAATACTTATCCCGAATCAGGTTTCGGCCTGGGACTTTCGCTCTGCCACCGTATCATCAAATTGCATAAAGGGGATATTGCCGTAGCTTCGGAAGTAGGCGAGGGATCCTCCTTCACCATTGTACTGCCGGCCATCGGGAAGTTGTGATATCTTTAACCCTTGAATTTTAACCCAATGGATACACCACCGCCCCTCAAAGGATCCCCCCACCTCGGCAAACGGGGAATAGCCACTTTTATAGACTGCACCCTCGGGCTGATGCTGCTCTTCGGCTGCGCCTGCCTGCTACAGGGGAAACCGGCAGGGCAAGCCTATACCCTGGGCCAACTGTTCAACCCCATTGCACTGGGCATCTATTTTGCCAGCCTGGTGCTCACAGAGTATTTTTTTGCAGCCACCCCCGGCCACCTGGCCACGGGTCTGCGGGTGGTAAGAACAGATGGTTCAAAACCAGGATTGATCCAGGTCTTCAAAAGAAGACTGGCTGACTGCATAGAGCTTTATCTTACCCTCGGCATACTGGCAGTCTTCCTGGTCAGGGAGTCTGCGCTGGCCCAGCGACTGGGCGACCGATGGGCCGGTCTCCTTGTAAGGGACCATAAACTTATTCAGTCCGGGGATTCCGATATGGTGGATACTGCCAACAACACGATCACTGCGCCGCTGGAATTATTATAAGGCCCGCGACTCAATTAACCCTTTGAGCCGTATCTACTTTATCCTTACATTTGTTCCGGAACAACGGACAATACTTATGCAGGAATCCATCATCGAGCTCAGGCATGTCAATATCTATCAGGGAGCAAATCTTGTGCTGCAGGATGTGCAGCTGACCGTTAAACGCGGTGAGTTTGTATACCTGGTGGGCAAGACCGGCACCGGTAAATCAAGTCTGCTGAAAACCATGTATGGTGATCTCCCCCTCAAAGAAGGAGAAGGTACCGTAGTGGGCTTCAACCTCCGGGAAATGGACTGGAAAAAAGTACCCTTTCTCCGCCGTAACCTCGGCGTGGTATTCCAGGACTTCCAGCTGCTCACCGACCGCAACGTGAACGATAACCTCAAATTCGTACTGCGCGCCACCGGCTGGAAAGATGAAAAACTGATGGATGAAAAGATCCTCGATGTGCTGGATAAAGTAAACCTGAAAGCAAAAGGTTTTAAAATGCCTTTTGAGCTGAGCGGTGGCGAACAGCAACGCATTGATATCGCCCGGGCCCTGCTCAATTCGCCCAAACTGATCCTGGCCGACGAACCCACCGGTAACCTGGACCCGGAAACCTCAGACGAGATCATGCAGCTCCTGTTCCATATCTCGCGCGACTATGGCACTGCCATCATGATGGCCACCCACAACTATAACCTCATCAACAAATTTCCCGCACGTATCGTACGTACAGAAAGAGGCCAGGTCATTGACAACGTCAGTATTCCAATGTATTAATAACTATCCCCAGATCCATTGCATCAGCCTTCTGGCATTCTGCTGATTATTGAAGGTGTCCTCCAGTAAGCGCTGGCGAAGGACAATCTCTTCCTGGGTAAAAGGACTGTGGTACAGCTGCGCCACAATGGATTTGAAAGCATCGGCATTGGTACCGATATGACAGGCAGGCGCCAGGCTGGATTCCTTGACAGCCGCATCATTCACCACGCAATGACGGCCATTGAACAAGGCATTGATCAGCTTCAGCTTTACGCCCGTGCAATTAAAGGAAGGAAGGATATTGACCTGCGCCTTGGCAATCATGTCCTGCATTTCATCTTCCGAAGGATTGGCCACCACACAGGTACGCGGATACCGCTCAGCTACCCGCTCCAGCTTCCTGGACGGATCCTTGCCCGCTACAATGAAATTGACCGGCAGCTCACTGAACACTTCTTTCATGAGCCAGACCGCCGCTTTCTCATTCTCATCTACCGACAGGTTACCCTGGTATAAACAAAAACAACCAACGCCTTCCTGTGAACTGATGGCCGAAAAAGGCAGGAATACGGGCAGGAACGCGATATTTTTAGCGCCAAATTCTTCCCGGTAAGTACGTACATCCTGCTCAGAAATGGCCAGCACCATTACTTTCTGCGCAATAGACGCCTCATAGGCGCGCAGCAGCTTGCTCTCATGCAGGTAATATAATTTTTTGAAAGGGGCCGTTGAGGTATTATACAGTTCCCGGTAATACTGGTACTCTACGTTCATGAGCCGCAGGATGATCTTCCGGCCCTCAAAACGTTCATCATGCAGCAGGTAGGTGCAATGAATACCTTCCAGGAGAATGGGATGCTCATCCTGCAGCAGCCGCTCCGCCAGTTCGGGATTGGCGCGGGAGGCCACTATATAAGGTAGCTTATGAGAAAATCCTTTGTGGCCGCACTGACGGGGATAATACTTTACCTCTGCGCAGTATTTTTCCAGCTCGGGCTGCTCGCCCCGGCCGTATTCAAAACAATGCAGGTGGATCTGTACGCCCGCATGGTGCAGGGCTATCAGTTTATAATACAGATCAAACAGTCCGCCATAGTTTACAGGGTAGGGGACGTCAAAGCAAACGATATGTAAGTGTCTTTCCAAAACCAACAATTCAGATTATATTCCTATAGAACGCAATCAGTTTCTTTTCTTCTTCCTGCCAGGTGAAAATCTCTCTGGCGGTTAAACAATTTTGTTGCAATAAACCGTATAACTGTTCATCGTTCAATAGATTATTTAATTCCCGGGCAATTGAATCAGCACCCAGGTCGTCAATAAGAACAGCTATCTGGTACTGATTGTTTAATTCCCTGTAAACAGGGAAATCCACACAGAGCTGGGGCACACCACATTGCAGGTAATCAAAGAAGCGGTTGGCCAGGGAATAGTAGATACTCAGCCCTTCCCGGTCGCACAGCGTAATGCCCACCCAGGCCTTTTCAGTATAGGCGCGCAGGGCTTCCGGCAGTATCCTTCCTTCAAAAATGATCTTCTCTTCCAGGTGGTGGGTGCGGACCAGGTCCAGGGCCTGCTCCATGAAATTGCCATCGCCGCAAACTATCAGCCGGGCATCCACCTGTTTCATGGCCGGGATCAGGGTCTCAAAACAGCGACCTTCATTCACCGCTCCCTGGTACAGGATGAATTTCTCCGGTTTGGCCGGGATCTCCAGGGGCCGGGCGATGGGCACGTTCCGTACTACCTCATATTTAACTCCATACATCCTCCTGAACTCCATCGCTATCAATTCATTGACAGTATAACCTTGCAAAAAATAGGGGACTGTGTGGTGTTCCACCCATTTCCAGGCCCTGTGGATAGCCGGTCGGGTAGCCACCTCTTTCATTTCACAGAACAGCTCATGGGCGTCATAGACCCGGGGGATCCTTTTTAGGCGGGACACCCAGTAACAGGGGAAAATGGTATCCAGGTCAATGGCGCAGATCAGGTTCATCCGTATAAAAAGGAGGTACCAGAACAGCCGGAAATTGTATTCGGCATACCATAGTTTACCTTTGCGGAAGAAACAGTGCAGGCGGCGCTGCCGGAAGGAGCGTTGCTCCAGGGGCAGTGAATGCCGCTGGCGGCAGCCAACCAGGGTAACCCGGTAACCGGCATTGGCCAGGGAACTGCAGATGCGGATCATGCGCTGGTCATACGAGAGATCGTTGGTAACGGTAAAAACAAGATGCTTCATGCGGCAATGGGGGATAGGGAAATGACAGCCCGGGAACCAGGCGGGCGTGTGGAGGAATGAAAGCCGTAAGCAGCTGTGTTGGAAACCATAAAGACGGTAAATGTAGCCTTTTTTTTAAAAAAACCGGCCGGCCCCTCCGCCAGAATTAAAATTTATTCTATACCTTTGCCGCCAAATTAAAGAAGAAGTAATTATTTGGATGTTTCTTAAAAAAAACTGAGATGCCTTATTTAACTAACGAAAAAGTAGCAGAAATTTTCACCCAATACGGCGGTAGCGCTACTAACACTGGATCAATTGAAGGACAGATTGCTTTGCTTACAGAGCGTATCAACAGTATCTCCCTGCACCTCCAGGCTAATAAAAAAGATTTCTCCACACACAGGGGGCTGATGAGAATGGTAGGCCAGCGTAAACGCTTACTGAATTACCTGAGCAAACACAACCTGCAGGGATACCGCGCCCTGATCGAGAAACTCGGAATCAGAAAATAAGTTACTTGTGTAAATAAATGAATATTCCCAACTGAAAACCGGTTGGGAATAATTCTTTTTACACAGCGCTTTTTTTACCATGATTTCAGCCAATTAGCACCTGTTTATTTTATTAACCGCGTCCCTGATCACAGCGCCCTTCCCACCTGATTGCTGTTGTTTCAGCAGGACCAAAAACTGAGATTATTATGCTCACTCAACCTATCAGCGTAACATTTGATATAGGTGGTGGTCGCATGGTGACCATCGAGACGGGCAAACTGGCCCGCCAAGCCCATGGATCTGTAACGGTCCGTCAGGGCAATTGTATCATCCTGGCAACTGTTGTTGCCAATAAAGAGCCTAAAGAAGGCCAGGACTTTTTCCCGCTCGTAGTGGATTATAATGAAAAGTTCGCTTCTGCAGGCCGTATCCCCGGTTCCTTCTTCAAGAGGGAAGGCAGGCTGAACGATTATGAAGTACTGATCAGCCGCCTCATTGACCGCGCCCTGCGCCCCCTGTTCCCCGAAGATTATCTCTGCGATGTGCAGGTACTGGTAACCCTGGTGTCCAGCGACAAAGAGGTGATGCCTGATGCCCTGGCCTGTCTGGCCGCATCTGCCGCACTCGCAGTATCCGATATTCCCATTAAAGAAATTATCTCCGAGGTCCGTGTAGGCCGTGTGGATGGCGCCTTCGTGGTGAACCCCAGCCGTACCGAACTGGCCAAGGCCGATATGGATTTCCTCATCGCAGCTACTGAAAAGAACCTGATGATGGTGGAAGGCGAAGCAGAAGAATGCATGGAAGAAGAACTGGTGAAAGCACTGGAGATCGCCCATGATGCTATCCGCATCCAGATCAAAGCGCAGGAAGAACTGCGTGATAAAGCCGGAGCAGGCGCCAAACGTGATTATACCAAACCTGTACAGGACGAAGCGCTGCAACAGAAAGTGGCTGATTTCGCCGGTGCAAAGGTCACGGAGATCGCCAGGTCCGCTTCTTCCAAAAACGATCGCTCCAATGCCTTCGACGAGCTGAAAAAAGCACTGATCGAAAGCCTGGGCACAGAAGTGGAAGATATCACTAAAAAACTGGCCAAGAAATATTTCGAAGACCTGAAATGGGAACTGGTGCGTAATGTGATCCTGGACGACCGTACACGTCTTGACGGCCGTAAACTGGACCAGGTACGCCAGCTGAGCATGGAAGCCGATGTACTGCCTTCTCCCCACGGTTCCGCCCTGTTCACCCGCGGTGAAACGCAATCCCTCACCACGGTTACCCTGGGTACTCCCCTGGATGAGCTGCTGGTGGAAAGCGCAGCCACTTCAGACTACAGTAAGTTCATCCTCCATTATAATTTCCCTCCCTTCTCTACCGGTGAGGTGAAAATGATGAGAGGCCCCGGCCGTCGGGAAGTTGGTCACGGTAACCTGGCCATGCGCTCCCTGAAAAAAATGATGCCCGGCACTGAATATCCCTATACTGTACGGGTAGTGAGTGATATCCTGGAATCCAATGGTTCCTCTTCCATGGCTACCGTTTGCGCCGGTTCACTGGCACTGATGGATGCAGGCGTTCCCTTCCCCAAACACGTGGGTGGTATCGCTATGGGTCTTATCACCCGCGCAACTGATAACAAATACGCCATCCTCTCCGATATCCTCGGTGATGAAGATCACCTGGGTGATATGGACTTCAAAGTGACCGGTACCCGCGAAGGTATCTGCGGTGTACAGATGGACATTAAAGTGGACGGCCTCAGCATGGACATCATGCGCGAAGCACTGGCACAGGCCCGCAACGGCCGCCTCCATATCCTGGAAGCCATGTACGAAGCCATGCCTGCCCACCGCGAAGAGGTGAAACCGCATGCTCCGAGAATGGAGAAACTCTTCATTGACAAAGAATTCATCGGCGCCGTGATTGGACCGCAGGGTAAGATCATCCAGGAGATCCAGCGCGAAACCGGTACTACCATCAACATCGAAGAAGTAGGTAACTATGGTGAAGTAAGCGTATTCAGCCCCGCCAAAGAAGGACTGGATAAAGCCGTTTCCTGGATCAAGGGCATTGTTGCCGTTCCGGAAATTGGTTCCGTTTATGAAGCCACCGTGAAAGGCATCAAGGAATTTGGCGCCTTCGTGGAATTCCTGCCCGGCAAACAGGGACTGCTGCACATCAGCGAGATCTCCTGGAAACGCCTCGAAAGCATGGATGGCGTCCTGAAAGAAGGAGATAAGGTAAAAGTGAAGCTGATCGGTATTGACCACAAGACCGGTAAGTTCAAGCTCAGCCGCAAAGCGCTGATGGCAAAACCCGAAGGCAGAAGGCCCGAGAACAACCAGGCCGCTCCGCCACAGGAGAATTAAGCATAGCCAACCCAGGCAACGCCTGGTCCGGCTTACAATATCAAAAAGGTCTGCATGAATATGCAGGCCTTTTTTGTTTTGGGACGAACCAAAGGCAGGGCGATCTTTGCAGCATGAACTATCTCCACTTCCGCTTCCGGCCGCTCAATGCCGAACAACGCGAGATCCTGATCGCACAGCTCAGTGAAACAGGCTTTGAAGGTTTTGAAGAATCACTGGATGGCCTATCCGCTTTTATCCCGGAAGCGCAGTTTGAAGAAGACCTGCTGCCCGGACTGCTGCCAGATCCCAATGTGCAGGTGAGCAGGGAGGTAGTAGCGCCAAAGAACTGGAATGAAGAATGGGAGAAGAATTTTGAGCCGGTGCTGGTACATGATTTCTGCGCCGTCCGCGCCAGTTTCCATGCCCCTATACCCGGCGTGGCCCATGAAGTGATCATTACCCCCAAAATGAGCTTCGGCACCGGCCACCATGCCACCACTTTCCTCATGATTGAATGGATGCAGGAACTGGACCTGCCGGGGAAAACCGTTCTCGACTTCGGCACCGGCACCGGCGTACTGGCCATCCTGGCCGGACAATGCGGCGCGGAAGGGGTGCTGGCCATTGATAATGACGACTGGAGCATTGACAATGCCACCGAAAATATCCTGGTGAATAACAGCAGGGCCGTCAGCATCCGGAAAGCAGATCACCTGGACCTGGCACAGAAATTTGATATCATATTAGCAAATATCAATAAGAATGTATTGCTGGGCAGTATGGCCGCGCTGCAGGAACACCTGGCAGACGATGGTATCCTGGTCATGAGCGGCCTGCTGGCGGGCGATAAACAGGATATCACGCAGGCTGCGCTGCAACAGGGTTTGCAGCTGACAGGCGCCAAAGACAAGAATGGCTGGATTGCGCTGAAATTGGCACATCAATGATCGGCAGGATAGGAGAGAAGCAAAAAAAGTTAACAAAAGCACAATAAAAAAGATTGGCAGTCGTCACATTTAGCGTTCAGGAATTCAAGAAGTTACCCTGTTTTTTCTTATTTTCGTTATCCAACTTAACCAAACTATTCAATGAAAGAGGCATTACTCATTGTAATAGCATACCTGATAGGCTCTGTTCCCACCGCAGTTTGGGTAAGCAAAGCTTTTTTTGGTATCGATATCCGGGAATACGGTAGCGGCAATGCCGGAGCTACCAATACTTTCCGTGTACTCGGCTCGCGCTGGGGCACTTTTGTAATGGCCATCGACGTACTGAAAGGCGTACTGGCCACCAGCCTGTACCTGTTCCTCCCTTTTTATATGGAAAACGAATGGGACCGCACCAACCTGATGGTAGGACTTGGACTGGCCGCTGTAGTGGGCCATATCTTTCCCATCTGGGCTGATTTCCGGGGCGGCAAAGGGGTAGCCACCCTCTTTGGCATGATACTGGCCATTCAACCTGTAGTGGCTGTATGCTGCGTAGGGGTTTTCCTCCTTGTGCTGTACCTGACGCGCTTTGTATCGCTGAGCTCTATACTGGCCAGCGTTGCCTTTGCCGTTCTCATACTTTTTATCTTCAACGAGAAAGAACCCTTATACCGCGCTTTTGCCATTGCCGTGGCATTGCTGGTAGTCCTTACCCATCAGAAAAATATCAGCAGGCTGCTCAGAGGCAGTGAAAGCAAAGTGCCCATCCTGAAATACCGCGACCGCCGTAAAGAACGCCGCCGCGAGGAAAAGGCCGACTGATAATAGCATGATCTTTTACCGGACCACGTATCTTTGCCAGCCCTTCGGGTTGGCCCGATTATTTTATTGGTACAATCATTGATTTTCTATCTTTAACAAAAACATCCTTTCAATGCCACGCATTTTCCTGGTAAGCGCCCTCCTCATCGGGCTGCTGGGTTGTTCCCAGAACGCTATTACCGGTAAGAACCAGCTTACCCTTTATAATGACGCCGACATCCAGAGCATGGCGGCCACGCAATACAAACAATTCCTTACAGAGAACAAGGTAGTAGCCACCAGCACCAGCAAGGATGCTGAAATGGTCCGCCGGATAGGCCAGCGCCTCACTACGGCCATCAACAGCTATTATTCCACCCAGGGCCTCAGCAAGGAACTGGAAGGGTATGCCTGGGAATACAACCTGGTTGATTCCAAAGAAGTCAATGCCTGGTGTATGCCCGGTGGTAAGATTGTGGTCTATACCGGTCTGCTGCCCATTACCCAGAACGAAGCGGCCCTGGCCGTGGTGATGGGCCATGAAATTGCCCATGCCCTGGCCAAACACGGGAATGAGCGCATGAGCCGTGGCGCGCTCCAGGAAATGGGCGCTACCGCCCTCCAGGCCGCCATCTCCAATAAATCTGCCGTGGCCCAGAACCTGCTGCTGAGCGCCTATGGCGTAGGCACCAATGTGGGGGTAGTACTGCCTTTCTCCCGCAACCAGGAGCTGGAAGCGGATAAGTACGGCCTGATCTTCTCTTCCATGGCCGGCTACAATCCCCAGGAAGCAATTCCGCTGTGGGAAAGAATGGCTGCCGCCAGCGGCGGTGGACAGCAATCCGATTTCCTCAGCACCCACCCGGCTGAAAGCAAGCGTATCGAAAAGCTCAGAGAGCTGATGCCCGAAGCCCTGAAATATTACAAGCCTGTCAAATAAAAGACATAAAGACCCGGGATCAGGAAGAAGCCGCACCGGCCATTTAAATGCCTGAAAGGGCAAATAACCGGCATAAGAGACGCGGGATAACCCGAAATCTTGAGCTGCATATAATAAATGGTGATCATACAGGGCCACAAAGCCCCGGGATTGCCATAGAAGCGTAAAACCCGCTCCGGAAGCCTCCGGGCGGGTTTTATGTTGCAAAAATAAGTTTCGGATGTTACGTCTTTGTTATTACCTTTGCAGTCCCATTGTAATAAACCCTTAAAAAGGTATATTCAAAAACTTCTCAGCATGTCTCAAAACTTGTTAGATAAGCTACGGCTTCAGGAAGAAAAAAATGTGCTGATCCAGGGTCTCCCTTCCTCCATCGAGAAACAGTTTGTCAAATTATCATTTGCCAAAAATGTAACGCCCCTTTTAAAGGCGCGCAAAATCGATTTTGCCCTGATATTCGCCATTAACGAAAACCAGTTGTGCAATATCCTTAAAGAGGTATTGCCTGCTCTGCATGAAGATGGTAAGTTCTGGATCGCGTATCCAAAGACTACCAGCAAAATTGTTACTGACCTCAACCGTCAGTGCAGCTGGAACTGTGTTTGTGATGCCGGTTTTGAACGAGTGGATGAAATGCCGCTGGACCATTGCTGGACAGCGCTGCGCTTTACCAGGCTCAGCGTAGCCCCCAAGGGTGGCCGCAAAGTCAGCACCGCTCCCGGTAAGAGGACTACCTCGCCGGCGCCGGCCATGGCAGACTAAAGAGATCTGTTCTTTTTATTTCGATATTGCCTTGAAGGTTCTTCAGCGAAAGCTGTGAATGCTTCAAGGTTTTTTTATGCCTGACAGTAATATGCTGTTGCAACATTCATTTAAACTGAGCTATTGCGGTAAAAAGGCAACCCGCCGTCAGGCGGGCTATTTAAGGATCACGGTACCCACCAGTTTAGTCAGCTCTATTTCCATTTGCTTGAGGTGCATATGCGTCTGCAGCAGCACGAGTTGCTCTTCCGGGTTCTGCTGCCGGTTGAGGTCTTGCTGGTTTTCTTCTATCAGGCGCTTGATCTTGCGCAGCTTGAGGTAATTGACCGTGGAGGAAACTTCTACGCGGTACAGGTCTTCCTTGCTGGTGATCATACCTTCCGCCGCCCACTTGCCACTTAGCTCATAACTGAAGTCCGTCAGGTTCATCACCAGGGCGCTGAGCTGCTGGTCCTCATGATACAGGAAATTCTTGGGGCCGGGCTCCAGTCCTTCATTGTACCATATGCGGTAGGTCTCAATGACACGCAGCAGGTCCGCATTGCCCAGCATGCCGGTATCAATCAGTTCCGCAAAAATATAGTCAGCTACCCGCAGCTGCTCGTCCCAGGGCCTGGTGCCATGGTCCAGCAGGCAACGGACCAGCGCTCTTTCCGATTGCTCGTCCTTGTTCAGCAGGAGCGAATCGGCCTCCATGAAATCAGGGGGTGGCTCATCGGGGAAAAAAGGCTCGTCGGAATCTGGCGGCGGCGCATTGCGCGCTTCCTGTTTGTTGACCTTCTCGCGGATAAATTTATTGACCAGGGCGTTCAGGCCCGATTCTTCAATATGCAGCAATTCCGAACAGCGCCGGATATAGTCCTGCTGTTTGGTGAAATCCTCCACCTTGTTCAGCTTGGCGATGGTCTCGGCAATATGGTTTACCAGCACCGCTTTCTTGGAGGAATCATCCCCGGCATCTTTCAGGTTGACCTCCAGCTGGAAAAGGATAAAATCCTTCTTGTTTTCCTGGATGAATTCCCGGAAAGCGGAAGCGCCCACTTTGTTGACGTAGCTGTCGGGGTCCTCCTTATCGGGGATCAGCACCAGCTTTACGTTGAGTCCTTCTTCCAGGGCCAGGTCCAGCCCGCGCAGGGCGGCCTTTACGCCGGCAGCATCCCCGTCGTATATGATGGTGAGGTTCTTGGTGTATTTCTTGACCAGCCTTAACTGGTCCGGCGTCAGGGAAGTGCCACCGCTGGCCACCACGTTCTCAATGCCGGCCTGGTGCAGGGAGATCACATCCGTATAACCTTCCACCAGCAGGCATTCATCGTTCTTGTCAATGGCCTGGCGGGCAAAATAGGAGCCATAGAGGATCCGGCTTTTATGGTATAGCTCGTTCTCAGGGGTATTGATGTATTTGGGGGCACGCTCGGCCTTGCCAATTACGCGGGCGCCAAAGCCAATGATCTTGCCGCTCTGGTTATGGACGGGGAAGATGATACGGCCCCGGTAATTATCTACCGGTCGCTCGTCCCGCACCACCACCAGCCCGGTCTTCTGCAGGTATTCCAGGTTGTACTGGGCGGCCACGGCCGTCCGGGCAAAGGCGTCCCGTTCCTGGAGGCAGTAGCCTACCTGGAACTTGCGCAGGATATCTTCGTTAAAACCTCTTTCGGCCAGGTAGCTGAGGGCAATGTCCTGGCCTTCTTCCGACTGGAAAAGTTTATCTGTAAAATACTGCTGGGCAAACTGGTTGATGATGTAGAGGCTGTCGGCCATCTGCTGCTGCGCCCGCATTTCGGGGCTCACCTCGGTCTCCTCCACCTCCACATTGTAGCGGTTGGCCAGCCAGCGCAGGGCTTCTACATAGGAGTATTTTTCATGCTCCATCAGGAAGCCGATGGCATTGCCGCTTTTACCGCAGCCGAAACACTTGTAGATCTCCTTGCTGGGGGATACGGTAAAGGAGGGTGATTTCTCATTATGGAAAGGACAGAGGCCCATATAGTTGGCGCCCCTTCGCTTCAATTTAACAAATGCGCCTACGATCTCCACAATATCAATGCGGCTCAGGATCTGCTGTATGGTATTTTGCGATATCACGTTGACTTTGATAGACTTCCTTCGTACCGGGAGGTACGGCCTGCAAAGATAGCTACGATAAAGAACACTATGTTTTATTTTACATTTAAATTAAAACATAAAAAATCATGGCTGGCGGTGAATAATTAAGTTTTCCGGTGCATAATTTAATTTGCAGGTCAGGTGACAGGAATATTTTTTTTCGTACATTAGGGTTAATACGATTCAACTGATCAAGCGATCTCCTGCCCCGATCAGCCGCAAGGCTCCTGCCAAAACGAATCCTGCCCGCAGAAGACCGAATAGCTCTTTCACTTTTTATTTCTTCACCTAAATTTTTCTCCCATGGTTACTACAGAAGTCGCACAGCTTTCGAAAGAATGCAATGCCTGGAGGGAGACATTGCGTTCCTATCGTGACGAATTTGGCGAAATGAAAAGCCGCCTCCGCGAAGTGGCCGGCCGCCAGTCCCGCAAAGATGCGTTGGTTGAAGTAGAACATCTTGACAACCAGCTGCACATTCAGCTCATCAACATCCACGACCTTAAACAGGCCATCAAGTCCCACGACCGGCAGATCCAGTCTGCACTGATAACCCCGAAAGGAGATAAGCCCGATAAAGCCGCTACCGAACACGAAAACCTCTACGACGATTACCAGCAACTGGAACATACCCTTCAGGACCTCCGCAGTGAGTTCTCTGAATTCGTAGGCCGAGCGCGATAGCTACCGCGCCTGATGCCCTGCAGCGCCCTTCCGGCGCCTGATCCAGCCCAATAGGTGAATACTATTGCGGACCCGTACGCCTGTACAAAACCGACTTTATACTACTCACCATAAACAGTTTGCTATGCCAGACTTTGATACCAATCATGTAAAAAACATCGTCTTGCTGGGCCACGCCGGCGCCGGCAAGACCACCTTAGCGGAGTGCATGCTCTTTGAAGCAGGCCTTACCACCCGCCGTGGGTCCATTGCCGAGCGCAATACCGTCAGCGATCACCACGAACTGGAACAACAAAGAGGGAATTCCATTTTCTCCTCACTGCTCCACACCAGGTGGCGGGGCTATAAGATCAATATCCTGGACACGCCGGGTTATGACGACTTTGCCGGCGATGTAGTCTCCGCCCTTCGCGTAGCCGATACCGGTATTATGCTGCTCAACGCCACCGCCGGCGTGGAAGTAGGCACCGATATCATCTGGGAATACACCGAAAAATTTAATACACCCATGATCTTTGCGGTCAATAAGCTGGACGATGACAATGCCGACTTTGACCGCACCTTTATGGAAGCCCAGCGACATTTCGGGAATAACGCAGTGCTGGTGCAATACCCTTTACAGCAGGGCGCCGGCTTCCACGAGATCATTGATGTGCTGCGCATGACCCTGTATAAATTCCACGACACCGGCGGCAAGCCCGATAAGCTGCCCATCCCCGATACAGAAAAGGCAAAAGCCGATGAGCTCCACCGGCAGCTGGTAGAAGCCGTTGCCAGCAACGACGAGGCACTGATGGAAAAATATTTTGAGAGAGGGGAGCTGGACGAGGATGAACTCAAGGAAGGATTGCGCAAAGCTATGATCCACCATGATCTCTTCCCCGTATTCTGCCTTTCCGCTGAACGCAATATGGGTAGCGGCCGCCTGATGGGCTTTATTGACAATGTATGCCCCAGCGCCAATGAAATGCCGCCACAGACCACACTCAACGGTGACGCGCTGCCCTGCAACGCCGCCGGGCCTGCCTGCCTCTTCATCTATAAAACAGTTTCCGAGCCCCATGTGGGCGAACTGTCTTTCTTTAAGGTTTATTCCGGCACCATCCGCAGTGGTATGGAACTGGTCAATGAGACCACCGGTGTTTCCGAAAAGCTCAGCCAGCTCTTTATTGTGGAAGGCAATAAACGCCAGCCCGTACAGGAACTGACAGCCGGAGATATTGGCGCCACCCTGAAGCTGCGCAATACCCATGTCAACAATACCCTGCATGAAAAGGGCAGGAATATTGAATTGACACCCATCCGTTTCCCCATACCCAATATGAGCATGGCCATTGAATCCCTGAAAAAAGGGGAGGAGGAAAAACTGAGCCAGGCCCTGCACCAGCTGAAGGAAGAAGATCCTACGGTGATCCTGGAATTTTCCCAGGAGCTGAAGCAGACCATCATCCATTGCCTGGGCGAGCTGCACCTCAGCATCATCAAATGGCGGATAGAGCACCTGCACAACGTGGAAGTGAAATTCACCAAACCCAGGATCCCTTACCGGGAAACCATCCGCCGCATGGCCGAATCCAATTACCGCCACAAGAAACAATCCGGCGGCTCCGGTCAGTTCGGGGAAGTGTTCATGCGCATTGAACCCTGGTATGAAGGCATGCCCGATCCCAAAGGCCTCAACGTCCGTGGCAGGGAAGAGTTCCCGCTGGACTGGGGCGGCAAGCTGGTGTATTTCAACTGCATTGTAGGCGGCGCCATTGACAACCGTTTCATGCCCTCCATACTGAAGGGAGTCATGGAAAAAATGCAGGAAGGACCGCTTACCGGTTCTTTTGTCCGGGATGTGCGTGTGTCCGTATACGATGGGAAAATGCACCCTGTGGATTCTAATGACATTTCTTTCAAGATCGCCGGCCTGATGGCCTTTAAGCAGGCTTTCCAGGAAGCTGATCCGCAATTGCTGGAGCCCCTGTTCCAGGTGGAGGTGCTCTGCCCGGAAGACCTCACCGGCTCCGTGATCGGCGATCTCCAGACCAGGCGCGCCATTGTGGAAGGCATGGGCGCCGATGGTCATTTTACCAAGGTAATAGCGCGGGCGCCACTCGCAGAAATGCATGATTACTCTTCCTCGCTGCGGTCCATCACCCAGGGAAGGGCTAAGTTCAATATGCATTTTGACAGCTACGCGCCCGTACCCTTCGAGATACAAAAGAAACTGCAGGAAGATTATCACAAGCTGGCTAAAGAAGAAGCATAGCGCCAGTCTGCGGCGGGATACTGCAGTTACCGGCCGCCATTTATTCCAGGTTATTACCCTTTCTTCAGAGAGGGGTAATAACCTTTTTTTTGCTGGTCACCACTTTAAGGAACAGGTAACCTGCTGTACCGGCAATAACCGATGCGCTCAGCACAGCGATCTTGGCCGTGGTGATGGTAGCCGCATCCATAAACGCCAGCAGGGTGATGAAGATAGACATGGTAAAGCCGATACCGCCCAGCATGCCGGCTCCTGTTATATGCCACCAGTTGATGGTTGCAGGGACCCGGCAGATACGCAGTTTCACTGCTACCCAACAATACAGCAGGATCCCCAGGGGCTTGCCCAGCACCAGGCCGGTCATGATGCCCAGCGCATTGCGGGTGCCAAATCCTTTGGCCCAACCAGACCCAAAGACAATGCCCGTATTGGCCAGCGCAAAAACAGGCAGGATGCCGAAGGCGACAGGCTTATGCAGCCAGTGCTGCAGCCTGGAAGAAGGGGAGGAAGGACCGCCATCTCCGAATGGAATGGTAAAGGCCAGCAGGATACCCGCAATAGTGGCGTGTACCCCGGATTGCAGCATGCAGTACCAGAGCAACAGTCCCGGCAGCAGGTAAAAAGCCAGGTGATTGACGCGCCGCCGGTTCAGCAGTAACAACAGCCCGAAGAGCAGCAGGGCCGCGCCGAAATAGAAAAAAGAAAATCCTTTTGTATAAAAAACGGCTATGACAATGATGGCGCCAAGATCATCAATAATGGCCAGGGCCGTCAGGAAGATCCGTAAAGAGGGCGGCACTTTATTGCCCAGGAGCGAGAGTATACCCAGTGCAAAAGCAATATCAGTGGCCATGGGAATACCCATGCCTCCCTGTTCCGGCGTACCCTGGTTAAACAGGAAATGGAACAGGGCAGGGGTCAGCATGCCGCCCAGTGCAGCCACCACGGGCAAGAGGGCATTGCTGGGATCCGATAGTTCCCCATGGATCAGCTCCCGTTTGATCTCCAGTCCAATGAGCAGGAAAAAAATAGCCATCAGGAAATCATTCACCCAGTATTCTACCGGGTGGCGTAGTTGCAGGCCACCGGCTTCAAAGCCGATGGACTGATGCCAGAAATGGAGGTATTGATCGCCCCAGGCCGAATTGGCCAGCAGGATGGAAACAATGGTGCAGCCTACCAGTATCAAACCGCCTGACTTTTCACTCCTGAAGAATGCCGTAAACAATGTAGTCAGGCCTGTACGCATAATAATCATTTAGTTCAGCTTACCCGTTCTCTTCCGGCAGTGGTGGTACATCCGCAAGGGTAAAATAAAAACAGCTGCCGGCGCCGGGATTGGATTCAACCCAGATCTTTCCGCCGTGCAATTCTACGATTTTTTTGCAATGGGCCAGCCCGATGCCGGAACCTTCATAGTCGTTCCGGTTATGCAGCCGCTGGAATATGATGAAGATCCGTTCAGCATGCTGCTCGTCGATCCCGATGCCATTGTCGCAGATCATGAACTTCCAGGCATCCGTTTCCCGGGTATAGGCAATGGTCACTTCCGGCTGCAGGTCCGGGCGGCGGAATTTGATGGCGTTGCTGATCAGGTTCTGGAATAACAGTTTAAGCTCGGTGGGAAAAGCATAGACCACGGGCAGGTTAACAGCAGTGATCAGCGCATTGTTGAGCCGTATATTATTGTCCATATCAGCCAGCACCTGGTGCAGCAGGATATTGCAGTCCACCGGTTCAAAACGGATCTGACGGCCCAGCCGGGAATAGTCCAGCAGGTCTTTGATCAGTGTCATCATGCGCTCGGAGGCCTGCAGGATATAGTCCAGGTATTTTTCTGCATTGGGCACCTGCTGACTGGTATATTGTTTACGCAGCAGCTCTACAAAGCCCACAGTGGTCTTGAGTGGTTCCTGCAGATCATGGGAAGCCACAAAGGCAAACTGTTCCAGTTCCTTGTTCTTGCGTTCCAGTTCGGCCGTTCGTTGCTCTACTTTCTTTTCCAGGTTGGCATTGGCTTCGCGGATGGCCAGCTGCAATTGTTCCAGCTTGCCGGCCATGACATTGAAATCATTGGCCAGGATACCGATCTCATCTTTGGAGAATACCCGGGCCTTGCGACTGAAATCCCCTTTACCCACCGCCTGGGCCGAGTAAATAATTTCGTCCAGTCCTCTTTTCATAGACCTGCTGACCAGAATGGCCAGGAGCAGGCCCGTCAGTTCCACAGTCAGCGCAATGCCCAGCAGGATGCGCAGGATCACTTTTTCCATCCATCGTGAACCCTCGCCCAGGGTAAAGGAGAACTCATCCTCAAAATCGGTGACCTGGATATTCAGCGGGTCTATCTCATCCAGGATACTATCAATCCGTTGCTGGGATTTATGGGGAGAATTGATCTCCTGCCGGAGCTTGCCGGCAATGACGTTCATCTGCGGGATCAGCCCATCAGCTTTGATCCAGGCCTGTACCGCTTTATGGATATAGTGGTTGTCGTAAAAACGGGTAAAGAGCTTGATCATGCCGGCCACATCATCTGCATGGTTGCGTCCGTCCCGAAAGCCTTTCCAGAGCTTTTGCCGGTCCCCGTCTTTGCCCTTGCTCATCTCAACCAGCGCGGTATGGTCTCCCTCGGGCACCTTCAAATAGTCGCGGTATTTCAGGTAATCGGCTTCATTGTGTGTACGGCCGTACCGAAGGAGCTGGTACATGGCGTCTTTCTGGGCCTTGGACCAGAGGGCTTCCCCATTGACATAAGCGCGGACAGCAGAAAGAGTATTGATGGAAAATGCCAGCGCCACAAGCTCTATGGCAATGAGTAATGCCATAATGCCTACGGTGAAATAGAGTTTTTTAGCAATCGATACGTCTCTGAACCATTTGCCGGGTGCAAATACTTTCATGCAGGTTTGATTTTTATGGATCAGCGAACCCGAAAGATAATAAAAAAAGGCAATGGAACTAACCCCGGACCGGCACCGAAAAAAACAAACGGCCGCCCACCCGGATAGGGGAGCAGCCTCCTGTAACTGGCTTTGGAACGGAAAAATAAGATACTATATTTTTATTATATAACAAAGTACCAACGGCTGAATTCAGCATTCGACTATACACATACGGTAGTTCCTGATCCGTGCTGTCCCCGTTTATTGGAACGCCCTGGGGACAGCATCGGGAAGAGGCCATTTTGGTAAGAAAAGATACCCGCCTTAGACAATCAGCCAGCTGCTTCGGGCAGGCCTGAGCGGGGTCATAGCCGGAACCGGCCAAAATCAGTCCCAGTGGGGATAAATCACCCGTTTATGGATTACAATTTTTTATTAAATTGGACGTTAGTAGGAATACGACTATTCCTGAGAACCCGAAAACCCCTGTTTCTCTCCCTATGATGCCGTACATACAGAATGACCAGGACTACCTGGCTGAAAAGTTCCACCTGCAGGACATCCATATTGTCCATGCCAGTAAGATCGCTCTCCTCAAGATCCAGAGTTGGAAATTCGCCATGCGCACACCTGAAGTAGGCAATAGCTACCTGATGGCTGCGGAGGACATGGTGCGTGATTCCCTGCTGACCGCAGTGCCTTATTCCTTTATCCTGAGCGAAGAAGGTTATCACCTCTCCGAAATGGAGAACTGATACCACCTGTACCTGACAGGTGTTGCACAAGCTCCCCAATCAATTACCCGCCCCCTGTTGAGGCGGCGGGCAGGGTTTTGGCAGGATCATTCCTGAACAAATCCTGATATGTATGAAACAGTATGAAACGGATCGATACGGGGAACTGCCACCCTGGTCTGATGAGGGGCCGTTGAATACGCCCGCATTCCCCAACCATGTCATCAACGTTGGCTGGCATGAAAGACTGCTGTCCACTGCAGCCGGTATCCTGCTCCTGAGCGCAGGATTGCGTGGTATTGGCCGCCATCCCATTAAAAATTTTGTCAAAACAGCTGCAGGCGGTCTGCTCCTGTACCGCGGTCTGTCCGGTAACTGTCCGCTGTATACTGCCATGGGCAAACAGCAGAACGTGGTTCATACCAAGGCCATCACGGCCAGGGCCAGCCTGCTTATCAATAAATCCCGCTACGAATTATACCAGTTCTGGCGCAGGCTGGAAAACCTGCCGCTCTTTATGCGTCACCTCGCCAGTGTACGGGAAATAGACGATCGTCACTCCCGCTGGGAAGCCATTGTTCCGGGCAACCTGGGCCGCATCCGCTGGAATGCCGAGATAGTAAAGGATGAGCCCGGCCGGCTGATCGGCTGGCAGTCCATCAGCGGCTCCGGCATTGAGACTGCCGGTAAAGTGGAATTCTTTGATGCAGAAGATGGAACCACCGAGCTGCAGGTGATCATTACCTACCGGCCACCCGCAGGCGATATTGGCGTTAGCATTGCCAGCATATTGAATCCCCTGTTCCGGAAACTGATAGAACGGGATATCCACCAGTTCAAAGAACATATTGAAGGCCGGACCTCGCTGGAATATACAGTGAATGAAGCACCTTGAGACGGGGCCCTTGGTTCGTCCCATACCTTGTATTTTCTTTTCCCGCAACAGCACACCAAAAGGTATTAATCTTTTCATCTTGAGGCTTGTTGTAGCACAAATGGTAAACAGCCGTCTTCCCCGTAGGAGGCGGCTGTTTTTGGTTCGTCCATAAAACAAACCACAGATGCCCGGCCAGCTGGTCTGCTTTCCCCGCACCGCCCGCTATAGCAGCCATCGGTTTTGCCATCCACTGCAATCTCAGCTAACGCACGTTCGTTTTATTTGTATATTGCGGTCTGTACCCAATCATTTACCCGTTAACAAATTCCTACAAACCGTTTTATGAACAAACGCGAAGTGGTTATTATTTCGGCTGTCCGCACGCCCATGGGCAGTTTTGGCGGCAGTCTCAGTCAATTCAGTGCAACCAAACTCGGCGCCATAGCCATCAAAGGCGCCCTGGAAAAAGCCGGTCTGCGCCCTGAGCAGGTAGAAGATGTGCTGATGGGGTCTGTGATCCAGGCCAACCTGGGACAGGCGCCTGCCCGGCAGGCCGCTAAATTTGCCGGTCTGCCCAATGAAGTGAACTGCACCACCATCAATAAAGTATGCGCCAGCGGTATGAAAGCCATTGCCCAGGCAGCGCAGAGCATTGCGCTGGGAGATGCGGATATTGTGATTGCCGGTGGTATGGAAAGCATGAGCAATGTGCCTTTCTACGTAGAGAATATGCGTTGGGGCAATAAATACGGCAACAGCAGCCTGATTGACGGTCTGGCCAGGGATGGTCTGACAGATGTATATGACGGCAAGGCCATGGGCAATGCCGCAGAGTTGTGCGCCAGGGAATGTGGCATCAGCCGGGAAGAGCAGGACAATTTTGCTGTCAGCAGTTACCAGCGTGCGCAGGCCGCCTGGAACCAGGGAAAATTTGCCGGCGAGATCATCCCGGTGGAGATCCCCCAGCGCAAAGGTGACCCCGTGCTGTTCAGCAGGGATGAAGAGCCCTGGAATGTCAAATTTGATAAGATCCCTGAGCTGAAACCTGCTTTCCAGAAAGATGGCACCGTTACGGCCGCCAATGCTTCTACCATGAATGACGGGGCGGCAGCCCTGGTGCTCATGAGCCGGGAGAAAGCGGAAGCGCTGGGCCTGCAACCCATTGGCCGGGTGCTGAGCTGGGCCGATGCCGAACAGGCGCCGGAATGGTTCACCACCTCACCTGCAGTGGCCCTGCCCAAAGCGGTCAGCAAAGCAGGATTAACCCTGTCTGATATCAGCTATTTTGAACTCAACGAAGCCTTTGCCGTAGTGGGCATTGAAAATACGCGGCGGATGAAACTGGATCCGGCAAAAGTGAATGTGCATGGCGGCGCTGTCAGCCTGGGCCATCCGCTGGGCGCCAGCGGGGCCAGGATCATTGTCACCCTGCTGCATATATTGCGGCAGCACAAAGCACGTTATGGTGCGGCTGGTATCTGCAACGGGGGTGGGGGAGCCAGCGCCATGGTGATAGAAGCTTTATAGTATTAACGCACATCTATTACGCAAACAGCGCTTCGGTGATACCGAGGCGCTGTTTTTATGAACGGGGGGATCTGTTTAGCGGGTGAAGCTGTACACGATGTACACGGTTTTGCCTTCAAAGTTAACAGGACTTTGCAGCTGCATGCTGCTGGCAGTAAGGGAACGCACTTCCAGGCGGTAGCCATCGGTCACGTTCTTGGCCTTGTTGTCGCCAATGTTCTTGAACTGGAAATAGCGGACGCCATCGGCATTCTGCATGCTCCAGTAGATCTTCCTTTCACCACCGGTACAGTCCTGACCGGAAGCAGGTACGGAATAGGTACCGTTGCCATTGGGGGCCAGGTTCCAGGTGCTGCCCACATAACAGGTGTAGAGCGCATCATCGAATACGGTTACCCTTAGACCATTTTTGGAAACGCCTTCCACATCAACATTGCTCACCGTCCAGGTGCCCCTGATGTTTACATTGCCCCCTTCCGTACTGGCCACCTTGCTGGGTGAACAGGCCGAGAAGCTGGCCGCCAGCAGCAGGAAAGCAGCGGATAAAAACTTCATCTTTTTCATATTCGTTTTTTTTATGATTGTTTCTGGTAACAGAACAAATCTGATACCATGTTCATTAACGCCACAAAATTAAAAATTTACATTCCGCCGCCCCATTTTTCCCTTTCCGGTTCATATTTGTTTATCTGCCTCTCAACCAATACCTTTGCGGAACTTAAAATTAATCCAAAGGATGGCAAGATCAATAGCATTTCGCGAGGCTCTGCGTGAAGCTATGAGCGAAGAAATGAGAAGAGACCCCAATGTTTTCCTCATGGGTGAGGAAGTAGCAGAATACAACGGGGCTTATAAAGTGAGTCAGGGTATGCTCGATGAATTTGGCCCTAAAAGGGTTATCGACACCCCGATCGCTGAACTCGGTTTCACCGGTATTGCGGTAGGCGCCGCCCAGAACGGCCTCCGCCCTATTGTAGAGTTCATGACCTGGAACTTCGCCGTACTGGCCCTGGACCAGATCCTCAACACAGCATCCAAGATGCTGGCCATGAGCGGCGGCCAGATCGGTTGTCCCATCGTTTTCCGCGGACCCAACGGTTCCGCCGGTCAGCTGGGCGCCCAGCACTCTACCGCCTTTGATTCCTACTATGCCAATATCCCCGGCATTAAAGTGATCTCTCCCTCCAATCCTTATGACGCCAAGGGCCTCATGAAAGCGGCTATCCGCGACAATGATCCCGTGATGTTCATGGAAAGTGAAGTGATGTACGGTGATAAAGGAGAGGTTCCGGAAGAAGAATACATCATCCCCATCGGCAAGGCCGATGTTAAAAAGCAAGGCCGCGATGTGACCATCGTTTCCTATAATAAAATGATGAAGGTAGCCCTCGGCGCCGCTGCTGAACTGGAAAAAGAAGGTGTCAGCGCCGAAGTGATTGACCTGCGCAGTATCCGTCCCCTGGACTGGCATACCATCCTGGAGAGTGTGAAAAAGACCAACCGCCTGGTGATTGTGGAAGAACAATGGCCTATGTGCTCTGTTTCCTCCGAGATCGCTTACCGCATCCAGAAGGAAGGCTTCGATTACCTTGACGCTCCCATCCGCCGCATCACGGCTGCTGACGCCCCCCTGCACTATGCCCCCAACCTGGTGGCTGCTGCATTGCCAGACGTTCCCCGCACCGTGAAACTGGTGAAGGAAGTGATGTACACCAAGAAATAAGGTTTACCGCCGCTATAGAAAAAATCCCGCAAGCGCTGCTTGCGGGATTTTTTTTTGTCTTTTGGGTCATGTGCTCCTGGCTGGTAAGGCCCCTGGCCCCGGTACTACAAAGGTTTCAGGATGGCGTCGGCATTATCGCCCCAGTCCACACTGTCCAGGCATTTTAAAAAGCCGTCGTAATACTGTCCTACCCATTCCCGGAAACCATCGGCCGATTGAATGACCTGCCTTTCCCCTGTTTCCTCGTTCACCACGGTGAGCGTGAAATCGCCGGTCCGCAACACCTGGTAAACGGTGAAGAACCTGCGGGCGCCGGTGGTGAAAAAGATCCTTTTGTCGTAGTAATAGGAGGTCGGGAAAAGGGATTCAAACCAGACGTTGTTGATGTAGAGCTTATACTGTGGATTGAACATATAAAAGGAGAAATTTAAAAAATAAATGCCGGAATGGCAAATGCATTCCGGCATTGGTGCTTGCTGGTAATTGAAAACGCTTATTCAAGGATCTTGATAGCAGAAGAGCAGAGCAGGAGCAGTGCATACACGCAACCGAGTACGAGACCTCCCAGGATTGTTAAACGCATCACAGTTTTGCCCACTCTTGGCGGAGCAGGCTGTAACAGGATTGGAGCCTTCATAAGGACATTTTTGGGTTATTAATTTTTTTCAAAGGATTTGAACTCCCGGCAAGATACATTTCCCCTCCTGCTCCTGCAAGGGGCTTTTACGATGGTCTGCTGCTGAATTCCACATTCACCAGCGCCGCAGCTGTTCCCTGCTGAAGGTCCATTCCGGTGTATAGATCAGGGGGTTGGCGTCATTGACCCGGTACCAGGGTCCCAGTCCCGGCTGGTGGCGGTTCTTCAATATATGGATCTGCTGGGCCGGCATATAACTCTGCGCCAGCAGGTAGCGCTTTTCAAGCGTAACACTGTCCTCCGCCACCATTAACACAATGACGGCATGCCCCGGCGATCCGCCTTTGATCAGGACATCCCCCGGCTGGATAGTATTGAAATCCGGCACCCGTTTTAACTGCCGCTCCAGTGATAGGGTGCCGCAGTGGGCATATACTTTTTCCAGGTATTGTTCAAAGGCCGGGCGACCGGCATTTTGTGGACAGGCATAGGCCTTGTCATTGTTATCAAAAAAACAAATCGCCGCAGTCTGCCGCCGGCTATAAAAGTACTCGGCCCGCAGCCGCATCACGGCATCAGCGCATTGCTGCAGGTCCTTCTTGCCCACCGGCACATCCAGCACGGCAAACTGGGCCGTCTGGTTGGGTTTCAGCTGGCCATTGTAGAGGTATACTTTGGGATCTTTGCAGATGGGCAGCCGGAGCAGCCATTGCGCAAAAGCAGGGTCGCCGCCCGCCACCCGGCGGTAGCCTTCCGGTAACGGAATGTTCCCTACGGAGGCAAAAGCGATAGTGTCAGTACTGCCTGCCGATACGCCGCGGTCCCCGATGGCGCGGGGCTTCTGGGCCGTTTCCCGGCAGCAGGCAAAAATTGGCAAAATAATTGACAAAAGAATAAGCATCCGGTTCATAAACTATTGTTTGATTGCTTGGTATTGTTATTTTTGAGTAGTTCTTGTGATACGGTTTAATCATTATTCCACAGCAAAAGATTGTTAAAAAGCATGTCTACTATTTTAATTATCGACGACGAGAAAGCAATTCGCAAGACACTGAGTGAGATCCTCTCTTATGAGGGTTATAAGATCGAAGAGGCAGGAGATGGGGAAGAAGGATTGAAGAAATTCAAAGAACGCGCCTTCGATGTGGTACTCTGTGATATCAAGATGCCCAAACTGGACGGCATCGAATTCCTGGACAAAGCCCGGGAAGCCAATCCCGATGTACCGGTCATCATGATCTCCGGTCACGGTACTATTGAAACCGCCGTGGAAGCCGTTAAAAAGGGCGCCTACGATTATATCTCAAAACCACCGGACCTGAACCGGCTGCTCATTACCATCCGCAATGCCATGGATAAGACCAACCTGGTGGCGGAGACCAAGGTATTGAAACGCAAGGTCAGCAAGGTAGAAGAAATGATCGGGGAGTCCGGTCCTATCCAGAAGATCCGCGAAACCATTGATAAGGTAGCGCCCACAGATGCCCGTATACTGGTCACCGGGGAGAACGGCGTTGGCAAGGAACTGGTGGCCCGCTGGGTGCATGAAAAAAGCAACCGTGCTACCGGCCCGCTCATTGAAGTGAACTGCGCCGCCATTCCCAGCGAGCTGATAGAAAGCGAGCTTTTTGGTCATGAAAAAGGCTCTTTCACCTCCGCCGTCAAACAACGCATCGGCAAATTTGAGCAGGCCAGCGGTGGCACCCTTTTCCTGGATGAGATAGGAGATATGAGCCTGAATGCACAGGCTAAAGTATTACGCGCCCTGCAGGAAGGAAAGATCACCAGGGTAGGGGGCGATAAGGATATCAATGTGGATGTACGCGTGATTGCCGCCACCAATAAAGACCTGCTGCAGGAAGTGGAGGATAAGAATTTCAGGCTCGACCTGTACCACCGGCTCAGCGTGATCATTATCCATGTACCTTCTCTCAACGACCGGCGGGATGATATTGCTTTGCTGGTGGATAAATTCCTCGGCGATATCTGTGCTGATTATGGTATTGCCAAGAAAGCCATCGAGGAAGATGCGCTGGCCGCCCTCAAACAGCATAACTGGACAGGTAATATCCGGGAACTCCGCAACGTGGTGGAAAGGCTGATCATCCTCTCCGGTAAGACCATCATTGCAGACGATGTATTTGCTTATGTATTACCGAAGAAGTAAAACGTTCATAGCCGTTGCCAGCAGGAGCGGCTATATATTCTTTATATTTCAGGACACGCCGGCTTCCAGGCCGGCGTTTTGCTTTCCGAAAAGGAAAGCATGGAAAGATCATTCTGAAGATAGGTGGTATTAACAGGCAGGTTCCCCAGTTTGCAGCCACAGCCATGCAGGCCGGCAAAGAAGATCTCCTTGTCAGGAAAGCGGTCGGCCAGTTTGCGCAGGTAGGTATTGATATCGCAGCGCACAATATTGGTGACCTGGTGAAAATACAATTGGGAAATATACTGCTGCCGGCAGATAGCCTCCAGCGCATCCGGGGAAACACTCTTCCCGGCATACACGGTGGGGACACCGTTCTTCTTCAGCAGGTATTGCATAAAAAGTAGGGGGATCTCATGGAATTCTGCACCGGGCGTAAACAGCAGGACACTGCGGCCGGGGGCAGTAGCGGGACGGACCGGGGGCAACCCGTCAATAGCGCTCACCATTTTCTTCAGCACCAGCGCCGATGCAAAATGTTCCTGGCAGGGATGGATCTTGCCCGCCAGCCATAATACGCCGATCTTGTTCAGCAACTGGAAGATCACATGCTGCACAGTGCGCTCAAAGCCATATTCAATGATAACATTCTGTAATATCCGTTCAAACCGGAGCTGGTCAAAATCCAGTGTGGCTTCCGTGAGCTGGTTCACATAGGCCCCAAACTGCTCACATTCCTTTTTCAGTTCCAGGGTAAGGTCCCGGATCTTGTCTGCATCCATACAGGCTATCCTGGAAATCTTATAGCCATGGTTATAGAGAAGGGCCACCCGCAGGATGAATTTCAGGTCGTCGCTGTCATACACACGGTGCTTACTCTCCTTACGCTTGGGGCATAAAAGATTATGACGCTGCTCCCAGATCCGGATGGTATGCGCCTTGATGCCGGTGAGCTGTTCAATATCCCGTATGGAAAAAACATTCATAATGGGTTGTAACAATATGGAAGATATTACAACTAATCCATCTGGCCAATTCAGGAAACGCTGCGGGTAGCATTTTAACCGGCTTTTTAGGATTGGCCTGACCGGCTTCCCTTTCGGACGCCTGACGGTATTTACGGGTATCGGGGGCAGTCCCGGTCCAATAATTTGACATACAGAGATATAGCCTTATTTTAGCAAATTATTGGTTAAGCCCGGTCGCCAACAACAGCGAATCGGTACATTTGCCACAATTTTTACAAAAAATAGCCCATGAGCTTTCATGATCTGTCCGTCATTATTTTAATATCGCTACTGATCGTTTGGCTGCCTTCTTTCGGAATGGCCAAATTGTTCGAAAAAGCTGGCATCCCTTCCTGGAAAGCATACGTCCCATTCTATAATACCTGGGAGATCCTTAAAGTGACCCGCTTCCGCAAGCACTGGTTCTTCTGGCAGTTCATCCCCGTGGTGGGCTGGTTCATCAGTCTCTGGTTGCTGGTGGAATTTGTGAAATTGTTCGGCAAGCACAGTTTCTGGTCGCATGCCGCTACCGTGCTGGTCCCCTTTCTTTATTTCCCTTACCTGGCCTACCACAAGGATACCCGGTATGTAGGCTATGAGGTAGCCCGGAAACATAAAAAATCAGCTGTACGCGAGTGGATCGATGCCGGTGTATTTGCCATTGTGGCCGCCACCCTGATCCGCACTTTCGTATTTGAAGCTTATACCATTCCTACAGGCTCTATGGAAAAGACCCTGCTGGTGAATGATTTCCTGTTCGTGAGCAAACTCAGCTATGGCCCGCGTATTCCCAATACGCCCCTGGCTTTCCCCTTTGTTCACCATACCATGCCCATCACCAACAGCAAGTCCTATTCCGAGCTGATCAAACTGCCGTATACACGCTGGTTCCCCCGCCCGGTTAAAAGGAATGATGTGGTGGTATTCAATTTCCCCGCAGGAGATACCTTGACCAGGGAATTTGATTCCAAGGAACCTTATTACGACCTGATCCGCGCCCGTGGCAGGGACAGGGTATGGGATGAGCTGACCGTGACTACCCGGCCCGTGGACAAGCGTGAGAACTATATCAAACGTTGCGTGGCCATTGCCGGTGATACTATCCAGCTGATTGACGGTATCCTCTACGTAAATAATGAAAAAGCCTTTATCAGCCCCACGGCCTCCACTTTCTATTATGTCTATACCACAGGGGAGATGGACGAAAAAGTATTAAGGGATGAAGGCATCCTGCTGAGCAAGGATCCGGAAAGTACAGATATGATGGCTATCCAGGGTGGTTACGTCATGAACCTTTCCCTGACCGAGCTGGAGATCATCAAAAAGATCCCTGGTTTTAAATCCGCAGAACTGGCTATTGACAATAATTACGATCCCAAGATCTTCCCCAACGATACCACCTATTTCAAATGGACAGTAGATAATTTCGGTAAGCTCTGGATACCGAAAAAAGGCGCCAGCATTTCCCTGACGCCGCAGAATGTACTCTTATACAAACGGTGTATTAGTGTGTATGAGAACAATACCTGGGAAGAAAACGCAGGTAAGATCTATATTAACGGCCAGCCCGCCGACTCCTATACTTTCAAAATGGATTATTTCTGGATGATGGGTGACAACCGGCACAAATCACAGGACAGCCGCTACTGGGGTTTTGTTCCTGAGGACCATGTGGTAGGTGGCGCCTGGATGATCTGGATGAGCTGGGATGAGGGCGTACGCTGGAACCGGCTCTTTAAAAAGATCCGCTGATATGAAAAAGAACGATTACCACTTCTCATATGAGATCTATACAGGCGCTGAGGAACTGAATTCGGCCGATAGTTCCCTGCTGGAAGAAGCGCGCCGTATTTGTGAAAAGGCCTATGCGCCCTATTCGCAATTCAAAGTAGGCGCAGTGGCCCTGCTGGCCAATGGCCAGCTGGTGCGGGGCACCAACCAGGAGAACGCCTCTTATCCTGCCGGGACCTGTGCAGAGCATTCGTTGCTGGCTACGGCCGGCACGCTGTTTCCCGGGCTGCCTATTGACGCCATGGCCATCAGTTACCATTCCGGCCATGGGGAAAGCAACCAGCCCTGCAGCCCCTGCGGGATCTGCCGACAGGCATTGCATGAATTTGAGCTAAGGGTAGGACGGCCCATCCGGCTGATCCTGGGCGGACTCACCGGCCCGGTCATAGTAGTGGACAAAGCCAGCCAGCTGCTGCCCCTCGGCTTTACAGCGGATATGCTTGGAAAATAACAACAGCATTGTATAAATGAAAGGATCCCGGCAGTAACCGGGATCCTTTCTCTTTTTATAGTGTTGATCATTTTTATTTTTCGGCCATCTTCACTACTATACGGCCCATGATCTTCCCGGCCAGGATATTATCAATATAGGTATGGTTCAGCTCTTCCAGGGTCACTTCTTTGGCAATGGCGTTGAGCTTTTCCCGGATATTCCAGGTATCGGCCAGTTTACCCCATACGGCCAGTCGCCTCACCATCGGCGTCTCCGCCGAGCCAATGCCCAGCAGGTTGATGCCATTGAGTATAAAAGGATATACAGTAGCATCCAGTTTGGGGGAGGATACCAGGCCGGTGCTTACCACGCAGCCTTCCGCCTTACAGCCTTTCAGCAGTGTCAGCAGGGTATTGCCGCCCACGGTATCAATAGCGCCGGCCCATTTTGGTTTGAGCAGGGCCTTACCGGAATGGTCCGTTACAAAAGCCCGGTCCTGGATCTCGCTGGCGCCCAGGTGTTGCAGGTATTCCTGTGCGTTATCCTTGCCCGTTACGGCTATCACTTCATAGCCGGCTTTGTGCAGCAGGCTCACGGCCATGCTGCCTACGCCTCCGGTAGAGCCGGTGACCACAACAGGTCCCTGGGCCGGATCCTGGCCCATCAGCTCCATTTTATAAAGGGCCAGGGCGGCGGTGAAACCAGCCGTGCCGATGGCCATACATTCTTTGAGGGTGAAAGCCGTGGGTTTCTTGACCACCCAGGCGGCCGGTACACGGATATATTCACCATAGCCACCGCAGGTGTTCATGCCCAGGTCGTACCCGGTAACAATCACCTCTTCGCCGGTGGCGAACAATTCACTGCGACTGATCTCTACCACACCGGCAGCATCAATGCCCGGCGTATGCGGGAACTGGCGGGTAATGCCTTTATTCCCGGTGGCGGATAAAGCGTCCTTGTAGTTCAGGGAAGAGTACTGTACCTTGATGACCACCTCGCCGGGGGGCAGGTCGTCAATCATGCGTTCCACGATGGTTCTCTCAAATTTTCCGTCTTTCGTTTCTGTTACCCAGAGTGCTTTGAATGGCATAAAATGGTTCTCCTATTGATTGTAGATTGTTTTCATCAGCTGAAGTGGCTGCAAATCCTGTTCCTGATCAGAAAAGGGTGAGCACGCCATGGGCTATCTTCTTCTCATGTTCCAGCAGCCAGCGTTTGCGCCAGAGACCACCGGCATAACCTACCAGGTCATTTTTGGCGCCAATAACGCGGTGACAGGGAACAATGATAGCCAGTTGGTTCTTTCCATTGGTGCTGGCGGCGGCCCGGATCACTTTAGGATCGCCGAGGCGGCGTGCCAGTTCCTGGTAGCTGATCGTTTTGCCGAAGGGAATATTGACCAGTTCGCTCCAGACCTTTTGCTGGAACTCGGTTCCGGACTGGCTTACAGGTAGTTCAAAAGAACGCCTGTCGCCATGGAAATACTGGATCAGTTCTTCGGTGGCCTGGATGGCCAGTGGCGGCAGTGCCCCGGCAGAGGCATCGTCGGGCGGCAGCTGGTCGGAGTTATCTATAAAACAGACCTCACTGAGATAATGCTCAGTGCCGGACAGCCGCAGCAGCCCGACCGGGGACTGGTAATATGTAGTAAACGGGGGAGGCATAATCAGCCTATCTTCCAGCCATTCTCCACTTTTCTTTCAGGTTGCAATAAAACTACATCTTTTTTATCAGTGTACACACCGAGAATCAGTACCTCACTGAAAAAATTGGCGATCTGCCTGGGGGGGAAATTCATCACTGCCACTACCTGTCTGCCCAGCAACTCTTCTTTGGTATACAATGCGGTGACCTGGGCAGAGGAACGGCGCTCTCCCAATTCACCAAAATCCACCCGAATCTGGTAGGCAGGCTTTTTTGCTTTTGGAAAATCTGTAACTTCCATTATTGTTCCGACACGGATATCAATTTTTTCAAAATCATCCCAACTTATCATACCTGAATATGTTTGACTTTATTTCAAATATAAATAAATACCATTAGCATGAAAAGAACAGCAACAGCCGTATGGAACGGCTCCGGAAAAGACGGCAGCGGAAACCTTACCACCCAGAGTACTACGCTCAACCAGACGCAGTATTCCTATAAGTCCAGGTTTGAAGAAGGGGTAGGCACCAATCCTGAAGAGTTGCTGGCGGCAGCACATTCCGGATGCTTTACCATGAAGCTCAGCTTTGTGCTGGGAGGTGCGGGATTTACGCCCGATTCTATTGAGACCGTTTCTACCGTAACGCTGGATAACGGTGCTATTACCAGCTCGCACCTGGTAGTAAAGGCCAAAGTGCCGGGCATCAGTGAAGAGCAGTTCCAGGCCGCGGCTGAAGACGCCAAAGCCAACTGCCCCATCAGCAAGGCTATCAATGCCGAGATCAGCATGGAAGCCAGCCTGGTGTAAAAGGAATAATTACAAACCGCTGTGGCTGTACCGGAGTGCCGGTACAGCCTTTTTTTTGGCCGTACTCAGCCGGAAGCTAACGCCGGGCTTTATTTGCTTTTTAGAGACATTATCTGGACAAAAACCCCTAACTTGATGTTTACTAAAACGATTTTGCCTTAATTAAACTTCTTCACTCCTGTAAAGTATTCCGATCATGAAAAAGAAACACCAGTCCGACAGCGGCCGGAGAGCCTTTTTGCGTAATACCTCCCTGGCAGCCGCCGGTTTCTTCATTGTACCCCGGCATGTATTGGGCAGGGGTTATGTAGCCCCCAGCGACAAGCTCAGCATTGCCAGTATCGGCGTGGGCGGCATGGGCGCCAGCGATATCAGTGAGTTTGTCAAAAGCCCCAACGCCCAGATAGTGGCGCTCTGTGATGTGGACGACCGCCAGTCGAAAGGCACCCGGGAAAAGCATCCCAACGCCAAATACTACCGCGATTTCCGGGAGATGCTGGACAAGGAAGGGAAAAGCATTGACGCCATCAGCGTTTCCACCCCGGACCATACCCATGCCGTGGCCGCCCTGGCCGCCATGCAGCTGGGTAAGCACGTCTATGTCCAGAAACCGCTCACCCATAATATCTATGAGGCCCGCGTCCTGACGGAAGCGGCTAAACGCTACAAGGTAGTGACCCAGATGGGCAACCAGGGTGGCTCCGGCGAAGGCGTACGCCGCATGAAAGAGATAGTGGATGGCGGCCTGATCGGCAACGTACATACCGTGCATTGCTGGACCAACCGCCCCGTATGGCCGCAGGGTGTACCCACACCCACCGGCACTTTTGAAGTGCCCAAAGAACTGGACTGGGACCTCTGGCTCGGCCCCGCCCAGAAAATTGATTATAATCCCGCTTACCTGCCTTTCAACTGGCGCGGCTGGTGGGCCTTCGGCACGGGCGCCCTCGGCGATATGGCCTGCCATATCATGGACCCCGTATACCGGATCCTGCCCATCGACTATCCCTCCAGCGTGGAAGCCAGCGTAGCCATTGTATACCAGCAGATGTGGAATGAGACCATGAACCGCGACAGCTGCCCGCCCTCCAGCATCATCCACCTCAGCTATCCCCGCAAGGATGGCAAAGGGGAGATCAAAGTTTCCTGGTACGACGGCGGCCTGCTGCCACAGCGCCCCAACGAGTTGCTGCCCGATGAAGCCATGGGTGATTCCAGCGGCGGCGTCATCTTTGAAGGCAGCAAGGGCAAGATCATGGCAGATTGCTACGGCGCCAACCCGCGCCTCCTGCCTACCAGGCTGATGCAGGAAAAAACACTGCCCAAACAAACCCTCAAACGCGTTCCCGAAGGTCACTGGGTGCAATGGGTCAACGCCTGTATTGCCGGTTACGGGAAAGGGGAGACCAGCTCACCCTTTGAGTTTGCAGGACCTTTCACAGAAAGCCTGCTGATCGGCAACCTGGCCATCCGCAGCTACCTGGTCCGCAACCCGGACACCGCTTCCAAAGACAAATATCCCGGTCGCAAAAAACTGGTATGGGATGCAAAGAATATCAAGATCACCAACTTTGATGAAGCTAATAAATTTGTGAAAAGAGAATACAGGGATGGCTGGAGTTTGAACTTAGGATAATATTTACTGATCCATAACGAAAGCCGTTCCTGCAGGAACGGCTTTCGTTTTTAGGCCCTGGCAGGAAGTTATCAGGTTACACAGAAAGCTTTACATTTGGCAACCTGGTAAAAGCACCTTGATAAGCCTGCCGCAATAAGATGTAATGGATAGAGAAAAAAAGCCAAAGGAATAGTAAGACCACAAAAAAATAGACCTATATGAAAATCGGCATTCAGCTGTCCTATGATAAAGATCTTTTCCCAAAAAACAAACTGTATGAGCTGTATTCAAGCTATGTAAAATTTACACCGGTAGCCTTCACAAAAAAATACAAATCTGTACCATGGAAGGAATCCAAACATATAAAGCAGCTTAGAACCTATAATGATAATGATAGTATTTTCGTTAGTGATAGAAACTGGAATAGTTTTAGTTCTGGCTTGGCAAGATCAAAAAGTTTCAGGAATATTTCAATAGAGCAGGATGCCAGCCTGTTTCTGCCCGCCAATCAGGATATCACAGATCATATCCAGGAAGGATTTGTTACAGGCTATATCTACCATGAAACATATACATATGTTCAATCACAAATATCCGAGACCACACTTTTTCGAGAAGACATTGAACAGGAAATCCTCGATTCCATCAAACAAACTCCTTACAAGCTTGACATGTTCAATAAGAAGAGGTTTGATATACTATATAATCCTGGCCGTCAGGTATTAACGGCTACCACCTGGCTTATGCCCGCCTGGAAAATGTGGTTGGGAGAGCCTTTTTTCAGGCTATGCCCCAAAGAAAAAATACTGCAGTTCCCCCACGCCACCAGGATTGAAGAGCTTCCCAATGGCATAGTTTTCGTTCAGCTGTTCGACAATATTGCTGACCCTTACACGGTCGAGAATAAATTCAGGCAATGGAAATGGCAGGAATGGATCGACTTTGACCAGATCCTCGCATCAGAGGAATAAGCGAATTATAGCTGATCTTTTACTCTTTTTGGCCCAAACAAAAAAAGCTGCCGGTCTTCCGGCAGCCTTTGTATAGCAACGCTTCGTTCGTAGTGAGCTATTTCAGGTAGGAGCGCAGCATCCAGGCCATCTTCTCATGCTTCTCCATCAGCCCGGTGAGAAAATCGGCGGTACCCGCATCCTTGTATTTGTTATCCACTTCATCCACCTGTTTGCGGAGATAACGGACAATGGTCTCATGGTCGTCCAGGAGGTTCTTGACCTGCTGGGGCTGTTTGGTAGTACTGGAAGGCTCGGTCAGATCCGTCAACTTCAGGTACTCTTTTAAACGGCCTTCGGCATAGTGGCCGATGGCGCGTATCCTTTCTGCTATCTCATCAATCAGTTCCGCCAGCTCTTCGTATTGCCCCTCGAAGAACTTATGCATTTCCATAAAATTGTCCCCCTCATAGTTCCAGTGATAGTTACGGGTCTTGGCGTACAACACAAATTCATCTGCCAGGATCTTGTTCAGCACAATAGCTATCTGCTGGGCATTCTTATCGGTCAGGCCAATATTCGCTTTCATCTCTTGTGTGTTTAGTGTGAGGATTATAGTTGTAATAAAGTACAGTAAGTTACTAAATAACACAACTGGAAATAAAAATGTTTACCGGCTCAACTGGTTAAAACCGGCACAAATAAAAAAAATCGTGTTCTTGTATTTTTAATAAATTACAACCCGTAACCGCCTCTGCCGAAACTGCCGGCTAAGCAGTATATGACTGAATATTAATTGGTTGCCTGATTTAAGCACATATAATGAAAGAGAATTGCAGCTTCGCATCCGGGATGGCGATGAAAAGGCCTTTACGGAACTCTTTCATACCTACCAGCCCAGGATCTACACATTCATCAGGCGCATCAGCGGTATGGAAACACTGGCCCAGGAAATTGTCCAGGACACTTTTCTGAAGATCTGGCTCAAAAGGGACACCCTGGGTGAGCTGCAGAATATCGGCGGCTGGATACATACCATAGCTTCCCATCTTGCCTATAACGCCCTTACCAGGGAAAACGCCAACGACCGTTTGCTGAACAGGCTTCAGCTGATTGCAGAGGCCCGGTCGCCCGAGACCTTCACCCCCACAGAAAGACTGCTGCTGGAAAAAGAATATGCCGACCTGCTCAGCAAGGCTGTACAAAAACTTCCGGAACGGCAGTTGATAGCATACCGGCTGATAAAAGAGCAGGGACTAACAAGAACACAGGCGGCCGCGGAAATGGGCATCTCTCCCGAAAGCGTCAAGACCAACCTGGCCCTTGCCCTGCAAAAGATCCGGGCCTACTGCATAGCCCGCCTGGGCCCGCTGGGGCTATTGCTTTTTCTTTGGGCCTCCCGCTGATTTATTTTTATTGTCATTCCCCCATACCATCCCCGGCGATTGTCTAATAAGCTATGACACCACTTGCCGAATTATTACAGCTGGCAACCCGTCGGGACCTGACCGGACAGGAAAGACAGGCATTGATCCTGGCGCTCCGCGCTTCAGCGCAGGAAGAAGCCGGCGCATGGATAGCTGAGTCCATAGCGGAAACAACGGCCGAAACGCCCATAGAACCGGAGCTGGCGGCAGCCATGCTGGCCAATATCCTGGAAGAAGGGCGGGCAGCTGGCCCGGCTATACAGCCCCATCCGGTCCGCAGGCTGTTTACCGGCAGCAAATGGTGGGCTGCAGCTGCCGTGGTATTGACACTGGGAATAGGCGGATGGCTCTGGACCATCAGCAACAGAAGTCTTTCATCAGCAAACACAGCGCAACCCATGGATGTGGCGCCCGGCAGTAACGGCGCTATCCTCACCCTTGCCGACGGCTCAAAGCTGGTGCTGGACAGCCTGGGCAATGGCCTGGTGGCCATGCAGAACGGCGCCCGGCTACTGCTGAAGAACGGGCAGCTTGCCTACAAGCCCGGAGGGGTTGCGGGCAATGAAGCCGTCTATAATATGATGAGCACTCCCAAAGGCCGCCAGTTCAACCTGGTGCTGCCGGATGGTACCCGGGTATGGCTCAATTCAGCCAGCACATTACGTTATCCCACCACTTTTTCGGGCAGTGAACGCCGCGTACACATCACCGGCGAGGCCTATTTTGAAGTAGCAAAGAACAGTAAGCTGCCTTTCAGGGTGACTATAAATGACCGGGTCGAAGCAGCGGTGCTGGGGACAAGCTTTAATGTGAATGCTTACGAGAATGAAGCAAGTATTGATGCCACGCTGATAGAAGGCAGTATAGCCGTGGCCGCAACCGCTGAACAGCCTGTTATCCTGAAACCTGCACAGCAGGCCAGGATCATCCGGCCTTCCACCGCAGGAAACCAGTCTGGAACGAAGGTCGTTGTCCAGGAGGCTGCTATTGAACAGGTGGTGGCCTGGAAAAACGGTGTATTTGACTTTGAGAATATGGGACTGGAAGAAGCGATGCGGCAGCTGGAACGATGGTATGATATAGAAGTGGTCTATGAAGAGGGGATACCCAGGATCTTTTTTACGGGAAAGATGAGCAAGGATATTAGCCTGAACGGGCTATTGAAACTGCTGGAAGAAGCGAAGGTACATTTCCGGTTAGAAGAAGGACGCCGCCTGGTAGTATTGCCGTAACGGCAGCAGAGAATATTTTATTTGCCGGCAGGTCTATACGATCGGCCGGTCCATAATAATACGGTTTTCCGAAAACGAAACCGGAAGTGGTGACGCACTCCCGGTTAGCAATTTCGGTTGATCCAAATTTCGCCTTGTCAACGATCTTTTAAAACAACCTAAAACCCGATGCAATTTATGCAAAAAACTGCAAATGGCTTCCGGTACGATTGCCCTTGCCTGTATGTCCTTTTCCGATCCCAGGTTGCGCCTGGCGCCCAGACTGCCAGGCGCACAACCAATGGGAGGAGCGGCTTGCACAGGCCATTGTCCCGGTACGCCGCCCAAACATTGCTTGTTATGAAAATGCTCAGCATCTTACTGTTCACCGCTTCAATGGCTGTCTCTGCAAGACCGGCAGCCCAGACCATTACGCTTTCTGCCAAGAAAATGCCGCTGAAAGCCGTTTTCCAGGCCGTGGAAAAACAGACGGGCTATTTCGTCTTCGGCAACCGTGCTGTCTGGGACAATACCCAGCCTGTCACCCTTTCCGTTACCAATATGCAGCTGGACGCCTTTCTCGGTTCCGTACTGCCCGGACAGGGACTGTCCTACAGGATTGACGGAAAGACTATTTCCCTCTTCTTCCAACGGATCACGATGGCTGAAAAGGAGGCGCCCATGATCAAGCTATTCCGTTCAATAACCAACCAGACGGGATACCAGTTTCAATTCAATGAAGAAGAACTGGCGCATGCAAAACCAGTCAGTATCAATATAAAGGAGGCAACACTGGAGGAAGCCCTGCAAAAATGCTTTGAAGGACAACTGCTGACCTATACTATCAGGGATAAGAACATTGTGGTCCGGCAGAAACCGCTGGAACTGCTGCACCTCATGGCTGTTCCCCCGGTGGATGTCAGGGGCAAAGTGACTGATAACGATGGAAAACCATTACCCGGCGCCAATATTAAAATAAAGGGCTCCACCCTTGGCACTTCAACAGACTCGCTCGGTGAATTCCGGATCTCCGTTCCGGATGAAAACAGGGTCCTTGTGTTCAGTTATATCGGCTATGACTCCCTGGAAGTGGAAGTGAAGAACCAGCGGATCATCAATGCCGTTTTACGGCTGCGCCCACCGGATATGGGCGAAGTGGTGGTAGTAGGCTATGGCAGGCAGAAGAAACTGACCACAGTGGGTGCGCAAAGCTCCATTGTAGTGGAAGATCTGAAACAGCCCGTAGCCAATATGAGCAATGTGGTAGCCGGCATGGTAGCCGGTGTGATCGGCGTTCAGCGAAGCGGTGAACCCGGTTACGATAATTCGGAGATCTATATCAGGGGCATCTCTACTTTCACCGGCAGCTCACCGCTGGTATTGGTGGATGGAGTGGAAAGATCCTTCAATAACATAGACCCTGAAGACATTGCAAGCTTCAGCATCCTGAAAGATGCTTCTGCAACCGCTGTATATGGCGTCAGGGGCGCCAATGGCGTGATCCTGATCCAGACCAAAAAAGGAAAAAGCAGCAAACCCATCATCAACATGCAGGTAGACCAGGGGCTTACTGAATTCACCAGGCTGCCGAAGTTTGCCGACGGGGTCACTTATATGCAGATCTCAAATGAAGCTTACCGGAACAGCAATCCCAATGACACCAGCCTGCGGTATTCACTGGACAGAATAGCCAAAACTGCCAGCGGCTCGGATCCGGAGCTTTATCCCAACGTGAACTGGTTTGATGAGATCTTCAATCAATATGGATTCAACCAGCGGGCCAGGGTCAATGTGAACGGAGGCTCCGAAAAAGCTCAATATTATCTGTCGCTCGGTTATTACAATGAAAAGGGGATGTTCAAAACGGACGACCTGACGGATTACAATTCCTCTATGAAGTTTAACCGGTACAATTTTACATCTAACCTTACCCTGAACGTCACCAAAAAAACAAAGGTGGAGTTTGGCGCATCCGGCTGGATCAGCAACGGTAATTACCCGGGGAAAAGCACAGCAGACATATTCAAGGCTGCCTACGTGATGCCACCCATCATGATCCCGGTACGGTATTCGGACGGAAAACTTTCCCGCCCCAAGACTGCGGACATTTTAAATCCCTATACCCTGTTAACGCAAACCGGTTATATAACCGAATTCAGGAGCCAGTTATGGAGCAATATCCGCGTAACACAGGAGCTTGACTTTTTATTGAAAGGGCTTTCCATGACGGGCATGTATTCTTTTGATAATTACAATGCGCATACTATCAAAAGGATCAAAGACCCGGACGGCTTCATTGCCACTGAAAGGGATGCCAACGGCAAGCTGGTATATGAGCAAACCAAGATTGGCGATAGTTACCTGAGCTATGAACGGACCAACGGCGGATCGAGACAGTTTTACCTGGAATCAGCCATCAACTATCACCGGGAATTTGGAAAACATGATGTGACCGGAATGGTGCTGTACAACCAGAGTGATAAGGTGGACGCTTTCTCGGGCGACTTTAACAGCTCCATACCTTTCCGCTACGTAGGTATTGCCGGAAGGGCTACCTATGCCTTCGATAGTAAATACCTCGCCGAAGCAAATTTTGGTTACAACGGTTCAGAGACCTTTACGCCTGATAAGCAATTCGGTTTTTTCCCTTCCTTCGGGGTAGGATGGGTGGTTTCGGAAGAGCAATTCTTTGAGCCGGTCAGCAATGCCCTGTCCTTCTTTAAACTGCGGTTCTCCTATGGCGAAGTAGGCAACAGCAATATTGGTGGAAGAAGGTTCGCCTATATCGGCACGGTTGCCAATGCGGGCAGCTATAGCTATGGCAGGAATAATACGGATGCTACTATTAAAGGCAAAGAAATTGGCGATTATGCCGTAGACGTCACCTGGGAAAAAGCAGGCAAATACAACCTGGGTTTTGAATTCAAAACCTGGCGGGACGCTATTTCTCTCACGGTTGACCTGTTCAGGGAAAAAAGAACAGGCATATTCCGGTCCAGGGGTGATGTGCCGCGCATTGTAGGCATTAAAAACCTGCCCTACGCCAACCTCGGTGCAGTAGATAATAAAGGGATAGACGCCACGCTTGAAATAAACAAACGGGTAGGCAAAGATCTTACCCTGCGGTTCAGGGGTAATTTCACCTGGACCCGGTCTAAAGTGATCAACGACGCCCAGGCCCCCTGGCCCTATCCCTGGCAGCAGCGGATCGGGCGTAGCCTGGGACAGCGTTTCGGGTATATTGCCATCGGCTTGTATGGATCGGAAAAAGAAGTGGAAACCAGTCCTTACCAGACAGGCATCAATAAGCCGGGGGATATACGGTATAAAGACCTGAACGGCGACGGAAAGATTGACGGCTATGATAAGGCGCCTATCGGGTATGGCAGCATGCCGGAAATAGTGTATGGTTTTGGCCCTACCATTAATTACAAGAACTGGTCTGTATCCGCCTGGTTCAAAGGGATCAGTCATGTGGATATCTCCCTCAGCGGTGATGGCTTCCGCCCCTTCAGCCTTGGCGGAGAGCGGGGTAACCTCCTGGCCGAGGTCACCAATCGCTGGACCAAAGAGAACCCCAACCCGAATGCTTTCTATCCCCGGATCACTTACGGTAATGAGAATATGAATTTTGAACAAAGCTCCTGGTGGACCAAGAACGGCGCCTTCCTGAGATTGCAGGTAGTTGAGCTGAACTACCAGCTGAAAAGGGACTGGCTCAAACGTATCGGGGTATCTTATCTCAACCTCTATCTTACAGGATACAACCTGGCCACCATCAGTGGTTTCAAATTATACGACGTAGAGCTGGGAGACGGCAGAGGCTCGGAATACCCTTTACTCAAGACCTATAACTTCGGTTTCCGGTTCACGTTTTAAGCAACTGCATGCATAGCTGCGGCAATTAAATTCAACAACAATGACAGCATCACTTAAATATAGTATCCTTCTTCTCTTAACGGGCAGTACGCTATGGCTGGCTTCCTGCAAGAAATACCTCGACCAGGTACCTGACGACCGGGAAACCATTGAAGAAGTATTCCGGAAAAAAGGGCCCACGGAAGCGTTCCTGGCTAATATTTACGGTTTTATCCCGGACGAATGGTATGCCACCGAGAGTACGCCCTGGGTAGGCACCAGCGACGAGGCAGATCTTACCTGGTCCAAACTATCGGTCTACACCGTCAACTTAGGCAATCTCAGCCCTAACGGTACGCCTTTCAACAAATGGGACGGCTATTACGAGGCCATCAGGAGCGCCACCTATTTTATGAACCATATTGAAGGGAATGAAGAGATCCGCAACCTCAACGGGCAGCAGCTGATTGATCAGTATAAAGCCGAAGCGAGGTTCCTCAGGGCATTCTACTATTTCTGTGTCCTTCGTCAATACGGGCCGGTAGTACTGATGGGGGAAGACGAATTTGCCTCCGACGCGCCTGCCAGCGATTTCCAGTTGCCACGCAGCCCGTTTGACGCCTGTGTGAACTATATCGTCAGTGAACTGGACAAAGCCGCTGAAGTGCTGCCGGTGACACCCCAGAGCAATGGCGATCTGAGTGATGTAGATTATGGAAGGGCGGTAAAAGGTATGGCGCTGGCCGTGAAGGCCCGCTTATTACTGTATGCGGCAAGTCCCCTGTATAATGGAAATACAGAAATGGCCGGGTTCAGGAACGCAGACGGCACGCCCCTGATAGCACAGACCTATGATGCCGAAAAATGGAAAAGAGCTGCCGATGCAGCCAGACAGGTCATAGACCTCAACCTGTATTCCTTGTATAAAGATGCTTCCGGTGATCCGGTGAAATCACTGGACGGTATCTATTTCCAGACCTGGAACGATGAGCAGATCTTTGTCCGCAAGGCAAATAACGTGGCGCAATGGGATGTGCATTGCATGCCCAGATCGGCCGGTGGCTGGTGCGGCATTGGCCCCACACAGGAAACCATAGATGCCTATTTTATGAAAGATGGGAAACTGCCGGCCGAATCATCCCTGTATTCAGAAACGGGCTTTACCAACGTAGGAGGGCAGCAGATCTACAACATGTATATCAACAGGGAACCCCGCTTTTACCATGGCGTTACCTACAATAACAGCATCTGGCGCGGAGGAAATATGACTGCCAATGCCGCCATCAGCTTTTTTAATTCAGGGACTAACGGGAAAAAAGGCCACGCCACGGACTATTCCAAAACTGGCTACCTGGTCCGGAAAAATGTAGGGCCTAATACCAATATAGGCTCAAAAGGTAACGGCAAGAAACAGGACAGGCCTGTTATCCTGTTCCGGCTGGGAGAAGTATACCTGAACTATGCTGAAGCGCTCAATGAATACAATCCCAATGATCCTGATATCCTGGTCTACCTCAACAGGATCCGGGAACGGGCAGGCATTCCCCAGTATGGCGCCGGCGCCGATCCATTGCCTGTTCCTGCGGGTCAAACTGAAATGCGCAGGTTGATCCATGCAGAAAGAAGGATAGAACTCGCCTATGAAGGACATCGCTGGTTTGATATCCGTCGGTGGAAGATTGCCCCGCAGGTGATGGGGACCTTACATGGAATGGATGTGAACCAGGACGGAGACGCATTTTATAAAAGGGTGGAGACCGCCACGCCGCACCTCTTCCGGCCTTCCTTCTACTGGTGGCCCATCACCCAGTATGAAATGGACAGGGACAGGGCGCTTGTTCAAAACCCGGGTTATTAAAAATGAAATTGCCTACAATGAAAAATATGCTGACAATCCGATTGCTGACAGGCATGTTCCTGCTGGCAACCCTGCTGGAAGCCTGTGAAACTGATATATACCTGCCTGAGCAGCCGCTGGCCTCCTTTATCCATGTCTACATGCCACAGGCTGTGAACGGGGTGGTAAAAAAGACAGTAAAATTATCTGGCGAACCACAAAGCATACCTTACGGGGCCAGCTATGGCGCACAGGAATATCCCACCGAAGACATACAGGTACAATTTGGGGTTAACGAAAATGCCATTGACAGTTTTAACAGGGCTAATAGCACGCAATATGCATTATTGCCGGCGCCGGCATTTACTATGACTGCCAACGCTATAATACCTAAAGGACAACTATGGACCGAGCCACTGGATATCCATATCAGTACTACAATAAAAGAGATCGAGGCAGGTAAAACCTACCTGCTGCCGGTACGTATTGAAGCGAGTTCAGTGAAGATAAGTGAACAATTGCGCACCACCTGGTTCCTCATCAAAGTAGAGTAGACGGGATTTACTCCGGGTGGTCCTGCGGAGGATCATCCGGAGTTTCATTATCCTCCTCATCGGGATCAGTCTCCGTGATCAGCGCTGACAGCGCCAGCAGCTCCTGCTGCTTGTAGCGGTTGCGGTCGTCATCAAAACATTTGCTGAATTCCTCCAGCAGGGTGCGGATCACCTGCTTGTTGCTGAGGGGTTTGAAATAGGCGGCTACAGGCGGCACATTGATCCTTTTGAAGTAATTGTCAATGTCCTTATGGGTAAATACCTGGCCGCTCATTGGGTCAATAAAGAACTCTGTGCGGTACAGCGGGTTTTCCGTATGCCGGGTAAAGTCATAATCAGACCGGAAATAGCCCAGCACAAACTGCCGGGGAATATTGATAGCCCGGACAGGCACATCCAGCAGCTCGCTGACAATCAGGTACAGGATACCGTTGGCAATGGCATTGCCGCGTTTGGCTTCCAGTTGTTTATTGATCAGGAATTCTTCCGGGTGCTGGTACCCGATCTCCGTGCCACGCAGGCTGTAGTAATTATAAAGAATACTGGTCAGCACATTTACCTGCTCCAGCGGGGTAAGATAGTTGTTCAGCTCCAGCCAGATATTGCGGCGCAGCTTTTCCACTTCCTGGTACACCTGTGCCGTCACCAGTTCGGGATACTGGAAGCGGGACACCAGCAGGGCGCCGGTCAGCAGGTCCTGGTGCAGGTTCCGGTTCCATTCCAGCGTTTCTTCGGTGAGGTCCCGGTAGTGCAGCCGGTGGATCAGCATTTCAATACGCTCCTGGATCTCTTCACTCACCGTATTCTCCCAAAGGTTCTCCAGGTTAGGAATAATGCCCTTGCCAAAATCAATGATACGTGTAGATACCACGTTGAAGACTTCTTCATCGGGATCATCGATCAGGTGAAACAGGGCTGATATTTCTTTGTTTTCTTCCATGGATTACCGGGTTGGCTGCGGAGGCTGCTGTCAGGAAGGTTGCCAGTCAAAAAGAAGATAACCTGCTCTCTGCACTATACAACACTTGTTTCGCTCAATTTCGGGTAAGTCCTGTTCACCAGCCAAAAATCTTTTCCACAAATTCACAATGAGTAAAACATATCAAAAGTTTTGCCAGCGTGGAGCCGGCACTGGCAGCGCGTTACAGGAAGGCGCTTAGTTGTTGGCAAATTCTGCGCTGAAAGAGATGTGCTGATCCAGCAGGCTTTGCAGCTCCTTACGTTCCTGTTCATCAGCAAGCGCCCGTTTAGGCAGGATAATGGCCTGGTGGGAACTGGAATAGAGGTACCAGGCATCAGGAAGCTGGGCTACTTTGACCACAGCATTCCAGCCGAATTTGCTTTCCGCATTGCTGTCCCTGCTCACGATACCGGTGTCTGAGAATTGTACTTCCCTGCGATCCAGGATATGCTTGTTGGCAGGAAGGGCCAGCAGCTGGTCCACCCGCTTGCGGACACTTCGCCGGACAAGGAATGGTATGAGCAGGAGCATAGTGGTGGCGACAAGTATAACAGCAATCATGGTGATGAGAGGAGATTTATCCTGGCTGGTATACAGGATGAGTCCAGCCATCACAAAAAGGTATAAGAGTACCTTCATATAATACCTGTTGCGGAATTTCCGCTTATCAGGAGAAGTCCAGTTGGTGTAATAGTTGTATTTGAAATAATCTTCTCTGGTAAGGTTGTACTGCAGGACTAACATAGGGGGGTAATTGAGCCTGGAAGGGATAGGTTATACAGTTTGCCGGCCGCTGTCCGGATAACGGGCAGCCAGCCGGCAAACTATTTTATTTCTTCTTTTTAGGCGTTGCTTTTTTCGCTGCAGCTTTTTTGGGAGCTGCTTTTTTGGTGGCTTTGGCAAAGGCGTTAGGCACCTGCGATTCAATCATCTTCTTCACATCTTCCAGTGGCAGGGTAGCAGCTTCTTCAGCCGTAAATTTGGAATCATCCGACTTCCTGCCCAGCTTCAGCATTTTTTTGCCAAAGCGGATGAAAGGACCCCAGCGACCGTTCTCCAAAGCGATCTTCTCTTCCGGCCACTGCTGGATAAAGCGGTTGGCCTCTTTTTTCACTTTGGCATCTATCAGCTCATTGATATCGGCCTGGGTCAGGTTATCGAAATCGTACCGTTTGGGCACGTTGATAAAAAGCTCGTTCCATTTGATAAAGGGACCAAAACGGCCCTTGCCCTTGGTCACTCCTTTGCCTTCATAATGGGCAATGGGGGCATCTGCCCGCTGCTTTTCGTTGATCAGCTCAATGGCCCTTTCCAGGCTCACTTCCAGCGGATCTTCGCCACGGGGGATGGAGATAAACTGCTCACCGAATTTGACATAAGGTCCAAAGCGGCCCACATTCACCGCCACTTCCTGCCCTTCATATTCACCCAGGGTGCGGGGCAGCTGGAACAGCGCCTGCGCCTCATCAAATGTGATGGTCTCAATGCTCTGCTCTTTTTTAAGGGCGGCAAAACGCGGCTTCTCCTCATCATTCACATCGCCGATCTGTACCATGGGACCATAACGTCCCATCCGGGCCACCATCTTTTTGCCGCTTTCCGGATCAACGCCCAGTTCACGCTCGCCTTTGATCCGCTCTGCATTCTCAATGGTATTGTCTACATCCTTTTTGAAAGGCACGTAGAACTCGTCGATCATACGGTTCCATTTCATATTGCCGGCCGCCACCTCATCAAATTCGCCTTCAATGCGGGCGGTGAAGCCATAATCCATGATATCGTCAAAATACTGTTTCAGGAAGTCGGTCACTACCAGGCCCAGGTCAGTAGGGAAGAGCTTGGCTTTTTCAGCGCCCGTATTCTCCTGTTCGGTCTGCTTGCTGATCTGGTCATTGAGCAGGCGAAAAATACGGAAGGCCCTTTTGATTCCTTCTTTATCCCTTCTCTCCACATATCCTCTTTTCTGGATGGTAGAGATAGTAGGGGCGTAGGTTGAAGGACGGCCAATGCCCAGTTCTTCCAGCTTTTTTACCAGCGAGGCCTCCGTGTAGCGGGGCAGGGGACGGCTGAAACGTTCTATTGCCTTCATCTCTTTCAGCGGCAGCTGCTGCTGTACGCTCAGCGGGGGCAACATGCCTTCCGCCTGTTCATCGTCATTGATATCCTCCTCATCGCGGTCCTCCCGGTAAACTTTCAGGAAGCCGTCAAATTTCAGGACCTCGCCACTGGCGGTCAGCTCTTCTTTATTGGTAGAAATAGCAATTTTGGCAATGGTGCGCTCCAGTTCCGCATCAGCCATCTGGGAGGCCATGGTGCGCTTCCAGATCAGCTCGTAGAGACGGCGCAGGTCCGGGTCTTCCACCGACAGGTTATCCATATAGGTGGGGCGGATCGCTTCGTGCGCTTCCTGGGCTGATTCATTCTTATTCTTATAGCGGCGCGGCTGGTGATAATTATTACCGAACTGGTTAGAGACCTGGGTGCGGATATCGCCCATGGCGGTTTCACTCAGGTTCACGCTGTCCGTACGCATATAGGTGATCTTACCGCTTTCATACAGGCGCTGTGCCAGGGTCATGGTGCGGCTCACCGAGTAGCCCAGCTTGCGGGAAGCTTCCTGCTGCATGGTGGAAGTGGTAAAAGGAGCGGCAGGCGATTTACGGGCCGGCTTGACCTGGATGTCCGTAACGGTATAATTGGCCCCCATACAGCTCTGCAGAAAGCTTTCAGCGCCTTCCGCATTGGCGTGTTTCTTTCCTTCAGCGCTGAAAGTGACGGGCTTATTGGTCAGATCGTTGGCGGTGAACAGGGCTTCTATCCTGAAATTGCTGACAGCGGTAAAGGCGTTGATCTCCCTTTCCCGCTCAGCTATCAGGCGGACAGCCACACTCTGTACCCGGCCGGCGCTGAGGTTGTTCTTCATGCTCATCTTGCGCCAGAGCACAGGACTGAGTTCAAAACCTACAATGCGGTCCAGCACGCGGCGGGCCTGCTGGGCATTGACCAGGTTCATGTTCACCGTACGCGGGGTCTCCACCGCTTTGCGGATGGCCGGTTTGGTGATCTCATGAAATACAATACGCTTGGTCTTTTCCGGATCAAGGCCCAGCACCTCGCAGAGATGCCAGCTGATCGCTTCCCCTTCGCGGTCCTCATCCGTTGCGAGCCAGACTTCATCTGATTTTTTAGCTAAAGTCTGTAAGTCCTTCACAACCTTTTCCTTATCGTCGGGAATTATATATCTGGGTTGATAATTATTCTTGATATCAATACCCATATCGTCTTTTTCTAGGTCCCTGATATGCCCATAACAACTCTTCACTTCGAAATCGGATCCAAGGATCTTTTCGATCGTTTTGGCTTTCGCAGGAGACTCCACAATCAGTAAATTCTTCGCCATAGCTGAATAAAACGGTTTAACATTAGGCCTGTTGCCGTGCAAGTTTAGTGTATAACAGCGAGATCAACAAATTAGCCAGGGGCCCAGACCCGACAAAATGTCGGATTTTAATTTTATATAAATCTTTTTTTCTGCCTATCTTCAAGACGGATTCGTGGGTTTTGAAAAAATATCCTGACATATTTCCCCTGGGCGATGCTGCTGTAACCATAGAACTGGGCGACCAGATTGAGGAATTTGTTAACAACCAGGTGATTTCCATGCAGGATTGGTTCCGGGAACATCCTTTTACGGGGCTGAAAGACTGCATCCCCGCCTATGCTTCCCTGACCCTTTTTTACGATCCTTTTATTGTTTACCACTGTTACCAGCCTGATACCACTATTGCGGAATGGGTGAGTAAGCTCCTGGACGAGGCCTTCCGCCAGTGTTCCGGGAACCCCGGGAAACCAACCCGGGAACACCGTATACCCGTATGTTATGATACCGCCTTCGGGCCCGACCTGGCTTTCCTGGCCAGCGCCCGGCAATTGAATGTGGAAGAAGTAATACAGTTCCATACCACCCGCTCATACCGGGTGTTCATGATAGGTTTTCTGCCAGGGTTTTCCTACCTGGGACCGGTGCACCAGCATATTGAGCTGGGAAGAAAGGCACAGCCCGTCCAGGTATTACCCGGCAGCGTAGGCATCGCCGGCGCGCAGACCGGCATTTACCCGGTCAACAGCCCCGGAGGCTGGCATATAATAGGCAGAACACCCGTGAAACTCTTTGATCCGCATGCTCAGGATCCAGTACTGTTGAAAACCGGCGATCAGGTGACCTTTTACCCGATCACAGCATCCGAATTCCATGAATTTAGCTCATCCCGGCTGTCAACAGCAGACGGACAACCCTAATTAGCCCATGTCCTTTACCGTTATCAAACCCGGCCTTTTAGATACCCTGCAGGATACCGGACGTTTTGGTTATGGCAGCGTTGGCATCAACAATGGCGGCGCCATGGATCAGTACGCCGCCCGTATAGCCAATATGCTGGCCGGCAACAATACCCAGGAAGCCGTGATAGAATGTCATTTCCCCGGCCCGCAGCTCCTCTTTGAACAGAATGCCCTGATCAGTATCACCGGCGCCGATTTCCAGCCCATGCTCAACGATGAAGAGATCCCTCTCTGGCGGCCCATAGTAGTGCGCCGTAATACCATCCTGCACTTCAACCGCCTGCAATCCGGCGCCCGCTGTTATATTGCCGTTCATGGCGGCCTCAATGTCCAGACATGGCTCAATAGTTACAGCACCAATCTCAAAGCCGGCGCCGGCGGCCATGATGGCCGGCGGCTGGAAAAGGACGATGAGCTGACCTTTAAAGAATCCCAGTTCTACTATGCCGGCCTGCTCCGGGAAGGACGGGATCACCAGGTGCTGCGCTGGCGCGTGGATATCTGCCAGACCTACCAATACCCCAACGAATTTTATATAACGCCCGGCGGCGAATTCAACCAGCTCACCGATACCGCCAAAGAAGACCTGGAACGGAATAATTTCCTCATTCATCCTTTTTCCGACCGGATGGGCTATCGCCTCAAAGGCGTCCCCCTGGAACGGAATACCACTTCAGAATCCCTGTCCTCCGCCGTCAGCTTCGGCACCCTTCAGCTGCTGCCGGACGGACAACTGATTGTCCTGATGGCGGATCACCAGACCACCGGCGGCTATCCCCGTATAGGTCATGTGATCACCGCCCACCTGCCCAAACTGGCGCAACTGAGACCCAGTGACGCCCTCCACTTTAAACTGATCAGCCAGGCCAGAGCCGAAGCCTTACTTTTTACCATGCAACGCGAACTAACGATTATACAACGCTCTTGTCACGATCACCTAAACGAATTGGTATGCTAAGCATTGACCTCAATTGCGACCTCGGAGAAAGCACCCATCTCTGGCCATATGATATTAAGAACGAACTTGCCCTCTTACCCTATATCAGCTCTATGAACCTGGCCTGCGGACTGCATGCCGGCGATCCCCATACCCTGCATGAACTGGTGCAGGCCGGCCTCCGCGCCAACCTGCGCATCGGCGCACATCCCGGCTTCAACGACCGCGAGAATTTTGGCCGTAAAGAACTCAAAATAGCACCCCATAAAATATATGACCTGGTCCTGTACCAGCTCGGCGCCCTGCAGGGCTTCCTCTCCGTGCATAACGGCGTCATGCATCATGTAAAACCACATGGAGCCTTATATAATATGGCCGCCCGTGATGCCACGCTGGCTGCAGCTATCGCTTCCGCAGTAAAAGCTTTCAATCCCCGGCTGATCCTCATGGGACTGGCCGGCAGCCAGCTGATCCGCATGGCGGAAGTGGTGGGACTGCCCACCTCCAGTGAAGTTTTTGCGGACCGCAGCTACCAGGCCGATGGTAGTCTCACCCCGCGCGACCAGCCCGGCGCCCTGCTGGACGACCCGGAAAAAGTAGTGGCCCAGATCACCCAGATGCTGAACAGCGGCTCCGTGACCACCGTAGATGGACAGGAGATCCCTGTATTTGCAGATACCGTCTGCATTCACGGCGATGGGTCCAATGCCCTGGAACTGGCCAAAGCCATTCATACGGCTGTGCAGCTGACCATATAGAAAGGTTACTGCAGTGACCATCGGACAAAGGAGCATGTTTACCATTAACTATTCCTTACTTTTGTCCCATACTCACAACTAACAGCTTGGCCGATAGTAGTCTATACCACCTGACCCCTGCCCATGAACTGGTGCATGCTTTCAACCAACGGGACGAGCATGCCTTTGCCCGCATTTATGAGCTTTACTACGGCGCTGTTTTCTTCTATGCCAAAAAAATGCTGGATCCTGACCAGGCCAGGGATATCACTGCCGAAACCTTTATAGATCTCTGGCATGGTAAAAGGGATTTTGAACACCTGGGCCATGTGCTCAGTCACCTGCGTATTGTAGCCCGCAACAAATGCGTGGACCGCATCCGCCAGAAGGCCCGCGAGCAGGCGCTCACTGAACAGCTCAGTTACCTGTCCGACCAGCAGGACGAGATCCTTTTCCGGGACAGCCTCATCCACTCCGGCATCCTGCAGCAGATAGAAGCGGAAGTTGATAAACTGCCGCCATTCCACCGATCCATATTCAGGCTGAGTTATTTTGATGGGCTCTCCAATGCGGAGATCGCCCAACAACTGCAGGTAAAAGATAGTACTGTACGAACCAAGAAAGCAGAAGCCCTCCGCATACTGCGCGCCGCCCTGGGCAATATAGACCTCCCGGTCTTTTTATGGTTGCTGAGCCGCCTGCTAAAAAATAATTGAAAATTTCAGGTAACATTTTCTGGGTTGTAACGAGTAATAAAAAGTATGACCGATCAAACAGACTTTGACAGCAGTTCCTTCATCAGCAGTTTATACCTTAAACAGCTGAAGCAGGAGTTGACGGAACAGGAGCAGGCGCAACTGGAAGCCTGGCGGAACGCTAACGCGGCCTCAGCCGCGGCTATAGAAGCCCAGCTTACCGGCCCGCAGTTGCTGGCCGGTCTTCAGGAGCTGAAAGCAGCCCGGTCGTACACCGATCAGCAACTGATGGCAGCCGGTGTTCCCCTGCCCACCAGTATTGCTGCTTCCGGCAGGGTACGCAAAATGGGTTGGTTACGCTATGCGGCAGCCATTATACTGCTGATAGCCGCAGCTACCACCTGGCTATTGCTGGAGCGCAAAGGAACAGCTGATCCGGCCGGCAAGGGAACAACAGTCATTGCCGCCAATGATGTAGCGCCCGGGGGCGACAGGGCTATCCTGACGCTGGCGGATGGCAGCACTATCCTCCTGGACAGTGCCGCCAATGGCACACTGGCACAGCAGGAGGGTAGCGCCGTAAGAAAACTATCCAATGGGCAGTTGGAATATGTACGCACCGGCGCCAGCACCAGGATCACCTACAATAAGATGACCATCCCGCGTGGAGGACAGTATCGCCTCAACTTATCGGACGGTACAAAAGTCTGGCTGAATGCGGAATCTTTTATCCAGTATCCCACTGCTTTCAGCGGCAAAGACCGGGTGGTGAAAATAGGAGGTGAAGTTTATTTTGAAGTGGCGGACAACAAAACCAAACCATTTATTGTGCAGGTGGATCAATCCGAGATCACCGTCATCGGCACGCAATTCAATGTGAAAGCCTATCCCGATGAATCCGGCAGCTATACCACCCTGGTGCAGGGCGCTATCCAGCTGAAAACACCGCAGGAAAAGGTAATGCTCCAACCCGGTCAACAGGCACAATTATTGGGGAATGAACTACACCTGCTGGAACAGGCGCCCATGGAAGAAGTGCTGGCCTGGAAGAATAATATGTTTGTATTCCGGCGGGCAGATATTGAAAGCATTATGAAAACGCTGGCCCGCTGGTATAATATTGAGGTGGTCTATAAAGGGAAGGTGGATGAACTGTTCTATGCGCGGATCCCCCGGAATACACCACTCTCCAATGCACTGAATGCATTGCAGCTGACAGATAAAGTTCAATTCACCATACAGGGTACCACTGTTACGGTGAGTGAAAAATAAACACGCGGACAAATCCATCATTATTCAATCTAAATAAGGTTTATGCCAATGATTGCTTGCAGCAGGAGCACGGCTCCTCCATGCCCTTCCATGCCTGGTCAACAACCTGCTTTTGTTTACCGGCCCCTTACCGCCAGATTCTTCCTTAGTTGCCTTTTTCTCCTGGTTTGCGCCAGTTCCCTCTTTGCCCGGCCAACAGATACCGGCGTTAATATCAATGAGCGGAATGCGCCACTGGAAAGGATCTTTGAGCTTATCAAGAGCCAGACCGGCTATAATTTTGTCTATACCGAAGGCTTTTTCAAAAAAGCCCGTAAGGTTTCCATCAAAGTAAAAGATGCCACCCTCAAAGATGTGCTGGAGATCTGTCTCCGCGACCAGTCCTTTACCTATACCATCCTGGAAGCCGATCGCCTGGTGGTGATCAGGGAAAAAGAACCCGTACCTGTACCCATGCCTTTAACGGTCTTATTGCCCAAGGATATTAAAGGAACTGTCAGCAATGAAAAGGGTGAACCCATTGCCGGCGCCACCATCAATGTAAAAGGCAGCCAGCAATCCGCAGTCACCAATGAACAGGGTGTTTTTACGCTCAACGGCATTGCTGATAATGCCGTGCTGGTGGTGAGCAATATCGGCTATGATACCAAAGAAATTCCGGTAGCCGGAAAAACTGAGGTAAGCATCCAGCTCACTATTAAAATAGGAGCGCTGGATGATATAGTGGTGATTGGCTATGGCACCCAGCGCCGGGCCGAAGTGAGTACGGCCATATCTTCCGTGAAAGCCAAAGACTTTGTCAAAGGGGCCGTAGGCGATGCCGCCCAGCTGATCCGCGGTAAAGTGGCCGGCCTGGCTGTTATTACACCCGACGGCAATCCCACCGCCACCGCACAGATCAAACTCAGGGGCGTGAACTCTATTGCCAACAGCGCTTCCGCCTTAATCCTGATTGACGGTGTTCCCGGTTCTTTCACCTCGGTAGCGCCGGAAGACATTGAATCCATTGACGTATTGAAAGATGGGGCTGCCGCTGCCATCTATGGTACCCGCGGTACCGGCGGTGTGATCCTGATCACCACCCGTAAAGTGAATGGCGAAACACCGCCAACCATTGATGTCAATACGTATGTCACTACCCAGAGCATTACCAGGAAACTGGATTTCATGAGTGCGGACCAGTACCGTGAACTGGTGGCCCAGGGTAAACCCGGCGCCTATGATTTTGGGTCCAACACCAACTGGCTGGATGAGATCACCCGCACACCTGTATCACAGGTATACAATATGAGCCTGCGGGCCGGTAACCGTTCTACCAACTATATCGTGAGCATGGAGTACCGAAAGCTCCAGGGCATCATTGACAAAAGCAACAATACCGTTTTCTTCCCCCGCCTGGAAGTGAACCATGCTATGTTCAACAACAAATTAAAGCTGAACATGAATGTGCAGGGCTATGCCCAGAGCTTCAATGCCATTTCAGATGGTGGCAGCTACAGGGGGGATATCTACCGGAACGGGATCACCTATAATCCTACAGACCCCGTGCGCCAACCTAATGGCAGCTGGACACAGCATACCGATAAAACAGATTACGTAAACCCGTTATCCCTGCTGGAAGAGACCAAGGGGAAGAACCTGAACAACAGCCTGCGGACCATTGGCAGCGCCACTTTCCGGCCGGTCACTGGTTTAACCCTGAAACTGCTGGGCTCCCGCGATCTGTACAACAGCGTGCGCGGCTATTATGAAACCAAACAGCATATCTCCACCATCCGCGACGGCCGCAATGGTTTTGCCTCCCGCGGCACTACCCGTACTACGGACGACCTGATGGAATTAACCGGAGAATATGCCCGTACGCTCGGTGATCACCAGCTTACCGGCCTTGTTGGCTACAGCTGGCGGAAATATTATTCCGAGAACTACTGGATGCAGAACTGGGATTTCCCCACCGATTTCTATTCCTATAATAATATGGGCTCCGGTAAAGCGCTCAGTCGCGGCCAGGCGCCCGAATCCAGCGTTGCCGAAGAATCCAAGCTGATCGGCGCCTTTGCCCGGATCAACTATAATTTCCGCAACCGCTACCTGCTGATGGCCAGTATCCGCCGCGAGGGTTCCACCCGCTTCGGTACCGATCATAAAGTGGGTAATTTTCCGGCTGTATCTGCCGGCTGGGATATTGCCGGCGAAAATTTCATGCAAAAGCTGGCGGCTGTCAGCATGCTGAAACTCCGCGTCGGCTACGGCGTCACCGGTACGGAGCCTGAACGCATGTATCGCTCCCTCAACCTGATCAACTTCAACTCCTTTGCCTACCACAACGGAGAATGGATACAGGTGGTGAGCCAGGCCAGCAACCCCAATCCTGATCTGCGCTGGGAGAAAAAAGAAGAAGTGAATCTCGGGCTTGACTTTGGCTTCCTCAACAACCGCATCACCGGTTCAGTGGATGTCTACAAACGCACTATCCGTGATATGATCTTCTATGATTACCCGGTACCCGTAGTGCCTTATCTCTTCAACACCATCACCGCCAATGCTGCCACCATGTGGAACCGTGGTATTGAAGTAGTGGTCAATGCCACCGCCATTGAAAGCGGCAAATTCAGCTGGAACACTTCCGTGAACTATGCCTTCAATGAGAACAAAGTAACCTCCTTTACCAACAACAGGTTCCAGACCCTGAACAGGCCCATGGATGTAGGTTCCACCGGTGAGCCCATCCAGAGCACCACCCATCGCCTGGAGCTGAACGCACCCGTGGGGAATTTCTTTGGCTACCGCGCTGTGGACATTGACGACAATGGTCACTGGCTCATCATGGGCAAGGACGGCAAACCCAAACCTATTGCGCAACAGCAGCCGGACGACAAACAAGTCCTGGGCAACGGACTGCCTACCCAGTACCTCAATTTCAACAACACTTTTACTTACGGCAATTTTGATCTCAATATCACCATGCGCGGCGCGTTCAATTTCGAGATCCTGAACATGGCCCGCATGTTCTACGGAGTGCCTTCCGCATTGAACAGGGGCAATGTGCTGACCTCCGCCTATGATGATATCTATGGAAAAAGACCGCTGGCCGATAACCAGGAGCAGCAATACGTGAGCTATTTCATAGAAAAAGGCGATTACTGGAAGATTGACAACGTGACCCTTGGTTACAACGTACCAGTGTCCGCTGCTTTTGTGAAAAGGGTAAGGGTGTATGCCGCTGCCTCCAACCTGGCCACCTTCACCGGCTACAGCGGGATAGATCCTGAAGTGAGCGTTGGCGGTACTGCACCCGGTGTGGACGACAGGAACCGTTACCCGGCCGTGCGCTCTTTCACCTTTGGCGCCTACCTGACCTTTTAAACGATACCGGCAGAACGGCTGGTCAACAGCCCCTGCCAGCTTACCATAAAAACAATTTTATGCGTTTATTCAATCATACACTCACTATATGCATCAGCACGGCCTGTTTGCTCAGCGCCTGCAGCAAACAGCTGGATGAACAGGTCTATTCCGACCTGACCTCACAAGGTTATACTTTTACAGAAGCAGACTATTATGGTGTCACTACCAAAGTGTATACCGGTCTGCGCAGCCTCTGGGGCGAACAGGATTTTTATATGGCGCAGGAATCTACCACGGACGCCATTGTGATGCCAGCCAATGGTTCAGGCTGGGACGATGGCGGCCTCTACAAACGGATGCACCTGCACGGCTGGAATGCGGAACAAAGTCATGTCCGCAATACCTGGAACAAACTGTTCCAGGGTATCCTCAATGCCAATACCATTATCCAGCAGCTGGAAACGGATGAAGTGCCTGTTCCTGCCGCTGTTGGCAAGGCTGCTGCTATTGCTGAGATAAAGGCGGTACGGGCTTTTTATTACTGGCTGATCTGTGATAATTTCGGCGATGCGCCCCTGGTATCCACCGTTACGCAGGAACTGCCGGAAAATGCAAGTCGCCGGCAACTCTATGATTTCATCGTGTCCGAACTGACCGCCAGTATCCCGGCCCTGACCGAAGAAAAGAACGGGATCACCTATGGCAAATTCAATAAATGGGTGGCCAAAACGGTACTCGCCAATGTTTACCTCAACGCAAAAGTATATGTCGGGGAAGATCACTGGACTGACTGCCTCGCCCAGTGCAACGATATCATTGGTTCGAACAAATATACCCTGGCTACTAACTACCGCGATAATTTCCTGACAGATAATGTCAGCTCACCGGAAACTATTTTCGCCATTCCTTTTGACCAGACCCTGGCCACCAATTTCTATGTACATATGTATTCCTGGCATGCGGCCCTGCGCAATAAATTTGATATGACCACCACGCCTTACGGCGCCGGGTCTGCCAAAGGCGTACCGCAGTTCATTGATACCTATGATCCCGAAGACCAGCGCCTGCCGGATTCCTGGCTCATGGGCCAGCAGTTTGCTTCCAACGGCACCACTGCCTTGTTAGGCAGTTATGATAAAAGCGGCCAGCCCCTGGTATTCACTAACTCCATGCCCGATGGCCTCTACACCGGTGAAGCCGACGGGTACCGGATGAACAAATTTGAAGTGGCCTTGGGTGCTATGCGCGACCTGAGCAATGATTTCCCTTTCTTCCGCTACAGTGAGGTGCTGCTGATGAAAGCCGAGTGCCTGCTGCGTACCGGTAAGGCTGATGAGGCCGCTACCATCGTCTCCGATCTGCGCGTTCGTAATTTCCGTTCAGCACCAGTAAAGGCCACGGTCACCGGCGCACAGCTGGAAGGCAATTCAAAATACCAGTACGGTTATGTAGAGAATGGGGTAGTGGTGGACCCCGGCAATACAGCGGTGGTGCCTTTTGGCGGCATGCTGGACGAGCTGGGCTGGGAATTTGCCTGGGAAGGACACCGCAGAAGAGATATGATCCGCTTTGGCACCTATACCAGCAAAAGCTGGTTATCGCATAAGCCTGCGGGTGACTACCGGGCTGTATTCCCCATTCCCCAGGAAGCCATCAATACCAATCCGAAACTTATCCAGAACCCAGACTATAATTAATTATGAAGCGCAGGTTGTTTTTTCCTATTGCAACGTTGTCAACGTTACTGGTCATCCCTTTTGCCGCCTTTAAAAATACTGATCCCCGGCAACCAGTCCCTGTGTCAATAACCGCTGAACCAGGTCCCGTTCCTGGCTACAGGCCACGTTTGTATACACCCCTTTCATTGGGCGCCATACAGCCACAGGGCTGGTTGCGGCATCAGCTGCAACTGATGAAGGCCGGCAGTACCGGTCACCTGGATGAAGTATACCATAAAGTGAAACAGGAGAACGGCTGGCTGGGCGGCAAAGGCGATGGCTGGGAAGAAACACCTTACTGGCTGGACGGCGCCCTGCCGCTGGCCTACCTGCTGCAGGATACGGCCCTGACCAATAAAGTACTTACCTATGTTAACTGGACCTTGACCAACCAACGGCCCTCTGGTTATTTTGGCCCCTTCTCCAAAGCAGAACGCGAAGAAGGGGCCACTATAACCCCGGCCAACGCATTGGCAGGGGAGGACTGGTGGCCCAAAATGGTGATGCTGAAAGTGCTGCAGCAGTATTACACCGCTACCGGAGACCAGCGGGTGATCCGGTTCATGACCAGTTATTTTCATTTCCAGGCGGCCGCCCTGGCCATTGCTCCCCTGGGCAAATGGACCGAATGGGCCGAAGCACGCGGCCAGGAAAATATCCTGACCATTCACTGGCTCTATGGGATCACCAAAGACCCGAAGTTGCTGCCGCTGGCCCGCCAGCTGCAACAGCAGAGCTTTGCCTGGGGCAAATGGATGGCGGGTGGCGAATGGATCATCAATTCCACTACCTACCAGGACGCGCAGCAACTCATGAACCGGCATGCAGTAAATGTGGCTATGGGCATCAAGGAACCGGCCCTGCAATATGCCCTCAGCGGCGATAGCGCCTGGCTGAAGGCTTCCAAAAAGGGTTTTAACGATCTGATGAAAGTGCATGGCCTGCCCATGGGCATTTTCTCCGCCGATGAAGACCTCAATGGCAATGATCCTACTCAGGGGGCAGAACTCTGCGCCGTTGTGGAAGCAATGTTCTCCCTGGAACAGATGGCCCAGCTCACCGGCGATCCGTTTTATGCGGATGCGCTGGAGCGACTGGCATTTAACGCCCTGCCCACACAGACCACCGACGATTACAACAACAAACAATATTTCCAGGTCACCAACCAGGTCCAGGTCAGCAAAGGCGTTTTTAATTTTTCCCTGCCCTTTGAACGCGAGATGTGCAATGTATTCGGCATGCGCAGCGGCTATACCTGCTGCCTGGCCAATATGCACCAGGGCTGGACAAAATTCGCCGCCCAGTTATGGCAGCATACCAATGACGGCGGCCTCGCAGCACTGACCTATGCGCCCAGCAGCATCAAAGTGACCATAGGAAAAAGCAAGCAAACAGTCAGCATCACTGAAGACACCCAGTATCCATTTGAAGACGATATCCGTTTTACCATCACCTGCGCCGGCAAAGTAAATTTCCCGCTGCACCTGCGCATCCCCGGTTGGTGCAGGGAAGCCACTATCTTACTGAACGGCCAGCCCCTGCAAAAAGCAGCCGGCGGACAGATCATTGTGCTGCGCAGAAATTGGACAGATAAGGACCAGCTCACGCTGCAGCTGCCCTCCGGCGTGCAAACATCAGTCTGGGGCCGCCACTCACGCGCCGTAGAGCGCGGGCCGCTGGTGTATGCCCTCAGGCTTCCGGAGCGCTGGGAAAAAAGTACAGATGCCGCAGAAGGTGTATATTACAGCATCTACCCGGAGCAGCCCTGGAATTTCGGGCTCCTGCAAAAAGCTATTGAGCAGCCCGCCGATAGTATGCAGATAAGAAAAGTAAAGGCAGTTACGGATAGCTTTGTATGGAACCTGGCCCATGCACCCATTGAGATCACCGTGCCCGCCAGGCAGATACCCGGCTGGATAGCCACCAACGGTGTGGCCCACCAGCCCGTGAACGACCGGACAGGCCTGTACAGGGGACCAGTAGCAGATACCATCAGCAGTATTACCCTGATCCCTTACGGATGTACCAAAGTACGAGTAGTGGCCTTCCCGGTAGTTAAATAACAGCAGAACCAATTCTTCTATATGAACCTTACTAAAAAATGGCTGCCGGCCCTTTTCCTGCTCCTGCTCAGCCAGCTTACCAGCAACGGCCAGCCAGGTTTTCTCAACAACCGTTATCTTACTTTTAATGCCATCATCCGGGTGAACCAGATAGAGGTTACCCGGGATCAGCATATTGGCGAGGACGAACGCAAGCTGCATACCCCGGATGGCATCCGGGCCTTTCGCAAAGCCATCAGTGATGGTTTCCCCGGCGCCCGCATCACCTGGGCGCTCAGCTGGCTGGCCCTGCATGATACCAGTGCGGATTATACGGAGATCCGCCAGCTGGTAAAAGGCTATCACCAGCAGTATGGCGATGAAGTGACTTTCATCCCCGGCGCATATTTCTCCAATGCCTACAATACCCGGGAACAGATCAACCGCGATCTGCATGACGGCATCCGGCGCGTCACCGACATCATGGGTAATAACTACCGACCTAAAAGTATCATTGCCGGTTTCCTGGCGGCCGCTAACCAGCAGTACCTGGCAGAGAAAGAAGCTATCCATGTTTGCCAGGGCAATATCTGGAGCCAGTACGCCATCGATAACCAGGACGGGGATGGCAGCATTGCCTATCCTTTTTATCCTTCCAAAGAACATTTCTGCAAACCCGCCCAGGGAAAGAACGACTTTATTGATTGCGTGAACCTGGACGGCTGGACCATGGACTTCCTGGCCGCACGCCGCGCAGGTTTTGCCGATGGCTTCAACAGCAGGCTGGGCGTGGGTCCTATTGAGACCCTGGGAAAATACGGAGAAGAAACAGGGCTGGAAGAAATGATCTACACTACAGCCATGCATTTTGATAAAGGCTATGAACTGAATCGCTTTGGCTTTGTAACTGTTAACTGGGAAGTCTCCCTGCCTTATCCGCTCAGCGGCCTCACCCGCTGGCTGGCTGCCATCCGCCAGCGCTGGCCCGCTACGCAATTCATTACCGAAGGGGATTTTGGCCTGCGCTGGAGAAAACATTTTAAGGACAACAGCTTTAATTATCGCTTCACTGCAACAGGTAGCGGGATCGGTGGATCTGATATTGACAAAGAGATCCGCTGGTTCATGAATAAAGAGTTCCGGCTGGCACTGCTGCGCAATACCCAAACCGGTGAAAGTGCTAAGGTGATTGATTATACCCGCTATAATATCCCGGCGCAGGAACCCAAAGACCTGACCCGCCGCTGGAGCCTGATGGGCCCTATCAATATGAAACAGACAAGGGCGCAGGACACACCGGTATTGTTAACAGCCCTGCCCGCTGCTGACCAGGCCCTGGTCCGCAAATACTATCCCGCCTTATTTGATAAGGCCGACAACCTTCAACAGGAAAAAAAGCTGAGCCAGTATGTGAATCCTTTTATAGGCACTGCGGCTACCGGCCACACTTTCCCCGGCGCCACCGTGCCCTTCGGGCTGGTGCAGCCCGGTCCCGAGACCGGCAATTTTGACTGGGACTATTGCTCGGGCTATCACTATAAAGATTCCCTGATCTGGGGCTTTGCACAGACGCATCTCAACGGCACCGGCGTGCCCGACCTCGGCGATATCCTGCTGCAGCCATTTACAGGGGACATCAATGGAACAGACTATCATAGCCATTTCAATAAGGCCACGGAAAAAGCCAGTCCCGGCTATTACAGTGTGGAATTGGCCGACTATAACGTGAAAGCAGAAATGACCGCTGCCGCACATACGGCCTTCCATCAGTATACCTATGCAAGCGCCAGTCCGGCGCGACTGCTGGTAGACCTGCAATACGGCATCGTCAGCAACAAAAGATCCTTTCTCAGGCATGTGCTGCAGGCCGATGTGGACATAGATCCCAACAGGCGCTGGATAGCCGGCCATAGCGAGGTCACCGCCTGGGTGCGCAGGCATTATTATTATGTGATTGAATTCAGCAGGCCTTTTACCCAAAAAACGCAACTGCCCGCCAATGACCCGGCAGAAAAAGGACCGCGTTATGTACTGGACTTTGACCTGAAACCCGGCCAGCAGTTGCAGGTGAAGATCGGCCTGTCTACCGTCAGCATTGAGAACGCCCGGCAGAACCTGCAACAGGAAATTCCACACTGGGAGTTCAATACCGTCCGTAATATGGCCGGCAGTGAATGGGACCAATACCTGCAGCGCATGACCATTAAGGGCAGTGACGACCTGCTCACCAATTTTTATACAGCCCTGTATCACCTGCTGATGCAGCCCAACAATATGGCGGATGTCAATGGCCAGTACCGCGGTGCGGACGACAAGGTCCTGACTGCTGCCGATGGCCGGTATTATTCCACGCTCTCGCTCTGGGATACCTACCGGGCCGCGCATCCGCTCTATACCCTGCTGACCCCGGAAAGGGTAGATGGTTTTGTTCAGACCATGCTGGCGCATTATGACGCCACCGGTCTCTTACCCCGCTGGACCTTATGGGGCAAAGAGAACAACTGTATGATCGGCAACCATGCTATCCCGGTTATTGCTGACGCCTATGCCAAAGGCTTCCGCGGCTTTGATACCGGAAAAGCCTTTGCCGCCATGGACCGCAGCTCAACGGTCAACCATGCCACATCCGACTGGGACCTCTACCTCAAATACGGTTACCTGCCCTTTGATCTTATCAAAGAAGAATCCGTTTCCCGTACACTGGAATGCAGTTATGACGACTATGCGGTCAGTGTGTTTGCCAAAGCCATTGGCCAGCATAGCGCCGCTGAAAAATACCAGCAGCGGTCTATGTATTACAAGAACCTGCTGGACCCGGAAACCCGCATGATGCGCGGCCGCGACAGCAAAGGGAACTGGCGTACGCCTTTTAACCTTTTCTCTTTGTCGCACGCCGGCAGCGTAGGGGGTGATTATACGGAAGGCAATGCCTGGCAATACACCTGGAGTGTGCAGCATGATATTCCCGGCCTTGTAAAAGGGATCGGCGGGCCAACCGCGTTTACCCGGAAGCTGGATTCCCTGTTCCGCTTGAGCGTGGCTACGGAGACCCATCTTGTAAAGGATGTATCCGGCCTCATTGGTCAGTACGCCCACGGCAATGAACCCAGCCATCACGTGGCCTACCTGTTTGCATTGAATGGCCAGCCAGGGCGGACTCAGGAACTGCTGCGCCAGATCACCGACAGCTTTTACCTGAACAAACCCGACGGACTGTCTGGTAATGATGATTGCGGGCAGATGTCGGCCTGGTACGTCTTTACCGCTATGGGCTTTTACCCGGTTGATCCGGTTGGCGGAGAATATATCCTGGGAGCGCCACAGCTGCCTTTCCTGCAACTGGAACTGCCCGGCGGCAAACGGTTTACCATGGAAGCCCGCGGTCTTTCCGACGGCAAAAAATATGTACAGAGCGTCAGCTGGAACGGGAAACCGGTTACCGGTGGCTCCCTTACCCATGCAACCATCCTGAAAGGCGGCCGGCTGGTATTTATCATGACCGACAAAAAACCGTAACTGACATCGTTTTTATTGGTTCGTCCATAACTATATTCAATTAGTTTCTTAAATTACTTCTCCCCGCAACCATTAGTTTGCAGGGAGATTTTTTTTACGAACCAATAACTGACGCTTATCAACTCCAACAGACCCTCCCAACGATCCGCGCTCCTGGGCGCAGCCTTCCTGATGGCCACTTCCGCCATTGGTCCCGGTTTTATCACCCAGACAACCGTCTTCACGCAGCAGCTGCTGGCCAGCTTTGGCTTTGTGATCCTGATCTCCATACTGCTGGATATCGGGGCGCAGCTCAATATCTGGCGCATCATCTCTGTCAGCGGCCTGCGGGCGCAAGACCTCTCCAATAAAGTTTTACCCGGCGCAGGATATGGGCTGGCAGGCCTGATTGTCCTGGGTGGACTGGCCTTCAATATCGGCAATGTAGCCGGCGCCGGCATGGGTATCAATATCTTATTTAACGTTGATGCACAACCGGATCACCCAATCTGGGGCGCCGTGATCAGCGCAGCCATTGCGCTGGTGATCTTCTGGGTAAAAGAAGCCGGCAAAGCCATGGACTGGTTTGCCAAAGTCCTGGGTTTTGTGATGATCGGCCTCACGCTGTACGTGGCCATTGCTTCACAGCCACCGGTGGGCGCTGCTGTTTACCGCAGCTTTATCCCGGAACGAATTGATACCATGGCCATCGTCACCCTGGTAGGAGGCACCGTGGGCGGGTATATCAGCTTTGCCGGCGCACACCGCCTGCTGGATGCCGGTATCAGCGGCCCCGCGCAGCTGCCGCAGGTAACACGCAGCAGCGTCAACGCCATCCTGCTGGCCTCTGTGATGCGTGTGCTGCTCTTCCTGGCCTCGCTGGGTGTGGTAATGGGCGGTTTTGCACTGGATAAGAATAATCCGGCCGGCTCCGTATTCCAGCAGGTGGCCGGAAACCTGGGCTATAAGATCTTTGGCATTGTTCTCTGGAGCGCGGCCATTACTTCCGTGGTGGGCTCGGCCTATACCTCGGTCTCTTTCCTGCGCACCCTGCATCCATACTTTGACAGGTATTACCGGATGGTGACTACGGTCTTCATTGTGCTGTCTACCGCCATCTTTGGCTGGGTAGGGCAGCCGGTAAAAGTATTGATAGTAGCAGGCGCCCTCAACGGGCTGATCCTGCCGGTGGCGCTGACATTGATGTTGCTGGCCCTGCACAAGCCAGGACTGACAGGCAACTACCGGCACCCACGATGGTTGCAGGCAGTAGGCTGGGGCGTGGTAGGTATTATGGGCTGGATGGGGATGCGGACCATTTTACTGCAGCTATCTGGCAGTTAGGCTGGTGACCAGTTTTTTGGAGCGGCCCTTGTTCCTGTAATCCCGTATTTAGCTTTTAATTTGCAATTAAGAAACTAATTTCCCGTTGTAATATTTGTTCCCACACTTCGACCATTGAATAGCTGAATTTTACTTAGTTACCAATCCTTAATGTATGTCATCCAACCAAAAAGGTCCGGGATCCGATCTCTATTCTTATGACGCATTCAGTGGCAGCGGTGAAAAACCGTCCGAAAGCCGTTTCTTCTGGTGGTGTTCCGGCGCTCACCAATCCCTGCTCCGCCAGTTTCCTTCAGAACACAGTAAGTTTACCGGTCTCGGGGGTGTTATGCTGGCCACTTTTGTGCTGGCCGCCCTTTCCTCCGGCTATGCCGTGTACAGCGTATTCGGCAACTGGGGCTGGACCATCCTCTTTGCCATTGTGTGGGGCCTGATCATCTTCAACTTTGACCGGTTCCTGGTAGCCACCATGCGGAAATATGGCGTCAGCCGGCGCAAACAGTTCTGGATGGCCTTGCCTCGTATCCTGCTGGCCATGCTGATCGGCATCACCATTGCCCGGCCACTGGAACTGAAGATCTTTGAGAAAGAAATAGATACCAAGGTCACGGAGAATATCCATAAAAAGATCCAGCTGAATGATAGCCTTCTGCAATTGGAGACCCGCACCCAGGTGCAGCGCACCGAGGCCGAACGTGCCCGTCTGACCAACCGTAAAGCAGCCATTGAAGATACGCTGGCCCGCCTGCAGCTTGCCTATGTACAGGAAGCGGATGGTACAGGTGGCTCCATGCAGCGCGGCATTCACCAGCTCACCTTATTAAAGCAGCAGGCCTGGCAGAATGCCCGTACCCAGTATACCCCGGAATTAGAGCAGCTGCAAAAGGACCTGCTGATACAGGACAGCATACTGGCAGCAGCTACGGCAGGCATGGAAGAGAAAAGGCGGCAGTACGAGGCCAGTGCCAAAGCCAATGTGGGCTTTCTGGAACGTAACAAGGCTTTGTCGGACCTGGCAGGGGAGGAGAGCAGTGTTTTCTGGACCAGCCTGCTTTTGTCCTTGCTTATTATTTTATTGGAGACCGGTCCTATCCTGTCCAAACTGATCATGCCCGTAGGCCCTTATGATATTGCGCTGGCGCGCGAAGAGCTGACCCATATGGCCGCCTCAGAAAATGAATTGCGCCGCGATAAAGAGCTGGTCTCCGAAAAGAAAAAAGCGTTCTACCGCAAACAGAAAGAACTATCCGATGAACTGGTGGATAAGCTCAGCAAATTACAGCAAAAACATATAGACGAAGAACTGGACAAATGGGAACGTGGCGAATGGGATCCCAAAGATCACCGGTCTTCCATGGATGCCGTGATGCGGAAATTGCGGGAAAGATACCAGCTGGATGAGGACAATATGTTGTGAGGATCAGCTGCGCAAAACATAGGTCCAGTTATTCATAACAGACCGTAATAGTTACCAGTGTTTTAAAATGCGGTGGAGCAGGGTTTGGAAAGGTGGATGGTGAGATTTTATTGCAAAAAGAAATTCAACGCACCAAGCCCCGCCAGCAGAACGGCGGCGATGACCCAGGCGCCGGTACCAGCGTCTGTTTTCCGGCGGGCCGACTTAGTAAGCAGGGCAGCCAGGGCCAGCAGGAGCAGTAGTACTACAAAGCCCAGGAACATAAAGGAAAAATCGAAGATCCCTTTTATGCCCAGTTCCACCATCATGCCACCGGATAGCAGGGCCAGGAAAGCCAAGACCGCTACACTGCAGCTCCACCCCAACGTATTGCGTTTAAGGAGTAGCCAGCCGCCGCCGATGGCGGCCAGGATATTAATGAAGGCGCGTATCTTGGTAAAAAGATCAGACTTATTGATCAGGATGGAATCGTTCCGTACCGCATAGGAGGAAGACCGGGAAGAAGTGATATCCACTATCAGCAGCAGGAGCAAAATGATGCCTAAAATAAATACCAGGAATGCGGCCGCTCTTTCTTTCCAGTTCAGTGTTTGCATGTCGGCAAATTAGCAAAGACGGAGAGTATCTGCAAGTAAAGATTTTGTTGTCTTACAAAGTGTTGCTGATATCGTGTTCCAGTTTCTCTGCCCAGCGTTTATACTCTTTCCCGGAATAATGCAACTGGTCTGTGGTAAGCAGATCAGGATAGGCCGCTACCTCCCGGGTGCCGGGGGTAATATCAATATAATGGACCGTGTAGAATTCGGCAATACTCTGGTTGGTACTGTTGAACAGGTCAATTTCCCGGCGGATCTGTTCCCGTTCCCTTCCTTCGGCAAAAGGGGTAATACCCCAGTCGGGGATAGACAGGACAAACACATGATCCGGCCGGCCGCCAGCCAGGGCAATGGCGCGTTCCAGCAACTGTGTGAACTGTTCAGCATATTCCTGGACCGGCCGCCCGCGGTACTGGTTATTTACACCTATCAGGAGCGAAACATAATCGTAGGAACCGTTGAAGACCGTATCCGCCATCGCTGCCATCAGTTCGTCCGTGGTCCAGCCGGTTTTGGCTATGATCTCGGGAGCATGAAAATCATGTCCTGAACGGCGCAGCAGCTGAACCGCCTGGTAGGGAAAATTCTGCGCCAGGGGGACGCCCTCGCCAATGGTGTAGGAATCGCCTAACGCCAGGTAAGTATAAGTTGTAGGATGCATGCTCTGTGAAAGATGAGCCGGCAAAATACAACAACAAACGTATAGAAGGAGCCTTATTTTAATCATCTGCCAATCTTTTCTCATTTTATATACGTAAATTAGTAGCAGAATGATTCCTTGACCACCTCTGCCACCTACGAAAAGAAAGAAGAAGCACTGACTGTTCTTCCAATTAACCTTCTTTACCTTATTTTATTCTTTGGTCCCTTTTTGACTCCCTGCCCGGAACAAAACACCCCAAAAAAAATCCGGAAGGAGGGGCATTGGCCTGCATCTTCCTTCCGGCAATTTGAAATGAGTACGGCTTGTTCCTGCTAAATTGTAGTGAAGGTCCTGGCTATTTACCGCCAGGAAGCCCCCGCTGATCCCTGAATCTATCTATTCCTTGTATGCCTGTAAGGGCATAGCAATAAACCTATCCGCGGCTACTGCCATTGGCGGTAACAGGATATTATTTGCCTTACTATTCCTGTTGACCGTTCTTTTAAAAATAGGAAGCTGATAAACGAAAGTTGTCAGCTCGCTGCCGGCATGTTCCTTTGAAACCACCATGTACTGTTCCCGGTGTCCACCCGGAGCAGGGTAGCATCCACTACAGATAGTAGTTCAGGCCCGCTACAGCCACCCTATCAACAAACTGGCAACAGTCTCCCAAAAACGGGTTCACTGTTGCCAGTTGTTTTTTTATAGTATATGGATACTTTTTTATTGCTGCATGCCCTGCATACCATTCTGCATGCCTTCCATTTCACCACGGGTGTTTTTCCTCTTGAACAGTGCTGCATCAAATTTACCGAAGCGGTAACTGAAATTCAGTCGCACCACCTGCGGGTCACGCCTGCGCCATTCATCCTGTACAAAGCCTGCCGCCAGGGAATGTACAAAGTTGCGGCGGGTGCGGAAGATATCACTCCAGTTTACAGAAATGGAAGCGGCATTTTTCTTTATGGTGAAATCCTTGCGCAGGCCCAGATCGGCCCCATAGTTGGCATCAATATACCCCTGGGTAGTGGATGGGTTGCCGCCGAAGAAACCACCGCCGGGACCTCCGCGGCCACCACTGCCGCCGCTATTGCTGGTGCTGACAGGCAGGGCGCTGCGCGACTGGTACTCGCCACTCAGCTGGATGCTCCAGCCTTTATTGATCTTGAAAGTATTGTTCAGTTTGGTAAAAGAACTGGTGCGTTCGTTTTCCAGGTTCTGTACTACGTTATCGCCATTGATCTTTGAATAGTACACGTTGGTGTTCAGGTTCATTTCCCACCATTTGGTCCAGTTGTTACGGAACACCAGTTCCAGCCCGGCCGCATAGGCAGAGGAAGCATTGATATAGGTGGAGATAAAGGCGGAGTCTCCACTGGTAGCCAGTTCCTGCCAGTACTGGTAACGGGCAATGAGGTCAGTAGTGTATTTCCCAAAAACGGTGGCCAGGAAAGTATGGTTCTTTTCACCATAGGTCTTCTGGTAGGAAAGTTCCAGCGAATGGGTGAACTCAGGCTTGAGGTCAGGGTTACCGGTCTGGTAATTGAGCCGGTCGGAAAAATCCGTGTTGGGCATCAGCTGGAAGAAATTGGGCCGGTTGATGCGCCGGGAATAATTGACCTGCAGGTCCTGCCTGTTGTCAAAATTCCGGGTCAGGAAAACACTCGGGAAAAGACTGATAGGAAACTCGTTGGAGTAATGGTCTTTACCCAGCTGCTCCCCATCATAGCTGGAAGATTCCGCACGCAGTCCCAGCTGGTAGCTAAAATTTTCTTTCACTTTCTGGGAGAAAGTAACATATCCCGCATATACATAGTCGGTATATTCAAACTCATTGCTCATGGCGGGGATGAGAACGCCGTCAATGCTATTAAGCTGGCGGCTTTCAAAGGTCCGGACCTGTGCGCGCAGCCCTGCTTCATACTTCATCTTGTCCGTGATAGGGTTGATGAAATCCGCCTGCACGGTGAAGAAGTCATTACCGCCGCCGCCGTCAATACCCTGTAATGATTCCTGGCCGGCCGGTTGCTGCTGGACAGGATCGGTAAAGGAGCGATAGCGGATATTACTGTTATTGCTGTTGGTGCTGGTATTGTAATTGACATCAGCGGTAAACTCCTTGCCGGTTTTGGCAAACAGGTGCTTATAACCCAGCTGCAGCCCATAGTTCCGGAAATTGAACTTACCCAAAGTATTGCGGTATTCTGAAGTGGCAGGAGCAGAAGACACCAGGTTCTGGTAGAGCAGGTTATTCTGGTTATCATTTTTGAAAGTACCGTCGGCCAGTGAGCCGGACAGACTGATCGTATTCCTGTTGTCAACAAAATAATCAACGCCCATCCGGCCGAAACCGAAACCACCCCGGGAAATATTATCATTATCCTGGAGGGTGCGCAGGGTGATATCCTTTTCTGTGCTGGTACGATCCGTTTCGCCCCAGCCAATGGATTTGCGCGCGTTGTACATACCGCTGGCAAAGAAATTGAGCTTGCCCTGGCGGATATTGATATCGCCGCCGCCATTGAGGCGGGCCCGGGAATCAATGCCTGCACGGACGCTGCCGCTATAGCCGGCTTTGCGGTTCTTTTTAAGGACTATGTTGAGGATGCCCGACTGACCGCCGCTGGCATCATACTTGGCAGAGGGGTTGGTGATCAGCTCTACGCTGGCAATGGCATCGGCCGGGATCTGGTCCAGGGAGAGCGTAGTAGGCCTGCCATCCACAAAAAGCTGTGGCGCTGCATTGCGCAGCGTAACATTGCCGTCGATGTCCACATTGATGGCCGGCACATTGCGCATAACATCAATGGCGGTACCACCGGCTGAATTGATGTTCTTTTCTACGTTGAATATTTTACGGTCCACACCCATCTGGATCATGGGTTTGCTACCGGATACCGTAACACTTTCCAGGAGCTCAGCATCCTGCTCCATTTTAATATTGCCCAGGTCTTTGTCTACCCCGGCCATGGCCTGGCTCATATCCATGCCAGGTCCCATTTTCAGGTCGAAGCTGATCTTTTGTTCAAAAGCTTTATACCCGATGGCTGTAACAGCCAGCCGGAACTGACCAAAGATGGGGAGGTTTTCCAGGCTGAAATCACCATTGCCACGGGTCAGCATTCCCGCCAGCACCGTGTCTTTTCTTTTACGGTTTACGGAATCAAAAGCCTGTCCGATCAGCTGCACGGAGGCGGCTTCCAGTCCTTTGTTGGTCTTAGTGTCAATGATGCGGCCATAGAAGCGGCCAATACTGGGCGGTGCTCCGCCGGGACGCCGGCCACCCGCACCGGCGGGCATCTGGGCCAGCAGGGTAGTGGTCAGCAAAATGCAGACAAGGCTAAACAGGGATCTTCTCATGATTATAGTATCTCCAATTGTGAGGGATTAGACGCAAGTTCCCCGCACTACCTGTGAGCCGGGTACGGATTGTGATGAGTGGTCGGAAAGAAGGTTTAGCTGGTGGCCAGGTAAAACAATACCTGGAATACGCCGATCAGGAAGCCTAATGCGGCGCCAAAAAGGCGGATCAGGCGGAATTCCCTGGACATAACCTCGTAGAGGACGGCTTCCAGTTTCTCCGGTGGGAAGGCAGCGATCCTGGCCGTTACTATCTTTTCCAGGTCCAGTTCCTGCTGGAGGCTGCTCATATAACTTTTCATGAGGTTGGGGAAGATCTCTTCCAGCTCCTTCATGAAAATTTCCTTGAGCTGGCTGATGGTCTTCTCCCCAATGAACATACTGATCATGGGAAAGGCCACGGGCAGTTTGGCGCTCAGGAAATGATCAATATGGGTTTCCACGGTGGGCATTACCTTTTGCAGGTTCTCCTGGCTGGTGATCTTGTGTTCCAGTTCGGTGAACGACAGCAGTTCCGTATTGACCAGTTTACCCACTCTGTCCGCAAAAGCCTGCTGGCGTTTGGGGAAAATGCCCTGTACCGTTACGCCCAGTATCCTGACCGGGTAGCGGGGATGGAACAATAGTTTGAGAGCAGCCCGGTTAGCAAGCCAGCCAACAAGGGCCGATACCACAGGGATAATCAGAAGCCACCAGTTCATAAAGGGCAGATTTGGTTAAAATTGTTGGGTTAAAATAAGTCAGGAGGACTGCAGGGGCCAGTTCCGTGAACGCGGTTGCAAAGAAAAGGTAAAATGAAAATCGCCGTACGGCTTTTTGAATAACTGTCAACAAATTTGAAATAAATCAAATAAATGACCGTCAGTAAATGGTTGAGACAGGAAAGATAACTAAAATGATGATGTTCAACATTTTTTTAAATTTATTTTGGGAAAAATCAGAATTGCGCTACTTTTGCACTCCACAAAAAACGGTAGCTATAGCTCAGCTGGTTAGAGCATCAGATTGTGGTTCTGAGGGTCGCCGGTTCGAACCCGGTTAGCTACCCAAACCAATGGAAAAGCGATCACTGAACAAGTGATCGCTTTTTTATTTACTGACCTCTTTCGGGCATACTCTCCACAATGCCTCGGATCAAGTTGAAAAGTTGTGGGATTAGTGATAAAGAGCTTTTTTTGCAGCCAGATGAATAAAAGCCAAGGACAGGATATAGTAAAAGAGTTAATGGGTTATTTATTACCCGCAGGAACATTAGACTATTTTGAATTAACTCACATCGTAAAAGATAAAGAAGGTCTGGTATTATTTTTAGAAGAGAAGAACCTTCCCCCCGCCGAATACCAGGACCAATCCCTTCATTCCAAAGGCTTTTTACCCGAAGTTCGAGTTCAAGACTTCCCTATTCGCGATCAGAAAGTACAATTAAGCATCCGGCGCCGCCGCTGGGAACATCCGGGCACTGGCGAGATCATCTCCCGCAACTGGGACCTGGTCATGCAGGGCGCACGAATCACCAAAGAGTTCGGGCTTTTTTTAAAAGATGCACTTGGATAATCATCCGATCAGTTGCCATCAACTGGGGCGGATGTATCAAATGAATGGTAAACTTCTGCAGCAGCAGTATAAGCATCACATCAGCGGCTACAAAGACTGGGATCAAAAGGAGCATGCTTCAGAGTGGATGCTTTTTGAAGAGAACATGGGTACTCATCTGAGTATCGATGAAACAGCCCTATCCAATGACGAACTATACACTATTGTCACCAACAAAGCAGCTAAAGGCCGCAAGGGCGCGCTGGTAGCAATGGTCAGAGGAACGCTGGCTGACCGGGTGGAAGAAGTCTTATCCCGCCTGAGTTTGAAGCTCAGGAAGCGGGTTCAGGAAGTAACCCTGGATATGGCCGCTAATATGAACCTGATCGTCAAACGGTGCTTCCCTTTTGCACACCGTGTTATTGATCGCTTCCACATACAACAACTGGCCGGAGAAGCAGTGCAAGAGATACGAATAAAGTATCGCTGGCAGGCTATCGACGAAGAGAATGAGCAGATTGCTCTGTCAAGAAAAGCCAAACAGACTTACGTGCAACAGTTATTATCCAATGGCGATTCCCCCAAACAATTACTTGCCCGCAGCCGCTACCTGCTGTTCAAGCAAAAGATCAGGTGGACTCCTTCACAAAAACAAAGGGCAGCACTGCTGTTCGAGTTGTATCCACGAGTGAAGCAGGCTTATGATCTATCCATAAAGCTGGCTGATATCTTCCGTCAATGCAAATGCAAGGAAGAGGCCTTTAAGAGACTGGCGCTCTGGCATAATGAAGTGGAAACGGCAGGAATAGAATCGTTCAGAACGGTATCAAGATCTATTGAGACTCACTACCTGGCAATACTGAACTTCTTCAATAACAGAAGTACCAATGCTTCGGCAGAATCCTTTAATGCGAAAATAAAGGCCTTCAGGGCATCAGCCAGAGGGGTTAGGGACATCAAATTCTTCTTGTTCAGACTGTCTAAACTCTATGCGTAGGAAAAGAAGCCCCCAGAAATTTTACTTGATCCAATGCCTCCCCGCACCGGTAGAAATCCACCACGTACTGAAACAATCATACCCCCAATCGGGCAAAATTGCCTGGTCATACCATTTTATTCATCAAAAAAAACGTAACCCCAGGGGTTACACCTATCTTTGTTATGATTGTTTCAATCAGGCACAAAGGGCTGCGCCTTTTGTGGGAAAAGGGGGATGCGTCAAAGCTGCCGGCCGCGCAGGTACCTAAATTATTATTTATACTGGACACGCTGGATACGATGGTTTCACTTGAACCTCTTGCCAGCTTAGCCAGTCTTCGCTTACACCCACTGACCGGAATGTATAAAGGATTCTGGTCATTGCATGTAAGCGGTAACTATCGGGTCATTTTTGTATATGATGAAGGCGATGTTTACCTGGTCAACTATCTTGATTATCATTAAAACTTTTGTTATGCTGAAACGTGGAATGCGGCCTGTTCACCCCGGTGAAATCCTCCGGGGACTATTTATGGAGGAGTATAAACTTACCATCACCAAAACGGCTGCCCAGCTGGGCGTCAGCCGTAAGCAGCTCTCCGAAGTTGTTAATAGCAATGCCAGCATCAGCCCGGAAATGGCCTTGCGGCTGGAAAAAGTGTTCAAGGTGGAAGCTGATTTCTGGCTCAGGCTCCAGGCCAAATATGATCTTTTGACACTGCAGCAAAGCGGTAAACTGGATAAACTTAAACCCTATACCGGCAAAAAGCCAGCTGCCGGCAAGCCCTCCTCAACTTGTTAATATTCTACAAAGCTGGCAACAACCCATCCCATTTATCGTTATTTTTGGTAGTAATGACTAAAGTTTTTCGTTATATGTTCAGAAAAAAGAATCTGCCTGTTGTATTGATTTTCCTCGGTGCCGGCCTGTTTGTAGCCTTCCGTACCCTGGGATGGGGTGGGGGAAATCCTCCGGAAACAAAACACGAAAAGATCCTCCACAATGTGGGGGAGATGCTTGCCGAAGTCCATTATAGTCCCAAAAAGATAGATGATAATTTCTCCAGAGAGGTCTTCAAAAAATACCTGGCCGATAAAGTGGATGGGCAGAAGAATATCCTGCTGCTGTCCGATGTCCAGGAACTGAAAAAATTTGAGACCAGGCTGGACGATGAGATCAAAGGCGGCCCGGTCCAGTTTGTCCCTGCCGTAACAGAGATCGCTAAAAAACGTACCGCCGAAACAGAAGCTATTTATAAGGAGATCCTGGCCAAACCCCTCGATTTCACCAAAGACGAAAGCGTCAACCTCAACCCGGACCAGCTGGAATACCCCAAAACAGAGGCCGACCGCAAAGAGTCCTGGCGCAAACGCATTAAGATGCTGGTGCTGGAGCGTTATTCCGACCTCCTGGACGCCCGCGAAAAGAATAAGGACAAAGAAGGCGCCGCCAAATCTGATGCCGACCTGGAAAAAGAAGCCCGGGAAATGGTACTCAAGATCATGAACCGCACCTACGACCGTCTCCGTAATAAAGTAACGGACGACGAACGTTTCAACGAATACGTGAAGACCATCACCGAATCGATGGATCCCCATACTACTTTTTTCCCGCCCGTTGACAAACGTTATTTCGACGAGCAGATGAGCGGCCAGTTCTTCGGGATCGGCGCCTCCCTGCTGGCTGAAGATGGGTATATCAAGATCACCACCCTCCTGGTGGGCAGCCCCGCCTGGAAATCAGGCCAGTTCAATGTGGGCGACCTGATCATTAAAGTGGCCCAGGGCAGTGATGAGCCCGTTGACATGGCCGGTTTTATGGTAGAAGACGCCGTGAAACTGATCCGTGGCAAAAAAGGCACCGAAGTGAAGCTCACTGTAAAGAAAGCAGACGGCTCTGTGAAAGTGATTTCCCTGATCCGCGATAAGATTGTACAGGATGAAACCTTCGCCCGCAGCGCTGTGATCAATACCCCCCAGGGAAGGATCGGTATGATCTACCTGCCGGAGTTCTATGCCAATTTTGACGATCCCAAAGGCGCCCGCTGCTCCGAAGACGTACGCAAAGAGATCATTAAACTCAAAGAACAGAAAATTGACGGCATCATCATGGACCTCCGCAACAATGGCGGCGGCTCCCTCTATGATGTGGTACAAATGGTAGGCCTCTTTATTGAAAGCGGCCCCATTGTCCAGGTCCGCGACCGAGACGGTAAGCCACAGGTCTATTTTGACCGCGACAAATCCGTTCTCTATGACGGCCCCCTCGCCGTTATGGTCAATGAGTTCAGCGCCTCCGCCTCCGAGATCTTTGCCGCCGCCATCCAGGACTATGGCCGGGGTATTATCCTGGGCAGCACCTCTACCTATGGTAAAGGCACCGTACAAAGGAATATCGGCCTGGACAAAACCATGGGTATGGTTGATCCCAACAGCGATCTGGGCACCGTAAAACTCACCCTGCAGAAATTTTACCGCATCAACGGCGGCTCCACCCAGCTCCGTGGCGTCAGCTCAGATATTACCCTGCCTGATTTGTATGAATATTCCAAGCTGCGCGAAAAGGATAATCCGGACGCACTGCCCTGGGACGAGATCCAGAAAGCAGATTTTTCCCGTTGGAAATATGGCCTGGACCTCAATCCCGTAAAAAAGGCCAGCGCAGAACGCCTGAAGAATAACGAAGCTTTCAACCTCATCCATACCAATGCCGAATGGCTGGCCGGACAGAGTGAGAAAGTAGCCACCCTCCAGCTGAAGAAGTACCAGGATGAACAGAAAAAGATCAAGGCTACCGTTAAACAGATTGAGTCACTTAACAAGCTGACCAAAGAACTGGACGCCAGCGCCCTGACTGAAGACCTCAAAAAATTTGAATACGATCCCTCCAAACTGGAACGCTTCAAACAATGGATCACTGCACTCCGCACCAAGGATATCTACCTGCAGGAAGCAGTGAATGTGGTCTCTGATATGATTGTTCAGAAAAACCTGGTGTACAATAAGCAATAAGCAGCAAACAGCATGACCCTATTAGATCAGTTCAAGGCCGTCACCACTTTTGTCTTTGATATGGATGGCGTGCTCACGGATGGCTCTTTGCTCATCCTGGACAATGGCCAGTTTATCCGTAAAATGAATATCAAGGATGGCTTTGCCCTCCAGCTGGCTGTAAAAAGAGGTTATCGCGTAGCGGTGATCTCAGGCTCCGTATCAGACCCTGCTATTCTCCGCCTGAACCATCTCGGCATTAAGGATGTATTTATGGGTATCAGCAACAAGAAAGCAAAGCTGGCCGCATACATGGAAGAGCATGGACTGCAACCCGGTGAAGTACTGTTCATGGGTGATGATATTCCTGACTATGCTGTCATGACAAGTATCAGCATGCCCTGCGCCCCGGCAGACGCCGTTCCCGAGATCAAACAGATAGCCCGGTACATCTCTCCCCATAATGGCGGCGCGGGCTGCGTTCGTGATGTGGTGGAAAAAGTATTGAAGCTGAACCAGCACTGGGAAGTAGTTACGGATATTGCCAGCCGGTAGCCTGTACTGGTTGCCACCACTGATGTTACTACCTTGCTATCCTGGTTTTTTCCCCTTATCTTAGCGCCTCCATGAAGTTGCTGGCAGCCTTTTTCAAGTTGGTCAGAACCCTGAACCTGCTGTTCATCGTACTGACGCAGTTACTGTTTTACTATTGTATTGCAGTGCCTGTATTTCAGCAGGCTGGTACCGCTGTACCGCTTTCTCTCAGTCAGTTCATGCTCCTGATGCTGGCCTCCGTACTGATAGCCGCCGGTGGCTATATTATCAATGATTATTTTGATCTCAACATAGACAGGGTCAACAAACCCACTAAAATGGTAGTGGAAAAACTGATCTCCCGCCGCTGGGCTATTGTATGGCATATGGGCCTTTCCATTCTCGGTATCCTGCTCAGTTTCTATGTGGCCTGGAAAACAGGCGCCTGGTGGCTGGCGCCCGTCAATACCGCCTGCGTAATTGCCCTCTGGTTCTATTCCACCACTTTCAAAAAGAAAATATTAAGCGGTAATATTATTATCTCACTACTCACTGCATGGGTGGTACTGGTGGTAGGCTTCCTGGTGCATTTCCAGGCAAGCCTGTACTATTCAGCCTTTGCCGGCGTGAATTTATCCAAGCTGCTCCGCCTCACTTTCCTATATGGCAGCTTTGCTTTTATCATCAGCCTGATAAGGGAAGTGATCAAGGATATTGAAGATATGCAGGGCGATGAACGCTATGGCTGCCGCACCATGCCCATTGTCTGGGGCGTGCAGGCCGCCAAATTATTTATCGCTACCTGGCTGGTGGTGCTGATAGCCGCACTGCTTATTGTGCAGGCTTATGTACTGCCCTACCAGTGGTGGTGGTCCGCCCTGTACTGCCTGGCCCTGGTGATCATTCCCCTGATCCGGATCCTGCGCAAACTGTTCCCGGCCATATCCCCCGGGCAATTTCATGAACTGAGCACCTGGGTGAAACTGGTGATGTTCACCGGTATCCTCTCCATGGTATTCTTTAAAATTTACGCCTGATCATGTTAGCTACCCAACGTATAGTGCTGGCCTCGCAATCGCCACGCCGCAAACAATTACTGGAATGGGCCGAAGTACCTTTCGAGATCATCCTGCAACCTACGGATGAAAGCTATCCTGACCACCTGGATATTGCATCTATTCCCGTACATATTGCCCGCAACAAAGCGCTGGCCGTACAACAGGGCGCTACCTATACCAGCCTCACCTGGCCGCTGCCTATCCTGGCGGCTGATACAGTGGTGGTGCTGGACAATACCATTATCGGCAAACCTGCCAGCCGGCAGGAAGCCATTGATACCCTGGGCCGGCTCTCCGGCAAACAGCACCAGGTAATCACCGGCGTAGTGATCCTGCACCAGGGACAGGAACTGGCTTTTGCGGATACTACCACGGTATGGTTCCATGAGCTCAGTCCGGAACAGATCGCTTTTTATGTTGACAAATACCAGCCCTACGATAAGGCCGGCGCCTACGCCATCCAGGAATGGATAGGGGTGACCGGTATCCGTAAAGTGGATGGCGATTTCTACAACGTCATGGGGCTGCCTGTCAGCAGGGTAGTGCAGGCCCTCCGGCAGCTTCCCGGCTGATCCATTTTTTTTTGTTCAATTGCCCCACCTGCTGTAGCTTTACAATCTACCGCCGATATATATACGACCATCCCCGTTTAAAAAAGACAAGAGAACATCAGCCCATTTTTTATTCTTAAAATGATGTTCCATGATAACAGAAAAGCTGTTGCAGTTTATCTGGCAGTTCCGCTATTTCAACCAGGATGAGCTGCGGCTCACCAATGGCGAGGCCATCACCGTATTGCATCCCGGCCGGTCTAACCCGGATCAGGGGCCTGATTTCCTGATGGCGCGTATCCGCCTGGGCAGTTTCCTGTGGACCGGGCCGGTGGAACTGCATTGTAAAACTTCCCACTGGCACCGGCACGCCCACCAGCAGGATCCCAACTACAGCAACCTGATCCTGCATGTGGTCTGGGAAAACGACCTCCCGCAAAGCATCCATCCGCTGCCCGTACTGGAGCTTTGTAACCGGGTGCCCAAACTGCTGCTCCACCAGTATGAAAGCTGGATGAACAGCCGGGCCTTTATTCCCTGCCAGCACCAGCTGCGCACTGTTCATCCCCTTGTCTGGATAGCCTGGAAAGACCGCCTGCTGGCGGACAGGATCACGCAGAAAGCAGCACAGGTAGAGCTATGGCTGCAACAGAACCAATTTCATTGGGAAGAAACATGCTGGTGGCTGCTGGCCCGCCAGTTTGGAGGAAAGGTGAATGGAGAAGCTTTTGAAGCCATCGCCAGGAGCCTGCCTATAGCCCTGCTGGCCAGGCACCGCCACCAGCTGCCACAACTGGAAGCCCTGCTGCTGGGGCAGGCGTGGCTGCTGGAGAAACCTTTCAGGGAAGCATACCCGAAATGGCTGCAGCAGGAATATCGCTTTTACAGGAATAAATACGGGCTGGTCCCTAATCCTTACCCCGTTCATTTTTTGCGGATGCGGCCGGTGAGCTTTCCTACCCTGCGGCTGGCCCAGCTGGCCATGCTGCTGCACCGGTCGGGCCCGCTTTTCTCCATAATGAAGGAGGCCCGTTCCGTCCGGCAGTTGCGGCAATGGTTACAGCCCGCCGCCAGTGCTTACTGGGACACGCACTATACCCTGGACCAGCCGGCGGCGGCAATGCCCAAGCGGCTGGGCGGGCAGGTGGCAGACTCCATTATTATCAATGCGGTTATTCCGGTCCTTTTTGCCTATGGGAAATGGCGGCCGGAGACAGGCTGCCAGGAACGGGTGCAGCAGTGGCTGGAAGAACTGCCGGCGGAAGCCAATACCATTACACGGCAGTTTGAACAGCTGGGCATCACCTGCCGGCATGCAGCGGACAGCCAGGCCCTGATAGCGTTGAAAACGGCCTGGTGCGATCCCAAAAAATGCCTGCAATGCCCGGCAGGGGTGGCCCTGTTGAAAACCAGCAGTCAACTTAAGCGCTTACCGGCCAGTTAAAAGTAACTTTCACTTCAATATCGGGGTGGATGCTATAGATAACGGGGCAGGTATGGGCTGCTCTTTCCAGGATGGTCCGTTGCTTTTCATCCAGTTGCAGCGTTTCGGGGAAATGAAATGTTAAATTAATTCCACCGATCCTGCGGGGCTCCGCCTTCATCAGCTTCTCCACGTCGATCTTTACACCCGCCAGGTCCACCTGCATATCCCTGGCCTTAATGCCCATGATGGTCATCATGCAGGACCCGAGGGCCGTAGCTACCAGGTCGGAGGGGGAAAAACGTTCGGCCAGGCCCTGGTTGTCAAGGGGAGCGTCCGTTTCAATAGTAGTGCCTGATTTTAAATGCGTACAAACCGTCCTTAGGTTTCCTTCGTAAACTATAGAAGAGGTCATTAGCTATGTATTTTTGCCTTAAATTTACGTTGAATAATTAAATCAAAGCCGGTGAAGAAAATCGTCGCACTCCTGCTGATCGGAACTATAGCAACAACAGCATGGGCTCAGAACAATCCAAGGCCTAAATCGCCCACTGCTAAGCAGGACCAGAAAGCCGCCAAAAGGGAGCGGATCAACGCCCTGCTGAAGCTGGAGGAGGAAGGGGAGATCATCTTCAGTAAACAAAGCGTATTCGGAATTAAGATCAACTCGGACGGCTACGGCATTTCCTATGAAATGGGCCGCTTCAAAAGCCCGCGCATAGCCACTATTTACGGGATAGAACTGAACGAGAAAAAACACAATAAGGAAAAACGCTTCTCCTGGAGCGATGGCGGTTTCAGCAGCAATACCGTGATCTTCGGGAAAATGAATAATTTTTACCAGTTAAAACTGAGTGCCGGCCAGCAACGCATCATTGGCGGTAAAGGCAATAAGAACGGGGTGGCCGTTATGGCTATCTATACCGGTGGACTCAGCGCCGGCATGGTAAAACCCTATTATGTAAAGGTCTCCAAGACCCAGCAGGGAGGGGAATTATTTAAATCCACCTATCCCACCATCATTGACAGCAACTATTTTATTGCCGGCGCTTCTGGTTTCACCGTGGGCTGGGGGGATGTAAAGATCCGCCCGGGCGCCCATGCCAAGGCTGCACTCCGGTTCGACTGGGGCCGGTTCAATGAAACCGTTACCGCTATAGAAGCAGGCCTCAATGTGGAATACTATGCCAATAAGATCCCGCAAATGGCCTACCAGAAGGAAAAGAACCTATTTTTCAACGCCTACGTCAGCTTCCTCTTTGGCCGGCGAAAATCATGAACATAGTGGGGAAATGTAATCTGTGCGGATTGCCGGTAAAGTGAGTATTTTTGCAGCTATCCGCCAGCTAACCCGCCCTGTTTGCACAAAACAACCGGGAGCCGGCCATCAACAGGTCTGGAAACTGTGCTTTTACTACAGTCAACAGGCTACCAGGACGTTCGTAAACTTTCAAACCTTTTCCTTGTTAGTTTATACGATCCGCTCACTGAAATCTGAATTATGCAGGAATTACCGATCATCAATAGAGTCAACGAAACTGAATCGAAGATCAAGAAACCCAACTGGCTCCGGGTTAAATTACCTACCGGCGACAGCTACAAGCATGTCCGCGGCCTGGTAGACCACCATAAACTGCACACCATCTGCGAAAGCGGTAACTGTCCCAATATGGGTGAATGCTGGGGCGAGGGCACGGCCACTTTCATGATCCTCGGCAATGTCTGCACCCGCAGCTGCGGCTTCTGCGCCGTAGCCACCGGCCGGCCCGAATCAGTGGACTGGGACGAACCCCAGCGGGTGGCTGAAGCCATCTTCCTGATGAAAGTACGGCATGCGGTTATCACCTCGGTTGACCGGGACGAGCTTAAGGACGGCGGCAGCACCATCTGGCACAATACTATTAAAGCCATTAAGTCGCTGAATCCCGACTGTACACTGGAAACCTTGATCCCTGATTTCAAAGGCAAGCAGGAAGATATCCAGCGCGTAGTAGAAGCCGCTCCCGAAGTGGTTTCCCATAATATTGAAACCGTGGAAAGGCTCACCCGCCAGGTGAGGATCCAGGCCAAATACTGGAGAAGCATGGAAACCCTCAAGGTCCTCAAAGCCGGCGGCATGCGTACCAAGAGCGGTATCATGATGGGCCTGGGCGAACAAAAGGAGGAAGTAGTGCAGTCCCTGCGCGATCTTCGCAACAGCGGTGTGGACGTGGTGACCATTGGTCAGTACCTCCAGCCCACCCACAAACACCTGCCCGTGATCCGTTTTGTTCATCCGGATGAATTTGCCGAACTGCGTGAGATAGGCTACGGACTTGGGTTTGATTATGTAGAAAGCGGTCCGCTGGTCCGTTCTTCTTACCATAGTAATAAACACGTCATCGAGGGTTATGGCCGGATGATCTGGGAACAGGAAAAAGCCGCGCTCGTGTAGCGCCTTCACTATATGATGAAAACTATTCTCCTGGGGAGCATTCTGCTGATACTGAGTGCTCCCTTTTCTTTTGCCCAGCTGCGCTGGCAGCCGGCCGACAGCAGTTATGGCCCACTGCCCAAAGGCATTAAACTGTACCGCACCAGTGATTCCCTCAATGGCCGGCCATTCCAGGCCTGGTACCTGGAAGCCGATCTCAACAACAGGCAGCTGGACTTCACCGCCCAGGTAGGAAGAGGCCAGCGTTTTACCCCTTCCAAATATTATGAGCAGGAAGGGAAACCACTGGTGGTGGTCAATACCACTTTCTTCTCTTTTGAAACCAACCAGAACCTCAACCTGGTGATCCGGAACGGCAAGCTGCAGGCCTATAACCTGCCTGCTGTAAAAAGTATCCGCAGTGATTCATTTTATTATCCCACCCGCGGTGCCATCGGCATCCGCAAGAACCGCAAGCCGGATGTGGCCTGGGTTTTCACGGATACGGCTGCACGCTGGCCCCTGGCTTTTGAAGCCAATCCCATTGTTGCCAAAGGCGCTACGCCTGATCCAACCATCAAAGACCTGCACACGCTGGAGTACTGGAAAAAATGGCGCATGCATACTGCTGTAGGCGGCGGACCCGTGCTGGTCAAAGACCAGTCCGTATACATTACCAACCGGGAAGAACAGCTGTTTGTAGATGGGCTCAACGACCTACACCCGCGCACCGCTATGGGCTATACGCTCAGCGGCAAACTGATCATCCTGGTGGTACAGGGCCGGTTTCCCGGCGTAGCTGAAGGCGCCAGCCTGCAGGAAGAAGCCCGTATCCTCATCAACCTGGGCTGCATGGAAGCGCTCAACCTGGACGGAGGCGGCAGCAGCTGCATGCTGGTGAACGGCAGGGAGACCATACAGCCTTCCGATAAAACCGGCCAGCGCCCTGTCCCGGCCGTTTTCATTATCCGCGAACATCCCCGGCGGACAAGAAGGTAAACGGGTAATTTAATAAGGCTGCTGGCAGGATTCATGATTATTTACCTATTATTGTGGGCCCAACTGCTACCGTAAGTCTTTTAAACACCTAACAAATCAAGAACATGAAAGTGACTACACTCATTGCCGTAGCCGGCTTAGGTATTGTTATGACTGCCTGTGGCGGTCGTCAGCAAAAGGATGCTGCCGATGCACCTGCTGCTGAGCAGACCGAAGAAAAATCAGCCAGTCTTGCAGACGCCGCCAAAGGCTTGCGTGAGATCAGCAAAGCCTCCGAGAAAATGGGCGATTTTGAAGCCTTCCAGAAAAAACTGGCCGAGGCCAAACCCGTCAGCAACGACCAGCTGAAAAGCGCCATCCCTGCTGAGCTGCTGGGCATCAAGAGGACCAGCTTCAGCGTAGGCAACCAACTCTATGCAGACCTGGCCATGGCCGAGTCCAAGTTCAAGGGCAGTGACAACAAAGAAGTATCCCTGACCATTATGGATGGTGCTGGCGAAGCCGGCAGCGCCCTGGTTTCCCTGCAGATCTTTGGCCTGAACATGGACATGGAAAAAGAGACCGAAGGCGGTTTTGAAAAGACCACCGATCTGAAAGGATACCGCGCCAAAGTGGAACAGAAAAAATCATATGATCAGATCAATTCAGAGATCGTGTTCATAGTGAATCAGCGCTTTGCCGTAACCCTGCGGGGTGAGGGCATTGAACTGTCCGAGCTGGAAAAAGCAATGGACCAGCTCAACTTCTCTTCGCTTAAATAAAAGTCCTTTCCGCCGGGGCTCCAGCCCCGGTAACGGAAAATGCATAAAAAAAGAACAGTCAGCGCACCAGGTACGCTGACTGTTCTTTTTTATGGATAGTGTTATCCTTTTACGCTTTCATTTCCCAGACCAGCGCGCTGGCGCCCAGGATAGCGGCATCCGCTTCCTTGAGTTCGGAAAAGAGCAGCTTCACCTTGTTCTGGAAGATGGGCAGCAGGTTCTTTTCCATATGCTCACGCGTGGGGTTCAGGATCAGGTCGCCAGACTTGGTCATACCGCCAAACAGGATGATAGCTTCGGGAGAAGAGAACATCACAAAATTGGCCAGGGCCAGACCCAGTACCTTACCGGTGAACTCATATACTTCCTGGGCAATAGCATCGCCCTGCATAGCGCATTCATACACGATCCGGGAATCGATCTCGGAAGGTTCATAATTGCGCAGCAGGCTGCCGGCAGCTGTATTCCTTTCCAGGAATTCATTGGCCGTCAGCGCCACACCGGTGGCAGAAGCATAGGATTCCAGGGAACCGCGCAGACCGGTGCCTTTGTGCAGACGGCCATCGGGAATGATCATGGTATGTCCCAGTTCGCCGGCAAAACCATCGTGTCCATAGATCAGCTGACCATTGGCCACAATACCACTGCCAACACCGGTACCCAGGGTGATCATGATGAAATCCTTCATACCGCGGGCCACGCCATACATCATTTCACCTACTGCCGCCGCATTGGCGTCATTGGTGAGAGAGCAGGGTACCCCGAACTTATCAGAGATCATCTGCCGCAGCTGGATCACCCCGCGCCAGGGCAGGTTGGGTGCATACTCAATAGTACCATTATAATAGTTGCCATTGGGAGCGCCGATACCGATGCCCCGCACCAGGTCAATACCGCCTACATGCTCAATAGCGGGTTGCAGCGCCTCGTACAATTCTTCAATGAAGAGCTCAGGCGTGGCGTGCTTACGGGTAGAGATGGCGCCGCGATAGGAAATGTCACCCCGGTGATCCACTGTACCGAACACCGTATTGGTTCCACCAATGTCGATACCAATGGCATATTCCTGTCGATGACTCACCATATCTGTAGTAGGGTTTATAAGATAATTTTCCATGATTGTAGGATCAATGTGCTGCTACTGCCTGTGCGTCAACATCCAGTCCCTGGCTCTTCAGCACACTTTTGGTTTTCAGGGTATGCCAGATCAGGTAAGCAAAGCAAAGTAACGGAACGATATATGAAAGATGGGTGAAGCTGGTAGTGCTGGCAATGCCAGAATCAGCATTCAGTTTATCAATATCAATGATAGCACCCTGTGCCGGGGGGATGATAGCGCCACCCAGGATCATCATGATCAGGAAGGCAGATCCCTGGCTGGTGTATTTGCCCAGACCGGTGAGGGCCAGTGCAAAGATACAGGGCCACATAACGGAAGCAAACAGACCGCAGCTGATCAGCGCAAAGTTGGCTACCATACCGGTGGTGAGCAGGCCGATCACCACAGCAATTACACCCAGTACGCATACAGTCAGCAATTGCTTCACGGGTTTGTCGCCGGACCACAGGAAAGCGGCTACAGCAATGGCAATACAGATGACATAGGGGAGCAGGTCAATGACCTCGTTGCCCTTGATCAGGTTAACGATCAGGATGATACCGAATGCCAGGAAAGGCACGCCGATCACCAGCAGGCGCTTGGTAGCCTTGGAAACGTTGAAAATGCTCATGGCGCCTGTCCATCGGCCAATCATTAAGCTGCCCCAGTACAGGGAGATCAGGTGGGAGATATGCGCCTCGTCATAACCGCCAAATTCAGGCAGTTTGAGCAGGGCGCCAAAGTTATTGTCGATGGTCACTTCCACGCCTACATAGATGAAGATGGCAATCATACCCAGTACCATCTGGGGGTAAGCCATGGCGCCCCAGCCGTGTTTATTGCGGGAGGCCAGTACCATAGAGCCAAATAATACAATCAGGATCAGGGCCAGGCAGGTAAAGATGGTAATGCCTTTTTTGATGCCCAGTTCATCTTTCACTACGTCAGAGAACAGCACGGGCAGGAAGAGGAAACCAATGATAACGAGGCAAAGCAGGGCCTTGGGACTTTTTTCCAGCTTTTCGTCGGAAGTGGTCTTGGGCAGTTTGGAAATAGCAAAAACGATTGAAACAACAATGAAGAGGGCAGCCAGGAAGAAATAGAGTGTCTGGATGCTGCTGATATCAGCATGAGCGCCTTCTGTTACAGAACCAAAAAGCAGCACACTCACCACAATAGGTCCCAGCAGGGTACCGAAAGAGTTCAATGAGCCGGTCATGGTCAGGCGGTGGGATCCTGTTTCGGGAGGTCCCAGGGCCAGGGCAAAAGCCTGAGCAGCAGTCTGCTGCAGGGAGAAACCAAGGGCAATAATGAAGAAAGAAACCAGCACCAGGCCAAAGGTAACCCCGGCGGAGCCACTGAAAATGGCAAGGGCTACTGCGCCCACAACTGAGATTAACAGTCCATAAATGATCCCTTTTTTGTAACCGATCTTGTTCAGCAGATCAGTACCGCTGATGTAGGATGCCAGGTAAAGGAGCAAAGAACCATAGAAATAGGCGCCGTAGTAGGCAGAACCTATGAGTTGGGATTGGATTTGGTCAAGCTTAAAATATTCTTTACAGAAAGGGATAAAGATGCTGTTGGAAGCAGCAACAAAACCCCAGAAGAAGAAAACTGACATCAGAACACCAAACTGGGACCATTTTGTTTGTTGACTCATTTCAATCGTTTGACTTAGGTAGGAAAAAAATTTTCTAAAAGTAGTCGATTTTTGAAGATGTGTTATAAAAACATCTAAAAATAAATGACAGTATTTGAACAAATGACCTGGGAATGGCTTTTGTAATGAAATTCAAAAAATTGTACCGATAAATGAAAAACCCTTCCTAAATTGAAAAAGGAAATTATTTGAAACTTACAGACAGGAGTTATGGAAATTTTACATGTCAGCGCAGAGTGTTACCCCGTAGCAAAGGCAGGCGGATTGGGAGATGTAGTAGGGGCTCTGCCAAAATACCTCAACAACCAGGGTCATATAGCCAAAGTGGTCATACCTATGTACCGCACCAAATTCCTATACGCCAATGAATGGGAAGTGGTGCATAAGGGCTACAGTAACCTGGGCAACTGGTTCTTTGAATTCACGGTTATCAAGGAAAAACACAATGTCCTCGGCTTTGACCTCTACCTGGTGGATATCAACGGCCTGCTGGACAGGGAAAAAGTATATGGTTACGATGACGACACAGAACGTTTCGTTGGTTTCCAGATTGCAGTGCTGGACTGGGTCAACGCCTGGCGTCACCGCCCGGATGTGATCCATGTGCATGACCACCACACGGCACTGATCCCATTCATGATGAAGCACTGCTACCGCTACCAGTCGCTGGCCGGCATTCCTTCCGTGCTCACCATCCACAATGCCCAGTACCAGGGCTGGATGGGCTGGGATAAAAGCATCTATATTCCCCAGTGGGATACCTGGAAATGGGGCCTGCTGGAATGGAACAATACCATCAACCCGCTGGCCTGCGGTATTCGCTCCGCCTGGAAAGTGACCACCGTCAGTCCCAGCTATATGGAAGAGCTCCGGTACATGAGCAATGGCCTGGAACCCCTCTTTGAATATGAAAAAGGGAAATGTATAGGCATACTAAACGGCATCGATGCCAAAGTCTGGGACCCTGCCACCGATGAATACCTGATCAACCATTATGACATAGCCACCTTGGAAGCAGGCAAACTGCAGAACAAGATGGCCCTCTGTGAGCAGTTCGGGCTGGACCCGGACAAGCCGTTGATCAGCTTTATCGGCAGGCTGGTAGGAGAGAAGGGGGCCGATCTGCTGCCCCGGGTCATCGGTGACTCTTTTTTCCATATCGGCCGGCGCATGAACTTTCTCATGCTCGGCACCGGCTTTCCCGAAGTGGAAGCCGGCCTGCAGGCGCTGAAGCCCCTGTCACAATACGATTACAACGTCTTCATCGGATACAATGAAGGCCTGAGCCATACCATCTACGCAGGGTCAGATTTCCTGCTCATGCCCTCCAGGGTAGAGCCCTGCGGCCTCAACCAGCTATATTCCATGCGCTATGGTACCATCCCCATGGTGCGCAGGACCGGCGGGTTGAAGGATACCGTGATTGATTTCGGGGAAACAGATGGTTATGGTATCTGTTACAATTATACCGAAGTGGGGGATATCACCCACGCTGTATGGCGGGCAACAGAATTGTATCAGGACAAAGAGAAAATGAGGCAGGTCAGGCGCCGGATGATGGCGCTCGACTTCAGCTGGGAGAACAGTGTGCAGCAATACGTGGATGTATATGCCGCCCTCCTGGGACCTACCCGCTGAATTAAGCCCATGTTATCGTAAATTAGTGAAGGAAACCCTACAGTAAGAAACCTGCGCGTATAATATTAAAATTGCAAACGTATGAGTAAAAAAGTGATTGCTGTCATTCTCGGAGGTGGCGCCGGCACACGCCTGTATCCACTGACGGCAAGCCGTTCCAAACCCGCTGTTCCTATTGCCGGTAAATACAGGTTGGTGGACATCCCCATTTCGAATTGTATCAACTCCGGCATCAACCGGATGTTTGTGCTGACCCAGTACAATTCCGCATCGCTCAATAAACACATTAAGAATACTTACCATTTCAGTGTCTTCAGCAGCGCCTTCGTGGATATCCTTGCGGCCGAGCAAACCCCGGACAGCACCAGCTGGTACCAGGGTACTGCCGATGCCGTAAGGCAGTCCCTCCGCCACCTGAGCCAGCATGATTGTGAATATGTGCTGATCCTCTCCGGCGACCAGCTCTACCAGATGGACTTCCAGAAGATGCTGAATGACCATATCGAAAAGAACGCAGACATCACCATCGCCACCATTCCCGTGGCCGGCCGTGAAGCCTCCGATTTCGGTATCCTGAAAGCAGACCAGGACCAGACCATCACCGCTTTCACCGAAAAGCCCAAGGCGGATCTGCTGCCCGACTGGGTCAGCGATACCGGCGAGGACATGCAACGCCAGGGCAGGAACTACCTGGCTTCCATGGGTATCTATATCTTCAACCGCAAGCTCCTTATAGACCTCCTAATGGACGTATATAAGGACTATACCGACTTCGGTAAGGAGATCCTGCCAAAATCACTGGAGACCTATAAGGTCATCAGCTACCAGTATGATGGCTACTGGACCGATATCGGCCATATCTACTCCTTCTTTGAAGCCAACCTGGCCCTCACGCAGGATATTCCGCCTTTTAACCTGTTTGATAATTCCAACGCCGTATATACACGCGCCCGCATGCTGCCGCCCGCCAAGATCAGCGGCACCACGCTGGAAAAGACCATCATCGCCGAAGGCTGTATCATCAATGCCAGCCGCATTGAGAACAGCGTGATCGGTATCCGCAGCCGTATCGGCCACGGCAGTACCATTGTCAGCAGTTATATCATGGGCTCGGATTATTTTGAGACCATCGAGGAAATGAGCAGCAGCACACAGAAAGGACTGCCCAAGCTGGGTATCGGGGAACGCTGCTATATCAAAAATGCCATCATTGATAAGAACTGCCGCATCGGGAACGATGTGCGCATCAACGGCAGCCCCAATATGGACAATACTGATCATTCCCTCTATACCATTAAAGATGGTGTGGTGGTAGTGAAAAAAGGCGCCATATTACCGGATGGCTTCGTGATCTGATAATACCTTTTTAACATAGCAAGAGGCTGTACCCCTGGTGCAGCCTCTTTTTTATGGTCCATAGAAAATGGGTATTTATTTCGTCAATTTCCATCTTGCCGTCCGCCGGTTACGCGGCATATTCTTTTTCGCGTTAACTTTAAGCACCACCAACACATGATCCCCTTGGCTACCGGTAAATACGAAGACATCCATTTTGTAGACAGCACCAAACCGGTGTGGAACTACTCCTTATTCTCCGAAGAAGATATCCATAATTTTCAGCAGGGCACCCACTACGGCCTGTATAATTTGTTCGGCGCACAGCCACGCACTGTGCTGGACCAGCCCGGTTATTATTTTGCCGTCTGGGCTCCCAACGCCACCTATATTTCCGTCATCGGACATTTCAATAACTGGGATACCGAAGCACACCCTTTGTTTGTGCGGCTGGATAAATCCGGTATCTGGGAAGGGTTCATCCCCGGCCTGCCCAAAGGCGAGGCCTATAAATACCATATCCACGGCTTCAAAGGCCGGAAGATGGACAAAGGCGATCCCTTTGCCAATTTCTGGGAATGCAGGCCCTATACCGCTTCCATTACCTGGAACCTGGAATACCAGTGGCAGGACAAGGAATGGATGAATGTACGCCGGCAGCACAATGGCCTCAACGCTCCCTGGAGCGTGTACGAGGTTCACCTGGCCAGCTGGATGCGGCCCGATAAGCACAACGAGGAAAGCTATAACAGCTATGACAGCATCCGCGAGCGCCTGGTGCCCTACGTAAAGGAAATGGGCTTCACCCATGTGGAATTCATGCCGGTCAACGAACATCCCTTTGATGGCAGCTGGGGGTACCAGGGCACCGGTTATTTTGCCCCCACTTCCCGCTTCGGCGATCCGCAGGGCTTCATGCAGCTGGTAGACGAGTTCCATAAGGAAGGTATCGGCGTACTGCTGGACTGGGTACCCTCGCATTTTCCCTATGACGCACACGGGCTCTTCATGTTTGATGGCGACCATACCTACGAATACAAGGATATGCGCAAGGGCTTTCACCCCGACTGGAACAGTTATATCTTCAACTATAAACGCGGCGAGGTAAAATCATTCCTGATCAGCAGCGCCCGTTACTGGCTGGATAAATACCATGCGGACGGTATCCGCGTAGATGCCGTAAGCTCCATGCTCAAGCTCAACTATTCCCGCTCAACCGGGCAATGGGAACCCAATGAATATGGGGGAGATGGGAACCTGGAAGCTATTGCTTTCATTAAGGATCTCAATGAGACCATCTTCCGCGATTTCCCGGATACCCAGACCATTGCCGAAGAAGCCACCGACTGGCCCGGCGTTTCCCGCCCAACCTATACCGACGGCCTGGGCTTTGGCATGAAATGGATGATGGGCTGGATGCATGACACCCTCAACTATTTTAAGATAGATCCCGTTCACCGGCCCTATCACCAGGATAAGTTCGCATTCAGTATGATGTATTACTATGATGAGAACTTTATGCTGCCCCTCAGTCATGATGAAGTGGTGCATGGCAAAAGCCCCATGCTGTATAAAATGCCGGGGGACGACTGGCAGAAATTTGCCAACCTGCGCACCCTCTACACCTATATGTTCACCCATCCCGGCGGCAAACTGCTGTTCATGGGTAATGAATTTGGCGCCACCAGTGAGTGGAACTATAAGAGTGAGCTGCAATGGGATCTCCTGCAATTTGATTCACACCGCCTCCTGAAAGATTGCGTCAGGGACCTCAACGCCCTGCTCCGCGCCGAACCGGCCCTCTACGAGAACCAGTTCAATATCTTCGGCTTTGAATGGGTAGACCTCAGCCACCGCAATGAATGTGTGATCGTTTACCGCCGCAAGGGCCGCCTGCCGGAAAACGATCTCCTGGTCATACTTAACCTGACGCCTACCGTCAGAATGGACTGGAAAGTATACGCTACCGGTAAAGAGGTGTGGAAAGAAATCTTCAATAGTGACGATAAAAAGTATTGGGGCACAGGAGATGTGTTTAACCCAGAGATTGGCACTACACTTGTTGATAAAAAGGAGGGACTCTATGAAATAAATGTTCACCTGCCCCCGTTAGGGGCCGTAGTTCTGAAATAAGCACTACTTTTACCGGAGACCCAACCTTTTGGAAACCCTTGCCGAAAAATCTACTATCTATGCGAAAGTACCTGATCGTGTGGCTATCTGTTATTTGTGTGACCGTATGCAACGCACAAGATAAAGACAGTGCCACCTTCTACCACCAGAAAGGCCTGACAGAAAAGGAGGCCCGCCGCTACCGCGAAGCTGAAAAACATTTCCTCCGCTCACTTGAATTTTCCGCCGGCAATAAGCAGACACTGACCGCCCTGGGCGATGTGCTGATTGAACAGAACCGCTATGCCGAAGCCCGTGTACAGTTCCAGAAAGCAGAAAAGATTGATCCTGCCGATCCCTACATCATTGAAAAGCTGGCCCATCTCTCCGTGAATATGCGGGCCTGGGATGATGTGATCAGGTATGCCGGGGAGATGAAAAAAAGAAAGATCGGGCAGCCCGTCAACTTCATCATGGCTAAAGCCTATTATGAACAGGAGAACTATGGCGAAGCCCTCAAATACTGCGAGTACGCTTTCAAGGACCATCCCAACAATGCAGAGATCCCCTATATTGCCGGCCGCTGCTTTATTGAAATGAGCAATTATAAAAGAGCCGCCGGCTGTTACGAGCAGGCCATTGAACGGGATTCCACCCGTGTCAACTGGATGTATGAAGCCGGGCTGACCTACTACGCTATCCCCGATGATAAAAAAGCCATCTACTGGTTTGAGAAGGCCGCCGCCAAAGGCTATAAACAGACCAACGATTTCCTGGAGAACCTGGGCAGCGCCTATATGAACGTGGGCGACATTGAAAAGGGGGCCGGATACCTGAAGCAGGTGCTGGCACGCAAACCGAACGACAAGGAACTGATGTATGATATTGCCGACGCCTACTACAAGTCCGGCAAATACCAGGAAGCTATTGACCAGTGGGACCAGGTGCTGGCCGTTGATAAAGAAAATGCCAACGCCCTTTTTATGATCGGCATGTCCTACATCAAAAAAGGGGAAAAACAGAAGGGCCAGCAGCTGTGCGACAAGGCCATTGAAATGGATCCTTCCCTCAAGAATAACCGCCAGGAACGCAAGATGCCGGGAGGCATGTAGCATTACTATAACTTCTAAGAAACGTATAAAGCGAAGGGTTTACAGGCAAGGCAACGCCCTGTTTGTAAACCCTTCGCTTTTCTATGTTTTGAAGAATAGGTTGGGACGAACCAATTCAGCAGGTTACCTGTAACAAACACAGGCCGGTACTGGAATAGGTTCGTCCCAAACTTCTTTATTGTTTGATCAGCTGTTGGCGGAACTGCAGTTGCTCACCACTCAGTTCCAGTATATACACGCCTTTGGGCAGGTTGTCCAGGTCTGTCAGCTGCATGGTATTTACTCCCGCAGCGCCTTTCAGGGTATAGGTCCGCAATGGTACGCCAGCCAGGTTGAACAAACGCAGTCGTAAGGGTTCTGTGCGTTTCAGCTGGTAGGATAGATTGAGGAAACTGCTGAAAGGATTGGGAGTGGCTTTGGCCACCAGCGTGCCCAGGTCGGCCCGGACAGAAAGTATTTTGCTCAGCGTGGACCGACCATCAATATCCACCTGTTTCAGGCGATAATAGTTAACGGGTGCAGTGATACCGGCATCCAGGAAACTATACTCATTGACAGTACCGGATTGGGGAAGCACAGTACCAATGCTGGTGTACAGGCTGCCATCCGTACTTTTCAGGACTTCAAAATGACTGTTGTTGACCTCGTTGGTAGTGCGCCATTTCACCAGTACATTCTTATTGTTCAACTGGGCGCTGAAGTCCAGCAGGGTTACCGGGGTAACTACTATAGTGGCCACGCCACTGAATTCAGAAGTGCTGGAAGGCGTTGTGGCGCTGGCAAAAGCCAGGGCCGTGATCCGGGTGCTGGCATTGATGGTAGCGCCTGCCGGGAACAGGAAGGAAGGGATAGTAAAACGGAAAGCAGCTTCCGAGCGGGTGCCGCCGGCGCCTGAACCTTCCATGGTGCCATCATAGGTACCGGTGCCGCCGATATTTTCATCGGGCACATCCAGGGAACCATCGTCCTGTACACGCACAATCAGGGTCTGGCCTTCACCAAAATCCTTCAGGAATCCGGCGGGCTGATTAGGTCCTGCATCGGCAATATAAAATTCAATGACGCTGTTGGGCCGGGAAAAACCTTCTATTACCAGGTCGTTGCTGCCGGTCAGTTGCACGGAAGTGATCACCGGTGCATTGAAGTAACCATTGGGGCCTACATCTCCATCGCCGTCATCATTGATGGTAACGCTGTTATTGCCCAGGTCAATGCCCAGCCCGCCATTGTTGGCGAAGCTATTGGCAGAAAACTGGTTATTCACCAGGGACACGGCATCTACAGAGCCATCTGTGGCAATGCCGTTACCCGTATTGTTATGGATCAGGTTGCGTTCATCCGGATCACCGAGGCCGTCATAATTTGAACCCACCAGGTTGTTGTTCACAGTATAGCCGGGGTTGGAGCGTGCGAAATAAATGCCATAACCCAGGTTACCGCCATTCAGTGTTGCTGCCTGGTTGGTGCCGATGGCATTACCTGCAATGACGTTATCGTTGCAGTCGCCATCAAAACCACCAAAGGACTCGGAGCTGACCAGGATACCGCCAATACCGTTAAAGCAGATGGTATTGCCTTCTGCGCTGTTATCGCCCAGGCCGTCCGTACCGATGCGGGTGCCGGAGCTGTTGAGCAGGTAGATACCCTGTTGGGTGTTAGCGGCCGGCACATCAGCAAGGCCCAGGCCAATCAGATTACCGGCAATGATATTGTCGTCTGATTGCAGCACCACAATACCGCGCTGTCCGCTAAAGCCAATGATATTGCCTTCCAGTGCATCCGAAGCGCCATTGCCATTGGTGCCGATGGTATTGCCGGAAGCCTGTACGGTGATCAGGATGCCATTGCGCGCATTACCAAAACCGGTGGTAGCATCAGCATTCTTGTTCAGCCCAATGATATTGCCGGCAACAGTTGATGTTCGGGTATTCCAGAGCGTTATGCCATCGCCTTCGCCGCCGCCGCTGGCGACAATCAGGTTCCCCTCGTTGATATCATCAGCATCATTGATGCCATCGTTCCCGATACCAATGATTACCCCCTGGTTAAAATTTGCGCCGAAATTGCCGAGGTTGGAGACAATGGCGGCAGAGCCATTACCGAGGCCGGTAGCAGTTCCGCTGGCATTGGTGCCAAAATAGTTCCCCCATATATGCACGTTATTGGCGCCCTGCAGCATGTTGACGGCATAGCGGGGCGAACTGTAAACAGCCAGTCCCGCAATGCTGACATCGGGAGAACTGATAGTAAAGACATCTGAGCCGCCAGGCAGACCGCTGCCATTGATATTGATAAGAATGGTACGGCCGCTGATGCTGCCGGCGATTGCGCCAGACTGTGAATACCCATCAATAAAGAGGGGGCCTGAAATAACAGGCAGGGCAGTGGTCAGATCAATGGTAAAAGGTCCCGTACCGGGGATAGCAAAGCTGATGACGTCTGCACCAGGCGTAGTATTACAGGTAGTGATAGCCTCCGCCAGGGAGCCGGCGCCACTGGCATTGGTATTGGTAACTACTGCGTCTGCTTTGGCTAAGGTGGAAAATAACAAGAGTGTAAGTACAGGCAAAGTTGTCCTGGCAAACAAGTAAAGTTTGTTCATATGAGGTCCTTTTTGTGAAAATTTCAGGCTTAGGTAAGGCGGATGAAATTGGACTCAAAAAGGTTTTTAGATAGGAATGGAGAAAATTCGAACACTAATGTAAAAAGCTTTCTTGATAAAAAGCAATTTTTCTGTAGCCTGCTGACTACAAACGCACCGGCAAGCCCTAAATCGGGAATCAGGGCCGGCCGGCAGCCAGTTCCAGGAAGGCATGGGGCAGGTAATCAATGAGATCGCCTGCCAGCAGGGACTGTTCCGACAGGTCCTCCGCGGCCAGATCCCCCGCCAGGCCATGCAGGTAGACCGCCAGGATGGCCGCCTGTTCGGGGATATACCCCTGGGCCAGCAGGCCCGTCAGCAGGCCTGTCAGCACATCCCCGGTACCGCCGGTAGCCATGCCGGGGTTACCGGTGCTGTTGAACCAGGCCAGTCCACCGGGGGTAGCCACCAGCGAATAAGCCCCTTTAAGGATAATGGTCACTTGATGGGCTGCCGCCTGCTCCAGCGTCCGCTGTATACGTTCAAAATCGTTGGTGCATTTGCCAAACAGCCGCTCCAGCTCACCCACATGCGGGGTAAGAATGGTCTGCGGAGGCAGCTGTTGCAGCAGGTCCGGGTTCCTGGCCAGGGTATTGAGGCCATCGGCATCAATCACCAGCGGACCTTTCACTTTTTGCAGGATGCTGCTTAATAAGGAGGCATGACTTTCCTGTTGTCCCCATCCAGGACCGATACCTACAGCTGAGTAAGCCTCCAATGCCCCGATAGTCTCCAGGTGATCTCCGCCTTCCACTTTGCACATGGCCTCGGGGGCCGCCAGTTGCAGGATGGTATAGCCGGCTTCAGGAATATGGCAGGTGAGTTTCCCGGTACCGCTGCGCAGGCAGGAGCGGGCAGCCAGGACGGCGGCGCCCATCATGCCTTTACTGCCGGCTACCAGTGCTGCATGACCGAAATTTCCCTTGTGGGCAAATTTGTTGCGGGGCTGCAGGATGGCCTGCACCAGGGGCTGGTCTATCCATTGGTAACCCGCCGGCTGGGTGAGCAGGAAATCAGGAAGCAGTCCAATGTCCAGGATGCTCAGTTCGCCAATCCACTGGCTGTTCTCGGCCACCAGGAAGGCAGGCTTAAAACACTGGAAGGCCAGGGTATGATCTGCAATGACCACGGTATTGCCTTTGGAGCTGCTGTCGGCAAAAAGACCGGTGGGCATATCTATAGCGATGACGGTATTGCCGGACTGGTTGATATGGCTGACCACGGCGGCAGTCAGCCCTTCCAGCGGCCGGTTAAGGCCGGAGCCCAGCAGCGCGTCAATAACAATAGCCTCGTCCGGGATAGGGGTGAGGGTTTCTTCCGAAGAAATAAAGCGGACCTGCACATGTGGGGTAGCATGGATCCGGGCCAGGTTGGCCTGGAAATCCGGCGTGCCCAGGTGGCCAAATTCCAGTATGGAAACGGTAACCGCATGCCCGGTACCTGCCAGCAGCCGGGCAATCACCAGCCCATCGCCGCCATTATTGCCTTTGCCGCAGAAAACCTGGAAGGAGTGGTCCTTGTAGTCGTTGTCGAGGAGCCAGTCCACACAGGCGGTGGCGGCCCTTTCCATCAGGTCGATGCTGGCAACAGGTTCCTGTGTTATTGTGTACTGGTCCCAGGCCCTGATCTGTTCGGCAGTGAGGATCTGCATGTGCTATAGATTAGAGGGCCAATCTACTGAAAAATGAAGCCCGTTAGGACAGGCAAAGAAAATATTTTGTGCGTACATAAATAAGTACTTAATTTTGTACGCACAAACCACCCCCGGCCATGAAAGTTGTAAACTATTCCGAATTCAGAAAAAATCTTGCACAGAACTTAAATGCTGTAAACATGGATAAAGAGATCGTCATTGTTTCCAGGACGCAGGGAAAAAGTGTGGTAGTGATGGATCTGGATGAATACAACGCCATCCAGGAAATGCTTCACCTCACCGGTACCAGGTCCAACCGCAAACGCCTTGAAGAGGCCGTTGCAGAAATGAACAAAAACAAGTTTGTCAGGAATAAACTAATTGAAAAATAGATGGAATTAGTCTGGCAGACGCATGCCTGGTCGGATTATCTGTACTGGCAGGTGCAGGACAAAAAAATACTGCAGCGCATCAATGAACTGATCAGAGATACGCTGCGTTCCCCATTTAAAGGGCTTGGCAAACCAGAGCCGCTGAAAGGCGACCTGTCCGGTTGCTGGAGCCGCCGCATCAGTGATGAGCATCGCCTGGTATATGCTGTTAAGGACAAAAAGCTGCATATCCTGCAATGCAGGTTTCACTATTAGCCCGGGCTTTCCTTTATTTCCTGGTATTTCCTGTCTTCTTTACAGCCGGTCCTGCTTTCTTACGCTGCGCCAGGGCGGGTTTGCCCTTTGTGGCCACAGGCTTCTTTTTGCGCACGGTGGGTCTGGGCTGAACGGCTGTGGTCTCGCCGCCTTCACCGGCATCGCCGCCCTGCTCATAATCGCCGAAGATATCTACCATTCCCCGCACAGAATAGATCCTTTTGGAATCATTGTTACAAAGGGCGATGATAGTGGCGTCCTCATCAATCAGGCGGTAGAAAGCAGTGCGGTTACCATGCCACCAGCCATTATGGTAGATCAGCCTTTTATTGTTCTTCAGCACATACATGCGCCAGCCCAGGCCATAATTGTGGATGCCGGGCTTTTCAAAGCTATAGGGAGAATAAGCGGCATTGAGGGTTTCCTGTTTAAAAAAGCGGCCGCTGCGCAGGGCCTGGTCCCATTTGAGGAGGTCGCGCACGGTGCTGTAAATATTCTTATCGCCATATACCAGGTCAAGGTAATCGAAGGGATAGGCCCGGCCGGTATTATAATAAGAGGGCAGGGCCCGGGCTGAATCGGCTTTGGTGAACACATATGTGTCCTTCATACCAATAGAGTCAAAAAAGGTCTGCTTCAGGAAATCGCCATAGAACAGCCCGCTCTGCTTTTCAACAATCAGCGCCAACAGGGCATAATTGGTATTGGAATAGCTGAAACTGCGGTTGGGGCGGCCGACCGGGATATCCTTACGGCGGGCTATGAGGAAGTCCAGGACGCCCTGGTTGGTGACCTGTTTACGCTTATCCCAGCCCAGCTGCTCCATGTAATGATCATATTTGGGGATGCCGCTGCGGTGGTTGAGCAGCATGCGGACCGTTACCCCCTGGCAGGGAAATCCCGGCAGGTAGGCAGCTACCAGGCTATCGATCTGCAGGCGGCCCTGCTCCCAGAGCTTCAGCACGGCCATACCGGTAAAGGTCTTGGAGATGGAAGCCAGGTGGAAGGGGGTTTCCGCATGGATACTGTCCAGCCGCCTTTTGGGGTCGGCGTAGCCATTGTAATATTCGTAAATGGGCTGACCGTCCTTGGCTACCAGAATACTGCCGTTGAGGCTGTTATTCGGGAAAGCGCTGTCCACAAAGGCTTTGATCAGCGGGAGATAGTTGCCATAATCATTAGGGGGATTGCCCGCGTTGGCGGTAAGCGCGGACGGATCGGGTACTGCATCTTTGTGATTCGTTTGGCCACAGCTAAAAACTACCAGCAACGCCAATGGGAGGAGCCTCAACAACTGCTTCAACAATACTATTATTTTGATGGGTTAGATATTCGGCAAAACTACAATAAAGCTAACAATCGTTCAGTTTTGCAAAGGTTTTTTCATGTCAAATTTATGAGACATATTTGCAAAAACCTGAACGGCTGGTCACCGTTGTTGTTCTTAACGCAAAACACGAGCCATCCATATATGAGCGAGAAAAAAAATACGAGCTATCCCAAAGAAAAAGTCAACATCCTTTTCTTGGAGAACATCAGCGATGCAGCAGTCAGACATTTCCGCGAGGCCGGTTATACTTCCGTCAGAAAACTGGGCGGCGCCCTCACGGAAGAGGAACTGATCCGCGAGATCAAAGACGTACACCTGCTGGGTATCCGGTCCAAAACGCAGATCACACCGCGTGTACTGGAAGCGGCCAAAAAACTGCAGGCCATCGGCTGTTTCTGCATTGGGGTGAACCAGGTAGACCTCAAAGCCGCCACCCAGCATGGGGTGGTGGTGTTCAACGCTCCCTATTCCAATACCAGGTCTGTGGCCGAACTGGTGATAGGTCTGTCCATCATGCTCATCCGCCGTATTCCCGATAAGAACAAAGCCGCCCATGAAGGCATCTGGCAGAAAGAGGCCAAAGGCAGTTTTGAGCTCAGGGGCAAAACCCTGGGCATCATTGGCTATGGCAATATCGGCACACAGGTCAGCGTGCTGGCCGAAGCCCTGGGTATGAAGGTCCTGTACTATGATGCAGTGACCAAACTGCCGCTGGGCAATGCCATTGGCAAAAAAACGTTAAAAGAAGTAGTCAGCCAGGCAGATATCATTACCCTGCATGTGCCGGATTCCGCCAGCACCAGGAATATGATCAATAAGACCAGTCTGAAGCAATTTAAAAAAGGAAGCATCCTGATCAACTATGCCCGGGGTGAAGTGGTGGACCTGGAAGCCCTGCGCAAGAGCATCCTGGACGGCCAGATCAGCGGGGCGGCTATTGATGTGTTCCCCTGGGAACCGGAAAAGAACGGGGATCGCTTCCAGACGCCATTGCAGGACCTGCCTAACGTGATCCTGACGCCGCATATCGGCGGCTCCACGGAGGAGGCCCAGGAAAATATCGGGGATGATGTCAGCAACAAGCTGTACCAGTTCCTGGAAGCCGGCGTTACTATTGGCTCCCATACTGTGCCGCCGCTGACCCTGCCGCCGCAGGAAGGCACCCACCGGATCCTGCACGTACACAGGAACGTGCCCGGCGTGCTCTCCGAGATCAACACAGAACTATCCAAAAACCGTATTAATATCCTTGGGCAGTACCTGAAAACCAATGATGACATCGGCTACGTGGTACTCGACGTGGACAGAAAACTGTCCAATACCGCTTCCGAGTTGCTGAAGAAAGTGAAGGGGACCATCAAGGTACGATTGCTGTATTAAGGACAGCCCGGCAGGCCGGGATGAAGCCCCATCCGCGGCCGGGCGCAAATCAGGGAAAGAATGAATGAAACTATCAGGAATTTACAGGATGCCCTGCAGTTATCGCCCGACAATGTACCGTTACGCCTTCACCTGGCCGACGTATTGTTAAGGGAAGGTCTTTACCCCGAAGCTGTAGAACAGTTCCGGGAAGTGCTGAACCGCAGCTATGGCAATACCAGGGCTAAGCTGGGAATGGCAGAAGCTTATTACCAGCAGCAGAAATATTCCACAGCCATCATTATTTATGAAGAGCTGCAGGACCAGCTGCCACCCCAGGCCACTATCCTTTTTATCAAAGCGCTGATCCGCGAAAACTCCATCCGGCAGGCCGTTGACCTGTACCAGAAAGTGATTGCCCTCCAGCCCGGTTTCCGGGACGAAGAGATAGATGCCCAGCTGCGTACACCCGGCCAGAACCATTCCCCTGAAGAAGCTGGCGGACCCGACAGCCTGGAGGCCGATGCCGCTTATTTCCTGGAAAAGCCTACCACCAGCTTCTCGCAGGTGGGCGGCATGCAGCGTATCAAAGAAGAAATAGCTATCAAGATCATACAGCCCCTCCGGAACCCGGACCTCTACAAAGCCTTCGGGAAAAAGATCGGGGGTGGCATCCTGTTATACGGCCCGCCCGGTTGTGGCAAGACCTATATCGCCAAAGCCACGGCAGGGGAGATCAACGCCCGCTTTATCAGCATCGGTCTGCACGATATCCTGGATATGTGGATCGGCAACAGTGAAAAGAACCTGCACGGTATTTTTGAGCTGGCCCGCCAGAACGCGCCCTGCGTACTCTTCTTTGATGAAGTGGATGCCATGGGCGCCAGCCGCAGTGATATGAAACAATCCGCCATGCGCCATGTCATCAACCAGTTCCTGTCCGAGATGGATGGCGTACAATCCGATAATGAAGGCGTGCTGATCCTGGCCGCCACCAATGCGCCCTGGAGCGTGGATCCGGCTTTCCGCCGGCCCGGCCGCTTTGACCGCGTCCTCTTTGTGGAGCCGCCGGATGAAAAAGCAAGGGAAGAGATCCTCAGCAGCCTGCTGCAGCAGAAACCGGTAAAGGAGGTGGATGTGCGGAAGATAGCGCAGCAGACCCCGGATTATTCCGGCGCCGATCTCAAGGCTGTAGTGGATATCGCCGTAGAAGACAAACTGCGGGAATCCATGAGCAGCGGCGCTTTGCAGCCCATTGGCACCAGGGACCTGCAGAAGGCCGCCAAACAACACCGGCCCACCACTTCAGAATGGTTTGCCGCCGCCCGCAACTATGCCCTGTATGCCAATGAATCCGGGCAGTATGATGATATCCTGAAATACCTCAAGATCAAAAAATAAACATGGTAGAAGTAGAGGCCCTGCTGCACCGGGCACATCTTTTACTGGAACAGGGCCGGCCCCGCGATGCTGAAAAGCAACTGGCCGACGCCCTGCAACAGGACCCTGAGAACGACCAGGCCATTGGCCTGCTGGCCCGCTGTAAATACGATCTCCGCCAGTTCCAGGAAGGTATCCGCCTGGCCCAGCAGGCTGTCCGGCTTTCCCCCATGGTCAGCTACTATTTTTACCTGCTGGCCTTCGGTTATTTCCAGACTGATAACTATCCTGCCGCCAGGCAAAGCCTCGGCAAAGCCATTGAGCTGAATCCCCATGCGGCGGATTATTTCGGGCTCTGGTCGCTGGTGCTGCTGGAAGAAAAGAATTTCTCAGCCGCCCTTGAAAAGGCCAATGAAGGACTGGCCGTGGACGCACAGAATATCACCTGCCTCAATGCCCGCGCCACCGCGCTCAACAAGCTGAGAAGGGTAGAAGACGCTATTGAGACCATGGCCACCGCCCTGGAACGGGATCCGGAAAATGCCTATACCCATTCCAGCATCGGCTGGAACCTGTTGGAAAAAGGCAGGCACCGGGAAGCAGCTACTCATTTCCGTGAGTCACTGCGACTGGAACCCATGATGGAAGGCTCAAGGGCCGGCCTGAAGCAATCGCTCAAATCAAAAATAGCGCCCTACCGCTGGCTCCTGCAATACAGTTTCTGGATCAACAATAAAGGAAAGAATGCCCGCTGGATGATCCCCCTGGGCGTGTATGTTGGCGTTCAGGCCATTTACCGCGCCACCGATAAGGCGGGCAGCAACTGGTCCGCCCTGGGCGCTGTGGTGATAGGCCTCTATATCCTGCTGGCCGCCACCACCTGGATCATCAATCCCGTAGCCAATTTTTTCCTGTTGTTTCATAAGGATGGTAAATATGCCCTCACCTCCAGTGAAAGATGGAGCGCCCTGCTGACCATGAGCGCACTGGCCGGTGGGCTGATCATAGCCCTCAGCGGCCTGCTGGCCGGCGAGGCCGGTTTCCCCTGGCTGATCAGCGGCATTCTGCTGTTCTCCCTGGCCATACCGCTGGGGCAACTGGAATTTCCGCTCCTTTCCCGGGCCAGGCATTGGACGCAATGGCTCTCCCGGGGCGTGCTGCTGGCCGGTCTGCTGGCCATAGTACTGACTTTTATCGGGAACTATGCCGAGGTCTGGATCGGTTATGCCGTACTGTTTGTTGCCTATACCTGGGTCAGCGCACTGGCGCCCCGCTAAGGGAAATGGGTAATCCAGGAACAGCCGTAACTCCCTGATGGGCGCAGACTTGCACAAGCCGTTTACATAGTATATCTTTGGCGCACCACCGCACCATACAGCATCCTGCAATTTGGTATTCCCCCGACTGAAATTGTACAGAAAAACCGCTTAATAACCCGCATTCCAAGCTGAAAGGCCTGTTGGCCCTTCGAGGAAATACATCATTATATGAAGGAAGAAAAAGCGAAAACCCAGGCACCGCAAAAGAATAACAGTTTTGTCCCGATGGCAGCAGCCCTGATCATTTTTGGCATAGCCGCCTTTTATGTACTGTATTACTACCGGAAACCGGACGCACCCATCAAACCCACAGACCATATGGCGCATGAGCTGCGGAACGATCTGCCGCCCGGCAAGGCCAGGGCCACACTCACCCTGGAAGGCCAGCAGCCGCTGGTGCTGGACAGCCTGGCCGATGGACAGATAGCCTATGCCGGCCTGAATACCCTCAGCAAGACAGGCAACAGGCTGCAATGGAAAGGCAATACCGCCGGCGCCCCCGCCATGGTTACCCTCAGCACGCCAGTGGGCGGCCTCTATACTGTTACCCTCAGCGATGGCACTACAGTATGGCTCAACGCAGCCAGTTCCTTACAATTCCCGGAAACATTCCCTGCAGGATCCCGTGAGGTAGCATTAAAAGGGCAGGCCTATTTTGAGATAGCGCCTGGCGGCAGCCAGCCATTTGTGATCCATACAGAAGGAATGACCCTGGGCAGCAGCAGCGCCAGCATTGACCTGAAAAATTATTCCGGCGAACCAGGAGCCCAGATCACTATGGTGAATGGCAATGCTTCGGTAAGCCTTACCGGGACCGGGACCGTACAGCAGGAAAACCATCCCGTCACCTCACTCAATACCGGCGACCAGGCCTTTGTGGCGCAGCGGAACAGCATCCGCGTAGCAGCCGTAAAAGAGCCCGCCTATGCGGCCGACTGGATCAACCACCAGTTCCATTTCAATAATGACAGTATCACTACTGTCATGCGCGACCTGGAGCGCTGGTTTGGCGCCAGGGTAGTATACGAAGGAGATATACCCGCCGCCACCATCAGCGGCAAAGTGGCCAGCGATATCCCGCTTTCCCTGGTGCTGAATTTCCTCCGCGGTACCGGCAAAGCACATTTCCGCCAGGACAATGGCACCGTATACGTCACCAAAAAATAAGCAGCCCCACAGCCACGGGGAAGGTTTTACCCATAATTGACCGGCGCCCCGCCGGCAGCATCTGGCATAAGCTTGGCAACAGGTATAGTGGACGGCAAACCGGATAAAGCAACGCTGCCTTACAGGCAGAAGGCTTTTAAACAATACCCGCCCAATCAATCTATAACCTAAAACGATACGCTATGTCCAGAACTGATCAAATGACCTCACTGGTAGATGTGCTGGAAAGACTGAGGATCCAGAAAAAGGACAACGAATTCAAGTGGGACGAAGAAGGCTTCACCGCCGGCAAAGGCAAACATTACCAGCCGGAAGACCTGAAGATCATCAAAACCTTCCGATTTGAGGGAGAGTCCAACCCGGACGACTCCTCCATTCTATATATCATACAGGCCAATGACGGGCTCATCGGTTATTCGATGGACGCATACGGCATGTATACCAATCACGATAACGAAGAAGGATACGACAACTTCATCCGTAAGATCCCCATAGAGGACCGGGATGAACAGCTGATCTTCGAGCTATAGTCAGGCAGTCTTAACCGAAAAAGTGAGCAAGGGTGAACAGGCGTACTGTTCACCTTTGTTGTTTTTTAATAGCTTTGCCCAGCGCCTTTTTTGGTTCGTCCCCACCAATTCCTTGGACAAATACAGTTTTTCCCTTAACTTTGCGCTCCGTTTTGCATTTTATTGCTGTTTACCAGCATTTTATGTCAGACGCTATTACCCACAAGGCCCAAAAAGTTCTCCGACTGTTCGGAGGCGCCAGCAGGGAATAACACAAAAGGTATTTTAACATGCCAAAGGTAAAAACCAATTCCAGTGCCAAGAAAAGGTTCAAAGTGACCGGCACCGGAAAGATCACCCACCAGAAGTCTTTCAAACGTCACATCCTGACCAAGAAATCAAACAAGCGTAAACGTGCCCTGAATAAAGACGGGGTTGTTCACAAAGCAAACCTGGACTTCGTACAAAGGCTGCTGCGTCTGAAATAACGCATCGTCCGCCAGCCGCAGGGAACCTGTTCCCGAAGCCGGCAGACCTCAAACACACAATCTTAACTTTAAACTCATTCAGATATGCCTCGTTCAGTAAACGCCGTTGCATCCAGGGCACGCCGCAAACGGATCCTGAAAGCCGCCAAAGGTTATTACGGCAAACGTAAAAATGTTTATACCGTTGCGAAAAACGTAATGGAAAAAGGTCTGCAGTATAAATATGTAGGCCGCAAGCTCAAGAAAAGGGAATACCGCACACTGTGGATCGCCCGTATTAATGCCGCTGTAAGGGAAGAAGGGCTGACCTATTCCGAGTTCATCCACAAGCTGAACGAAAAAGGCATTACACTGGATCGTAAGATCCTGGCCGATCTGGCCATGAACGAGCCCGCCAGCTTCAAAGCACTGGTTGTCTCCGTTAAATAAGGTTCATTGTAACTTGCGATAATAACCGGATGTTCCACAAAAGCATCCGGTTTTCTTTTTTATTTGTTTATTTGCGGAATCCAACAAACTACTATTTTTGTGAAACTTTTTTTGGTTGTGTACGAATTAACTAACCATTTAAATTCATAGCCATCAGTAACGCACCGATCTACAATCAGTACATGAACAACTCGTACACCGACCTGGTGAAACAGACGTTCAATTTTCCCCAGGAAGGGTTCGACCTCAAAGACGGCAACCTCACATTCAACGGCCTCGATCTTACAGCACTCATTGACAAGTATGGCACGCCCATGAAGCTGACCTACCTGCCCAAGATCGGCATGCAGATCAACAAGGCCAAGAAGATGTTTGCCAATGCCATCAAAAAGCACCGGTACGAGGGCAAATACAATTACTGCTATTGCACCAAAAGCTCGCATTTCAGCTTTGTAGTGGAAGAAGCCCTGAAGCATGATATCCACCTGGAGACCTCTTACGCTTATGACATTGAGATCATCAAGAAACTCTATGCCCGTAAGAAGATCACCAAGGATACCTTCATCATCTGTAACGGCTATAAGCAGAAAACCTATACCAGCCGGATCGCCGGCCTGCTCAATACAGGCTTTAAGAACGTGATCCCCATCCTGGACAACAAGGATGAGCTGCAGCAGTATAAAAAATCAGTAAAAGGCCCCTTCAAACTCGGCATCCGCATTGCAGCCGAGGAAGAGCCTACCTTCCCCTTCTATACCTCCCGCCTGGGATTCAGGGCCAGGGATGTACTGGAGTTTTATGTAGACAAGATCGAAGGCAATGAAGACCGCTTCCAGCTTAAGATGCTGCATATTTTCCTGAACAAGGGTATCAAGGATGATATCTACTACTGGTCTGAGCTGAACAAGGTGATCAACCTCTACTGCCAGCTCAAGAAAATATGCCCCGAACTGGATTCTATCAATATCGGCGGTGGTTTCCCTATCAAACACTCGCTGGGCTTTGAGTATGACTACCAGTTCATGATCAACGAGATTGTAGGCAATATCAAAAAGGCCTGCAAGAAGAACAATGTACCCATGCCGCATATCTTCACTGAATTCGGCAGCTATACCGTAGGTGAGAGCATGGCGCATATCTATAGCGTGATAGGTCAGAAGATGCAGAACGACCGGGAGATCTGGTACATGATTGACTCCTCCTTTATCACCACGCTGCCGGATACCTGGGGTATCGGGGAGAAATTCCTGATGCTGCCCATCAACAAATGGGACCAGGAATACCAGCGGGTAGTACTGGGCGGTATCACCTGTGACAGCCACGACTATTACGACTCAGAAGAGCACGTGAATGAAGTGTTCCTGCCCAAGGTAGGAGAAGGAGAGCCCCTGCGTGTTGGCTTCTTCCATACCGGCGCCTACCAGGACCAGATCAGCGGTTACGGTGGTATCAAACACTGCCTGATCCCCAGCCCCAAGCACGTGATCGTGGGGCATGATAAGAATGGTAAGCTGGTAGACTGGGTCTATGCCAAGGAGCAGACCGCCCAGAGCATGCTGAAGATACTGGGGTATTAACAGATCATACCGCCTACCGGCGAAAAAATACAAGGCTGGCTCTTTCAGGAGCCAGCCTTTTTTATTGGGATGCCTTACCGGGAATCCGGCGGCAGTGATTTGCTTTGCTTTTTTTTGAGGCTGCCCTTGCCAGTTGGCAGGGCAGGGTTGGGACCGGCCTAATGCCTGTGCCCGCGGCCACGACCGTTATCATGATGATCGTGGCGATCATGCCGGTCCTGATGCCCGCGCTTCCGGCCTTTGTATTTCCAGTCGCGGTAATGGCGGTCATCATAATGGCCGCGGCGAACGTACCTGTCCTCCAGGTAATAGCGGCCGTCGCCTCCCCTCCAGTAATAACAGCCATCCGGATTGCGGTAATAATACCGGCCGTCATGATAACGGTGGATACTGATCACGGGCAGGTTGACAATGATGAGCGGGTACCGGGGAGGCTGGGGCCTTACAACAACCGCTTCCCGCTCTGTGGGATAGCTATAGGCGTTGCTGGCGGTACTGCAGCTCATAAGGGCTGCTGTCAGGGCTATAGCAGCCACCGCTTGTGTAATTGATGAGGCATTCATAATCGTTGGTTTTATATTTATAGAAATCCAACTCATACGCCAGAAACGGTTAAAACCTTTAACATGAAACAAATTCTGATTTTGTTAACAGCCCTGCTCGCCGGCAACGGTCTGCTGCAGGCGCAGGGTAATAGCACGGAAGATTCCGTTAAAGCCGCTGTCAATAAATTGTTTGAAGGCATGAAAAAGGCCGATGCAGCCCTGGTGACAGCCGCCTTCTCCGACAGCGCCCTGCTGCAAACCATCCATTACAACAGGGAAGGACAAACGATCACGCGCAACCTATCTGTTCCAGCCTTTGCTGCAATGGTAGCCAGAAGCGAGCCTGGCGCGGCCGATGAACGGATACAGTTCGGCAGCATCCTGGTGGATGGCGGCCTGGCCTCGGTCTGGACGCCTTACCAGTTCTTTTACCAGGGCCAGCTATCGCACTGCGGGGTCAATTCCTTCCAGCTGGTGCGCTTTAAGGAAGGGTGGAAGATCCAGTATATTATTGATACCCGGCGGAAATCGCCCTGCCCGCAGCAGTAAGCAGCAGACCTATCCGGCCTGTTTGTCTTCGTCCCAAAAATACCTTTGAAAAAACCCCAATACAGCAGGGTAGCTGGCGGGAGCAGGGCTGGCCATAACCCATAAAAAAAGTGCATCGTTTCCGATGCACTGTAATTATTTGTTGCTGCCGGGCAAGCTGAGCATTAGCCCTGCCGGAGGCAAGGAATGGCTTATCTTTTCAGCCGGTACTTCTTATTTACTTTGGGGCTGTTGAAATATTCATTCAGCTCTTCTTCCGTCATATCGTTCACGTCCAGCACCGGGATATCGATCAGCTGCACCTGTACCGCTTTCATTTCTTCCTTCAACCGCTGTGTTTTCCGGGCAATTTCAGGATCTCTTTCCCCTACAAGGGGGTTCTCCCGGAGGATATATTCCAGTCGCTTAATAGAAGTGCGTACCAGGGAGGCCTGGTTCTGGTCGGACACTTTTTGTGGCGCTACCGCTTCCTTGATGGGCACCAGGGTTACACCTACGCTGGGCATTACCTGGCCAACCTGTTTATTATTGGCGTCAGAGGAGGCAACCAGGATGCTGCCGGTCAGGGCTGTGACGGAACTGGTGATATCGAAGGTGGTGCGGGTACTCTTTACTCGTTTCACGCTTTTATCCAGCTGCAGGAAAGCATATTTCAGCTGCATGGAATAAGTGTTCATGACCCGGACCTGGGTATTGTATTCCTGTACGGCTAATGGATAATTGAGCGCATCCTTTACAATGATCCTTACCACCGCGGTGTCCCGGACGCTGAACTTGTTGGAGCCAACAAAGCTCAGGTTAACGATCCGCACTTTGGCAGAGTCAGTCTCTTTGACAAAATCAAAGGGAACGGCCCAGATGAAATCATCATCGCACTTTTTAATGGTGGTGGTCTTCATGGGCAGATTGGCGAAGAAGGTAATGGTCTCAATAGGGAAACTACCATAATCGCACTGCACTTTGAAGGCTACGGTATCTCCTTCCTCAACCGTCAGTACGGAACTGACCGAAGGTTTTACGCGGGAGGGGATGATCTCCGTATTATAAAATAACATGGAGAACACAGTATCTACCCGGTCCGTAGGATCATCCAGGTTCTGAACGCCCACATTGACCTTGTATTCCTGGTCGTATTTAAGTCGGCCGGACAGAAAATAGGATTTCTCCACTTTAAAGGTGAGCGTGCCATTGTCCTTATTGATCCGGAGACCTACAGGGGTATTACGGAGGTACCAGTAATACTTATCAGGGTTCTTGTTGATCTCCAGCTTATAAATAAGCGTGGAGTCCACTGGTAACGTGAAATAAGGGTTGAGGTTCTTGATACGAAGTACTATTTCACTGGAGTCAGGCACTACAGGAATAGAATCAATCGATTTCTGCAGGGTATCGGCACGATGATGGGGATCCTGCGCTTCTGCCCGTGCAAAATAACAAATCAAGATAGTTACTACTATGATCGCCTTGCCAAAACGGTTCATTAGCATAGTGTGCTGTTAATAATCGTGGCCGAAGTTAATACATTACCAATAAAAAAACCATCCCGGAAAATACCGGGATGGTGCTTAAACCAAATCCAACTGATGCACCTGCTGAAGCGCCCCACGACAGACCTCAGTTTCAATGGACACAGAGCGCTGGCAGGTACTATAAAATAAACCAAAAATTTAGCTTTTTTGTGACATCCAGCCGTTTAGCAACGGTTATTGAATGCTGATCTGCTTGCTGGCAGGCTTGTTCTGTTCCCTTTTAGGCAGGTGCAGTTTCAGTACGCCGTTCTCATACCTGGCCTGGATATTTTCTACATCTACATTTTCATCCAGGTGGAAACTCCTTTTGAAGCTGCGGTGTACAAATTCCCGGCGAACGGTTTTGTACTCCTCTGTTTTATTGTCTTCCTTTTTCTCAAAGGAAACGGTGAGCAGACCATCTTCCACTTTCAGCTGGAAATCGTCCTTGTTCAAACCGGCTGCGCTCAGCTCAAGATGATAAGCATCGGCGGTTTCATGGATATTCACTGGCGGAACATGAAAGCTGGGATCTTTCCAGGGATTGGTCCATGCGCCGGGGAACTGGTTGAACAGCTCATCAAACAGGGAATTGCTAACGGGTCTGTTGTTGAATTTTACGAGTGCCATAATTGTATACTTTTTTAGGTTTTTTGAATTTGTGCTACGCAGGTACCTGATCAAACGGCGTACCATTGGGCCAGAACAGGCATAAAGCTGCCCTGCCGGCAGGAAAAGCCCGCCAAAAGAAGACATATTGACATGCTCTCTTAAAAACAACAGACAGAATGACTGCAAGGGGATTATCCGGAGGTCAAATCAACCTTTTTCTATAGTTTTACGTTTCTATAGGTGAATCAAAAAAATACCAAATGTATCCGGCAGAAATAGTTATACCGATGAAAGAAGAGCTGACCGATAACGGTTTTACAGAGCTCCTGACGCCCACTGATGTAGACGCCCAGCTGAAAAAAGAGGGCACATCCCTGGTCATGATCAATTCCGTTTGTGGCTGCTCGGCGGGTTCCGCCCGTCCCGGCGTGCTGATGGCTGTAACCAACAGTGCCAAAAAACCGGATTTCCTGACCACCAGCTTTGCCGGCTTTGATATTGACGCCATCAATAAATTACGGGAGCACCTGCTGCCGTATCCTCCTTCTTCTCCTGCTATTGCTTTGTTCAAGAACGGAGAACTGGTACACTTTATAGAGCGTCACCAGATTGAAGGCCGGCCCGCGCAGATGATTGCGCATAACCTGATCGCCGCGTTCGATCAGTATTGTTAATTGGAATTTTGCTGACTAATTCAGCTTTGTTCATAGTGATGACCCTCCCAGTCCTGGGAGGGTTTTTATTTATAAGGCGCAGAGCCATTGAGCGGCCCCTCCAACCATTCCTCCCGTATATAGCGGGGCTGCTCTGAATATTCCCAATGTTTGTGTATCATTGCACCGCAAACCCGTTAACATTAAGAACTACCCGAAATATCGAATTTCAATATGTATCCCAATTTATACTATGCCTTCAAGGATCTTTTCGGAATCAACCTGCCCGGTCTCCGGTTCGTAAACTCCTTTGGCTTTTTCGTGGCTTTATCGTTCCTGGCTGCCGCCTGGGTCCTGACCCAGGAGCTGAAGCGCAAGGAACGCGCCGGTTTGCTGCAGTTCCAGGAAGTGAAGATCATGGTAGGTCAGCCGGCCAGCCTGGTAGAAATGCTGCTCAATTTTGTCCTGGGTTTTCTGCTGGGGTACAAGATCGTAGGACTTTTCCTGGCTGATGACGCCGTAACAGCCGATCCTCAGTCGTTCATCTTTTCTTCCGAAGGCCACTGGCCCGCCGGTATTTTCCTGGGTCTGCTCTTTGCCGGTATCAAATGGTGGGAGAAGAATAAACATAAACAGGCCAAACCAGAAGAACGCAGTATTCGCATCTGGCCGCATGACAGGGTAGGAGACCTGGTGATCTATGCCGCCCTTTTCGGCTTTCTCGGCGCCAAGATCTTCCATAACCTGGAGAACTGGGACGAGTTCAGCCGCAATCCCATTGAGGCCCTGCTTTCCTTCAGCGGGCTGACCTTTTATGGTGGACTCATCTGCGCCGCCGCCGCTATTTATTTTTATGCCCGCAAACATAAGATCGGCTTCCGTCACCTTTGTGATGCAGTAGCGCCCGGTCTGCTCATTGCCTATGCCATTGGCCGGATCGGCTGCCAGGTAGCCGGAGACGGCGACTGGGGCATTCTCAACAGCGCTTATATCACCCAGAATAATTCCAAAGTAGCCCTGGCAGACAGCAGCACTTTCCGCAGCGCTGTAGATACTCACCAGGCCTTTTACCTGAAGACATTTAATGTATCCAACGTTGCCGAAGTAGCGCATAGATCAGTCAAGGCGCCCGGCTGGCTGCCCGACTGGATGGTAGCTTACGCCTATCCGCACAATGTGATCAGCGAGGGCGTACCTATTCCCGGTTGTTCCGAACCGCAGTACTGTCACCACCTGCCGGTGCCGGTATTCCCCACGCCTTTTTATGAGACCGTGGTCTGCCTGGCTTTCTTCTTTGTACTCTGGGCCTTCCGCAAAAAGATGACCGTTCCCGGCACTATGTTCTGCGCATACTTAGTGATCAATGGCGTGGAGCGTTTCTTTGTGGAGAAGATCCGGGTCAATACCAAGTATCACTTCGGTAATTTCCATCCCACGCAGGCGGAGATCATCTCCACGCTGCTGGTGATCACGGGCATCGGCCTGTACCTCTACCTTCGTAACAAGGCAAAGGCGGTTCCCGCTACGAAAGCATAACAGCACGTTTAAACTTTTACAGCATTATAAAAAGGCTGCACCCTTTCCCGGTGCAGCCTTTTGCTTTACCAACCGCCATGCAGGGGACTGGCCGGTTAACCAAAGCATGCATCCAACGCAACAAGTCTTTTTTCACCTCCGGCAGATGAGCCGCAGAAAAGGCAAGGTTCCAGCCCGTTAACCAAAGCATACATCCAGGGCAACAAGTCTTTTTTCGCCTCCGGCAGATGCGCCGCTGAAAAGGTAGGGTCCCGGCCAGTTAACCAAAGCTTACATCCAGGGTAACAATTCTTTTATCGCCTCCGGCAGATACGCCGCAGAAAAGGTAGCGGCCCGGCCGGTTAACCAAAGCTTACATCCAGCGCAACAAGCCTTTTTTCGCCTCCGGCAGATGCGCCGCAGAAAAGGCAGGGTCCCGGCCGGTTAACCAAAGCTTACATCCAGGGCAACAAGTCTTTTTTCGCCTCCAGCAGATGAGCCTCGGAAAAGGCAGGGTCCCCGCCGGTTAACCAAAGCATGCATTCAGAGCAGCAAGTCTTTTTTCGCCTCCGGCAGATGCGCCGCAGGCCCGGCCCTGGGACCGCTCATCCTAAAGGCAGCCTATATAAACGATAGACTGTAACGTTTCGATACCCGCCTGCGTCCAATCTCTGTTCCCATAACTTTCCAGTCATCAGTAAAATCAACCATCTAAAACAACACAATGTACTATGCAAAACATAGTACCTACTTTTGAACTGTAATTTAGTAAGCAAAGTATCATTTAATAAAGACCTGCGATCATGAGAAACAAGTTCCTTACAACCACCTTATCATTCCTGCTTGGCCTCGCCATGGCCCAGGCCCAACAGCCCGGCAAAGTGTCCGGCAGGATCACCGACCAGCAGCATTCCGCCCTCTCTGGCGCTACTGTTACCGTCCTCAAAGCCGCCGATTCCGCGGCGGCAGGGGCCGGCCCCACTGACGCCACCGGAAATTATACTATCGGCAACCTGGCGCCCGGCAAATACCTGCTCCTGGCCTCCGCAGTAGGCTTCCGGAAGAGCTATTCCGCCCCTTTTGAGCTCAGCAGCGCCAAACCTTCCGCCTACATACCCGCCATTGCACTGGCAGCCGGCAGCGACGAGCTGCAATCCGTCACCGTTACCGCCAGCAGGCCACTCATTGAACAAAAGATAGACAGGACCGTACTCAACGTGGAAGCATCCGTCACCAATACCGGCGCCAATGCGCTTGAAGTCCTGGAGAAAGCACCAGGCGTACAGGTGGATAAGGACGGCAACATCAGCCTCAAAGGCAAACAGGGCGTTACCATCCTCATTGATGGCCGTCCCAGTTACCTCAGCGGCGCCGACCTGGCCAATATGCTGCGCGGCATGCAGGCATCCCAGCTGGACCAGGTGGAGATCATGACCAACCCACCCGCCAAATACGATGCGGCCGGCAACTCGGGTATTATCAATATCCGGCTGAAGAAAAACAAACTGAAAGGCTTTAACGGTAACCTGAGCCTCGGAGCAGGGCAGGGGTTTTATTTCAAGACCAATGAAAGCCTCAGCCTCAACTACCGCAACGGAAAAGTCAACCTCTTCAGCAGTTATAGCTTTGGCCGTAACAACAACTATAATGAGATCATCCTTCATCGCCGCTACCGCAACGAGGATGGCAGCACCCGGGCCATTTTTGACCAGGTAGCGCTCATGCGCAGACGACAGCAGAACAATAACCTGAAACTGGGCATGGACTATTTTCTTACCAGCAAAACCACTATTGGCATTGTTTTCAGCGGCTATTATAATCCCCAGAAAAACAGGGCCGATAATACCAGCTATCTCCAGGACCCCAATGGCAAAGTGGACTCCATTGTAGTATCCGAAAACGAACAGCAGGAAAGATATGCCAATACCAGTGTCAACCTTAACCTGCGCCACCAGTTTGACACTACCGGCCGGGAATTGAACCTGGACCTGGACTATATCCGTTACGCCAATACCAATGAGCAATATTTCAGCAACCGGATCTACGATCCTTCCTGGAAAGCGAAAATGACGGAGCTGCTGTATGGTGATATGCCATCGGATATCAGCATCGCTTCCGCCAAACTGGACTATACCCATCCCTTCAGCAAGAAGACCAAACTGGAGACCGGCCTCAAATCCAGCGCCGCCAGCAATGACAGCAAGGCCCGTTATTATACCGGCGACGGCACCTCACATACCAATACTAACTGGGCGCCAGATTATACCAAGACCAATTTCTTTGACTACAAGGAACAGATCAACGCAGCCTATGTCAGCCTGAACCATAAACTCAACGAAAAATGGGGCGTCCAGGCTGGTCTTCGCTATGAGAACACGCACTACAAAGGACTGCAGTACGGCAACCCGCAGAAAAACGATTCTGCTTTCTCCCGGAGCTACAATAGCTGGTTTCCCACTGTTTACCTGAGCTATAATCTCAGCAAGACGCACCAGTTTGGCGCTAATTTCGGCAGGCGTATTGACAGACCCGGTTACCACGACCTCAACCCCTTCCTGTTCTTTGTAGATAAATACACCTATGGCTCCGGCAACCCTTACCTGCGGCCCCAGTACAGCAATAACCTGGAACTGACGCACATTTTTAAAGGCATGCTGACCACCACCCTTAACTACAGCATCACCAAAGACCTCTTCAACGAGATATTTGAACAGGAAGAGCTGCCAAACGGAGAAAAAGGTTATGCCACCATTATACGGGAAGGCAATATCGGGAAGAGACAGAATGCAGGCATCTCCATGAACCTGCAGCTGAAGCCAGCCAAATGGTTCTCCTCCAATTTCTATATCAACTACAACTACACCAAATACACCGGCCGGATGTATAATGAATATATAGACGTGGAAGCAGGCAACTTATTTTTTAACCTTAACAACCAGTTCAAATTCGGCAAAGTATGGAGCGCTGAACTGAGCGGCTGGTTCCGGAGCAAAGGACTGGATGGACAGATCATGGTGGAACCCATGGGCCGGATGGATGCCGGTGTGGCCAGACAGATCCTGAAAGAAAAAGGCAGCCTGAAACTGAATATCCGTGATATCCTTTACACCCAGATCCCCAAAGGCTATATGAGCTTTGAGCAAACAGACGCCTCGTTTAAAAGTCCCCGTGACAGCAGGGTAGTGAACCTGACCTTCACCTACAGGTTCGGCAAACCGCTCAAGAATGGCAACAGCCAGCGGCAGCGCAATGTGGAAGAGACCAACCGGGTGAAGTCAGGAGAGTAGCAGCCATCCTGGCGTAACCTGCTGATCACTGAAACAGATGCTGCATTAAACAGCAATTAACAGGCAGGCTATTTACCAGGCAGCGCTCTATAGTATTTAATTAATCTGCTTTTAATTCATACTGAGCAATCAGGGAACACTGTTTGTTTTATTGAATAGTTGGAACACGGGCCCTATTTCTATAGGGCTCTTTTTTAGGAAATTTTAACAGGCATCGGCGTAACGATTGTAGATTTCAGGAGTCATATATAAAAGCAACCTTAACAATGAAAAAGATCATACTCATAGCACTGGTATTAATCTATCTGGTAGGATGCGGCATCTCTTATATGTAGATCAAAAAAAATACTATCGAATAAAATATACTTTAAGCAGTCATACAGTTTTTCTCATAAGCAGTTAGTTTTGGTTACCGGGCTTCCATTTCCATGGAAGCCCTTTTCCTTTTTTATGTAAATGTTAAATTCCATTAGATTTGCAGCTTAAATAATGGTATATGCCCTCATTCGATATCGTTAGCAAGGTAGAGCCGCAATCACTGGATAATGCCGTGAATGTGGTGACCAAGGAGATCACTAACCGGTTCGACTTCAAGAACGCCCATGTAGTGATTGACCTCAATAAAAAAGAATTCAAGATCAATCTGGAAGCCGATGACAACATGAAACTCAGCCAGATCATTGATGTCCTGATCAGCCGGGCCCACAAGCAGGGCATTGCGCCTGAAGCCTTTGACATGTCCAAAGAAGCACACCAGAGCGGCAAGTACATGAAACAGGAAGTTTCTGTCCGGAACGGCCTCAAACAGGAAGACGCCAAGAAGATCGTGAAACTGATCAAGGAATCCGGTCTGAAAGTACAAGCGGCCATTATGGACGACCTGGTACGGGTAACGGGTAAAAAGATCGACGACCTCCAGGCCGTGATCCAGTTCTGCCGCAATGCCGATCTGGGCCTGGCCCTGCAATATGAGAATATGCGGAACTAAAACGGTCCTGGAAGGCGCATAAGCATGCGCAATGGCTGACCTGTAGTACGAGCATATGCGGAACTAAACCGGGAGCATGCCGGAAAGCGCCAGGTATTTTGGTCTCGCGGGGTGTTTGCATCAAAGCCTCGTTGCAGTGTCGCCATTCCTGATACGCTTCCCTGGTATACCGCCAATAGTCCGGCAGGGTAGTTGACGCCGGACTTTCCGGAGTCAGCAGGGGCAATCCGCCGGTCAGCATACCTACCTACGAGCTTAAAAATTACCGCGATGGCTGCCCGGGAGGACTCTGACTCACCCTTGAGTGGATAACTTTTGTCTTGAAAATCACCCGTTTGGCCTTATTTTAGTTGATCTGCATCAAAGAAATTGATGTGGCGCCAATTATTTCAGCCAAAATTGGGAATAATGGCCAGTTAAATTTAATTTGGCGAACCGAAGCCGGTAGGCTAATTTTGCGGCTTTGCAAATTTTAAATGTACGGCAAAATCCGTACATCCTTTAAATCAAAGAATTATGAAGAAGGACCTCCACCCCGGTAGCTACCGGTTCGTTATTTTCAAAGACATGAGTAATGGCGTCAGCTTCCTGAGCCGTTCCACTGCACCGAGCAAAGAGACAGCAAAATGGGAAGATGGTAATGATTACCCCCTGATCAAACTTGAAATTTCCAATACTTCGCACCCTTTCTTTACTGGTCAAAACATCCTGGTAGATACTGCCGGTAGGATTGATAAGTTCAAGAAACGTTACGAAAAGAAAAAATAATAGCTTAATTTCAAGATAACATTTTTGTTTTTCATGGCTATACTTTCCCTTTCCTGTTCTCAGGAAGGGGATTCTTTTTTTAGCGCCTGCCGTAAATCAGGTCGGCAGCGGTACCAGGTTTGCAGATAATCACCCGACATGTATTACATTTGACCACCTTTTGCAAACAGGTTCTGATATGAAGCCGGTATACCTTACTGACAAAGAAGTACGCGACCATCTGTTCCCCTTTTCCCCGCTGCATCACGTGGCGGACTTCCGGATCGGTATCCTGACCATCCGTGAAAAATGGGAAGCTCTGCTGGGCCAACCGGTCAATCTCCTGCCTGAGACCGATCAGCCCGATCTTTCCCTGGCAACCCTGTTTGCCGCCAATATTCTTCCCTCCCGTCAGTTTATTGAGTCCCTGCAAAGTGGAGAAGCCACGCCCGCCCGTGACCCCGACTGGGAAAGCGTCCGGATCATCCAGTATCCCTGGCATATTTTCCAGTGGAACGACTGGGCCCTGCGTGAGGATTTCCAGCTGCTCAGCAGCGGCAGGATCAGTCAACCCATCCCCGAAAGCGTGCAGGCCACCAATGCCCGGGAGATCTTTATAGAAGAGGGCGCAAAACTGGGTCACTGTTTTCTCAATGCTTCTACAGGCCCCATCTATATTGGTAAAAATGCAGAGATCATGGAAGGCACTCTGATCCGCGGCCCCTTTGCCGCCTGTGAGGGCGCCGTGGTAAAGATGGGTACTAAAATTTATGGGGCCACTACGCTGGGACCTTATTCTGTAGTAGGCGGCGAGCTCAAGAACTGCGTGTTCTTCGGTTATTCCAACAAAGCACATGATGGCTACCTGGGCGATGCCGTGATTGGTGAATGGTGCAACCTTGGTGCAGGCACTTCCAATTCCAATCTCAAGAACAATGGCAGTGAAGTGAAGGTCTGGCACCAGCATTCCAAAGATTATATCCGTGCAGGCATCAAGTGCGGATTGCTGATGGGCGACTATTCACGTTGCGCCATCAATACCTCATTCAATACAGGCACCGTGGTAGGCGTTTGCGCCAATATCTTTGGCGAAGGATTGCCGCCCAAATACGTGCCCAGCTTCACCTGGGGCAACAAGGGCCTGACGAAATACGAATTTGAAAAAGCGCTGGCGGATATTGCCAACTGGAAAAAATTTAAACACCGGGAGCTGACAGATTCGGAAGTGAATCAATTGAAACATATTTTTGACCTCGGATAATGACTGCCTGCAAAGTCAGGCAGCAACTTTTACCATTTTTAAAAACACATCTTTCATGAGAAAACAAATTGCGGCCGCCAACTGGAAAATGAACTGTACCTATCAGCAGGGCGAACAATTGCTGAACGATATTCTTGGCGCCGGACCTGTTTTATCCGAACAACAGGAAGTGGTCTTCGCAGTCCCTTTTCCCTATCTCATCATGGCCAACAGTGAAGTGGCTGAAGAGAAGAACTACTTTGTAGCCGCTCAGAACTGCTACAATAAAAAATCAGGCGCTTATACGGGTGAAGTATCTGCTGAGATACTGCATTCCATCCATATAAAATACTGTGTGCTGGGTCATAGCGAACGCCGGGAGTATTTCCAGGAAAGCCACCAGATGCTGGCTGAAAAGGTTGACCTCTGCCTGGAAAACGATATCACGCCTATCTTCTGCTGCGGTGAGCCCCTGCCTATCCGCGAAGAAGGCAGCCAGAACAGCTATGTGGAAACACAGCTGAAAGAATCCCTGTTCCATCTTTCTGAAGAAGCCATGGCCCGCATCGTGATTGCCTATGAACCCATCTGGGCTATTGGCACCGGTAAAACAGCCAGTGCTGCACAGGCCCAGGAAATGCATGCGCATATCCGCGGTGTACTGGCTGCTCAGTTTGGTCAGGAGCTGGCTGATAAAGTATCCATTCTCTACGGCGGCAGCGTGAAAGCAGCCAATGCCAAAGAGATATTTGCCGGACCCGATGTGGACGGCGGCCTGGTAGGCGGCGCCTCCCTGGTAGCAGAAGAATTCCTGGCCATCATCAAGGCCCTGAAATAATTCAACGTTTACGGTTATAGTCCTCCACCTGGCACAGTCAGTGCCGGGTGGAGGACTTTTTTTGTGCAGATAGTTGCTGTAAAAGCGTTAAACTGTCATTTTTTTGCCGGCGGCAACTATATTGGATTGGTTCTTGTTTTACTGGTATAAAACAGCACCTATGGAACGAGCAAAGGCATTGCAGTCCCTCTCCAAATGGCAGGAAAAAGATCAGCAGTCCTGCCAGCGACTGCTACAGGGCGTACGGGTACAACAGGACAGGAAGGCATTGAAGAAAGACGTCCTTTCCTTCTGGAACAATGAGCTGCAACAGCACATGGATACCGAAGAAAAAATATTACTGCCCTTTCTGAGCCAGCAGCATTTCAACAAGGATCTCATCAACCTGGTAACGCGTGAAAAGCAGACCATCCGCCTGCTGGCGCAGCGGCTGCCAACGCATGACGACGGGGTATACCTCTATGAAATTTTCCTGAACCTGGTACAGCAGCACCTGCAGTTCCAGAATAAAGTAGTACTGACGAAGATGGAAAAAGAGATCCCGGCGCCACAGCTGGCGCAGCTGAAAGTGTAGTTGTTCAGCCACCGAACAGGTCCGGGTTCTGCTGGCGGATATTCTCCAATGTATAGGTCCGTGATACAGTCAGCGCCCGCTGCAGTAAAGCTGCATAGCGGGCAGGCTCCTCCTGGAGGGATTTCAATAAACCGGGAAGGTCGTCGGGAGCTGTATACCGGATAATGGCAGGTTCTCTGTCTTCCGGGGTCTGCAAAGCCGCGGGGATCAGCCAGGGCCGGGCATAACGGATACAGTCGGCCAGGTTGCCTGATGTAATGCTCAGGCCATAGACTTCTTCCACCTTACCTTCCATGCGTGTATGGATCACAGAAGGGGTGAATACCAGGTGCGCTTCCTGCATCAGCTGGTCGAACCGGGACTGGTGGACCGTTTCTTTTCCAAAAAATTTCAGGTTATCATACTTTGCTGCATAGTCCTGGCAGCGTTGTAACAGGTTGGCGCCCTCTTCGCCGGTAAAAGCCCCCAGCAGCGTGATCTCAATGGCAAAGCCTTTCACTCGTGCAGCTTCCAATAAAGTAAATACCTGTTCATAATCTCTCCGGCGGGGATCTACAGACCCCGGCACTACTAAACGCAACAGTTGCTCCACCGGCATGGCCGGTTCGCGGTAGCTGGTTCCCTCAAAGAAAGCGCCGGGCAGCAAGTGGATGGTTTTAGCTGGCAGCCGCTGCTGCAGGTAGGTCTGCATGGGTGCTGCAAGGACATTAAGTTCCTGTATATTTTTCAGCAGCCAGCGTTTACCCAGGTAGCTGGCCCAGCTGCGCAGGGATAAACCTGGTGGCGTATCCAGGAACTGGTGGATATCATGCAGGGTGAGCAGGATGCGGCGCGGCCGGAGCTTACTGACCATGGCGGCATAATGCAGGTAATTATCGGCTACTGTATTCAGCAAGAGAAGGTCCAGCTGACGCTGACCGGTTTCCTGTTGCATGCGGGCAATGAACTGACGGCGGGATTCTTCCGGGGCACGCACAATGACAGACAGGTTCCGGGCCGGCTGTTCTTCCAACAGGTATTGCAGTTGACGCCAGGAATAATCATACACAAAGAGGGTCAGCTCATGGGTCCCGTTATCAAACAGCCGGAGCAGGGTATGGGTAACTTCAAAATGATCTGTCTCAAATAGGCCTATGCGCATTGCCGGGATTACAGTTTTTCAGGCCGCTGGTCCGCATGGGTGGCGGGAAGCGAACCTCTTGGTCAGCAAACAGGATGTTTGGCTAAATATACTTATGTTTGTGCGATCCCGGCTTTTTATTTAAACTTCCTGTCTGTTGCTGAGCATTAAAAAGAACCTGGCGTATAATTTCCTCTTGTCCCTGAGCCAGGTGTTGCTGCCATTGGTATCCATTCCATATATATCGCGGATACTCACGCCGGAAGGGATCGGTAAAGTTAGCTTCATTGATTCTTTCACTTACTATTTTGTATCTATCGCCGAGTTTGGCATTGTGGTCTATGGCATGCGGGAAGTAGCCCGCCTGCGGGATGATCCGCCGGCCCGTGATCGTGCGGTATCAGGTCTGCTGAGCCTGCATGTGCTGACCTCGGCCATCAGTATCTGTTTATACAGCATCGCTGTTTTCTTCCTTTGGCAGAAGATCCAGGATATCCGCCTCCTGTTTTTCTCTTTTTCTTTCCTGCTGGTGAATGCTTTTGCCTGCGAATGGTATTTCCTGGGCATGGAGCGGTTCCGGTATATAATGCTGCGCAGCCTGATCACCCGGCTATTGGGACTGGCCTCCCTCTTCCTGCTGGTGCGGGCTCCCGAAGACTATTTCCTTTACTATGCTATCATCACCGGCTCAGCTATTGTGAATGGACTATGGAACAGCTTTTACCTGTTCCGCGAGGTGAGGATCTCCTTCAGGAATATTCCCTGGCGCCGTTATGCTTTCCAGACAAGATATACCTATGCCATCAGCCTGCTGGCTGATGTGACCCTCATACTGGATGTGGTGTTCCTGCGATTGCTGAGCCTGCCGGCCGCAGTGGGGCTCTATGCCTTTTCCATGAAGATAGTGCGCACATCTTCCTCCCTGTTGACAGATTCCCTGCTGGTATTTTTCCCGCGTGTAGTGGCATTGGTGAGGGCTGAGGCTTATGAGGAAGTAAAGGCGCTGGTCCGGCGCAATATCCAGCTGCTGCTTTTTTTCGGTATTCCCATGACCCTGGGCATTTTTGTAGTGGCCGAACCACTGGTGCTGGTAGTGCTGGGACCGCAGTTCCTTCCGGCCGTACCCAACCTGCAGCTGCTGGCTTTTTACTTACTGTTGCGGGTATACAATCTCTTCCTCAGCAAACAGGCACTGATAGCACATGGCCAGGAAAAAGCCTACGTGAAAAGCCTGCTGCTGGGAGCTGGTATTTTTGTAGCAGCGACCATTCCTTTGTCGTGGCGGTATGCCGATCTGGGCGCCTGCATGGCCATCCTGTTATCGGAACTGGCCACCTTGCTGTTGAATTTGTATTATTGTCGCCGCCTGGTAAGCTACCTGCCCGTATGGGATAACAAGTCATTCCTCCAGGCGCTGGCAGCCAGCCTGCCTTTTGTATTGCTGGCGGCAGGGCTGAACCACTGGCTGCAGGCGCCGCTGCCCGTACTGCTGACAGCCATTCCACTCTGTGCCGCTGTCTATATACTGATACAGGGCTGGGGCTTCCGGAATGAGCTGGCCATGAATGCCCGGACTACGTTCACCGATTATTTTTTACGCCGATCATGAGGTATACGCATCAACGATATTTCATCCAGGAGCATTTGCAGGAGACCGTCCAGGACGGTGGCATCGGGTATGTGGATGGAGAGCGGATCCTTGTGCGCGAAGGCTTTCAGCCGATCCATTTTCCGCGGCACCATGATTTTTCGTTTACTGCCAAACTGGTGCGGCTGCTTTTCCTGCTTCGTTGCTGGTGGGGACTGCCGCGGCATTCCATCATCGTGTTCCAGTACCCGCTGTATGCCGGTATGAACAAATTGTTATTATCCGCCCTGCGGCTCCGCCCATCCATCCGGGTCATCTGCCTGCTGGCGGATATCAACGGGCTGAAGCAGGGGGATGCGGGACTGCTCCGGCGGGAAGTCCACCTGTTCCGCCGATACCACTATTTCATTGTACACAACGAGGCGATGCGCTCCTGGCTGCTCCGGCAGGTACCGGATGCACAAACGGAGATCACGGGCTTCTTTGATTTCCTGGCCTCCCCGGTCCAGGCGCCGGGGCGGCTGTCGGGTGAGATCGCTTTTGCGGGCAATCTCTACAAAAGCCTGTTCCTGGAACAGCTGCCGCAGGTGGTGAAGGCCCAGCCGGATCTCCGGTTCCGGGTCTATGGCCCGCATGCAACAGCTGCTATGCAGAATGGGCCCGGCATCCGGTATGAGGGGGTGTTCCCGCCTTATGAAATGCCCAGGCTGCTGCAGGGATCATTCGGGCTGGTATGGGATGGTGATGGCATTGAAGGGGCCGATGGCAGTATGGGACAGTATATGGAATTTATTTCTCACCATAAATTATCCCTTTACCTGGTCAGCGGGATGCCGGTGCTAGTGTATGCGCGGGCCGGGTCTGCCGCCCTGGTGCAGCAATACGGGCTGGGCATCGGCATCAGCAGTTTACTGGAAATAGGGGAGAAGATCGGTGCGCTGACCGAAGCCGATTACCAGGCTATGTGCCGGAATGTACAGGAAGCTGGCAGGAAAATTGCCGCAGGCGATTGTTTACGGGAAGCGCTGACAAAGCTGCTGGCCCGGATGCAGCGGGTAAAAGCTTAAGCCTTGAGTTTATCTACCAGGTCAATATATTCTTTCATGGCAGCTTCCCTGGTCTTGCCTTTCAGGCCAGCCCAGGCTTCAAATTTGGCCTTGGAAACAAAATCGAACGGGTTTGCCGGCGGATCTACATTAACGTCCCCTTCAGTGGCCTGTTTGTAAAAGGAATAAAGTTGCAGCAGGGTATCGTTACTGGGTCTGTCGGTAAGGTTTTTGCTATCCACTACAGCTTGCTCAAATTGGGCAGTCAGGTCCATGGCGGCGTTGTTTGCTGCGAATGTAAGGAAATAAGTCATGTCCCGGTCATCCCAACATAAAAGGCTATCGGGAACCGGTAAAAACCATAAAATTATTTACCTTCAAACGCCAAAAAAGACAAATAAATCAATACGATCATATGGAACCTCAGATCATGGAAAGGGTTAAAACCTGGGTCAACGGCAATTTTGACCAGGCCACCAAAGATGAAATAGCGCGACTGGAAAAAGAAAATCCCAACGAGCTGGCAGATGCGTTCTACCGTAACCTGGAATTTGGTACCGGCGGTCTGCGCGGTATCATGGGTGTGGGCACCAACCGTATGAACAAATACACGGTGGGTATGTCTACCCAGGGGTATGCCAACTACCTCAACCAAACCTATCCGGGCGGTGTGATCCGTGTAGCTATTGCGCACGACAGCCGCAACAACAGCCGGACCTTTGCCGAGATCGTGGCCAATGTCATGGCTGCCAACGGTATTAAAGTCTTCCTGTTTGAATCGCTGCGTCCTACACCTGAGCTTTCCTTCGCCATCCGTCAGCTGGGCTGCCAGGGTGGTGTGGTCTGCACGGCCTCGCACAACCCCAAAGAATACAATGGTTACAAAGCCTACTGGAGTGATGGCGGGCAGCTGGTGCCGCCGCACGACAAGAACGTGATCACTGAAGTGGACAAGATCACCTCCGTAGACGAAGTGAAATGGTCTGGTGGCGAAGCCAATATCAGCCCGATCGGAAAAGAACTGGACGATCAGTACATTGAGATGGTAAAAGGCCTGAGCGTTTACCCCGATGTGATCGAAAAACAGAAAGACCTGAAGATCGTATACACGCCCATTCATGGCACCGGTATCAAGCTGGTTCCTGATGTGCTGAAGCGCTTCGGGTTCACCAATGTCACTATCGTGGAAGAGCAGGCCATTCCGGATGGCAATTTCCCCACTGTGGTTTATCCCAACCCGGAAGAAAGCGAAGCCATGAGCATTGGCCTGAAAAAAGCACAGGAGCTGGATGCCGATATCCTGCTGGGCACTGACCCGGATGCCGACCGCGTAGGTATTGGCATCAAGGACAACAAAGGCAACTGGGTGCTGATGAACGGCAACCAGACCGCTGTACTGGCCTTCAACTACCTGCTGGAAGCCCGCAAAGCCGCCGGCGTACAGCAGGCCAACGATATGGTCTGCAAGACCATTGTAACCTCGGACATGATTGACGGGATCGCCAAAGGTTATGGCGTGAAATGTTACAATGTGCTGACCGGTTTCAAATGGATCGCTGAGCTGATCAAGGAAAAGGAAGCCACCGAGAACTATGTGATCGGCGGTGAGGAAAGCTATGGCCTGCTGATTGGCGCCAAGCTGCGTGATAAGGATGCCGTCTCTGCGGTAGCCCTGCTCTGTGAAATGGCCGCTTATGAAAAGAATAAAGGCCGCAGCCTGTACGACAAACTGCTGGATCTTTACGTTCAATACGGTTACTACCAGGAGCACCTGATCTCCATCACCAAGAAAGGCATGAACGGTCAGAAAGAGATTGCCGATATGATGGAAAGCTTCCGCAAGAACCCGCCTGCCAGCATCAATGGCGTAGCTGTCACCCAGCTGCTGGACTATGAGCTGCAGAAAGGCAAGGACCTGCGCGAAGGAGAGGAGTGGGATATCACCCTCCCCAAATCCAACGTGCTGCAATTCATCCTGGAGGACGACAGCAAGATCTCTGCCCGTCCCAGCGGCACCGAACCCAAGATCAAATTCTACTTCAGCGTGAATACGCCCCTGCACAATGCCGCCGATTTTGAGGCAGCACAGACAGAAATGAAGGCAAGGATTGAAGGGATCATTGAAAGCATGCAACTGCGATAAGGATAAGCGTTGCTGAAAATACAAAAAGGCCATCTCAAATAGCTGAGATGGCCTCTTTCATTTGAAACTACTGATGAGGACAGGTAGTTCTTCAGACAGCTCCAGGTGTATAACATTTTATAAATAACTATTTTACCTGGTCAATAAACTAACAGGAACAATCACCTATAACCGATTTTTATTTTGGTAAAACAGATCTACTCTTTATATTTGTCCGGCTTTTAGCATTCCACCGCCAGACCAGTCTCCATACACCTGCACACAGACCTATCCCCCGTAATCGGCTATGATGGCCGGCCAGACTTCTTTTACTGTCGGTCAAACCATCGGTTTATCATGATCCGCAGCGACCGGCCCACTAATCACTTTGCTCAGCCTTTCGTGAGGCTGTAGCCTAACTATGTTAATACCTTATTGAATGAGCACGCAAGCCGAACTGGATAAACTGGCCGATGAGAAATTAGCTGCCGCTGAATGCCTGGCAGTTGCCGGGCACTATGATACGGCTTATTACCTGGCTGGCTATGCCATTGAATTATTGTTAAAAGCCAGGATCTGCAAGATTTTGGCCAACCCTGAGTTTTTCAGGTTTGAGAGTATGAAGCAGGAGGCGTATAAACCTTTTAAGACGCATGATTATGAGCAGCTGATGGTATTAGCCGGCATCTGGAAGCAATTTGAAAAAGCCATGAAAGCAGACAATTGGCTGGAAAAAAAATGGAAAAAGATTAAGACTTGGAATGAAGGCCATCGTTATAAACAAGGGAAAACAGTTGCTGAGATCAAAGCATTTTTTGAGGACATTAAAACAATCAGCATATGGATAAAAAAACAGCCGTTATAGTATTGAAAGAAACGCTGCTTGAGCTGAACAGGACTAAGCGGTTTTCAAAAATCTGGTTTACAACTTACGATAGATACAACGACGATCCCATACCCACCTATTGGTTTGATGTTTTTCTTGAACCTGTAGATCCAAATGAAGACAGCTGGGACGTTCTGGAGGAAATAAGGACCATGTTGCAAAATAAAACAGGCCACGCCGCTAAAATTCATTCTACGGAGTTTGTTCCCCACAAAGAGAAAAAGAAATTTGTAGTATACAAGGAACCTCGGGAAGAAGACAGCTGGTAACGGCAACCCGCTTCCAGCGAAATTCCGTTGTCAGCCGGCAGAAAAGACTGTGGGCCCAGGTAAGCTTTACACTATATACTTCTTAAAACAGTAAGAACAGAAAAAGCCCAATTGTCCACACCGAATACCCAATGCCAATACTCCACCAAAAATCCCTTAACCGGCCGGGATCGCCACGGATAACAAACCATTCAGATAATACATAGGCGAGGGTAGTCATAAAAGGGAAAAAGATCATCAGGCCTATCAACCAACGCGGCAATGCTGAAAACAGGCAGCCGCGGGAACATAGCACTGGATGAGGAGCGCTTTCAGTAGTTTGACCCAACGCATGCAACTCCTGCTGCATCTCCCGGCGAAAGGATTTTGACAGGCCGCGGTTGCCTGCCAGTGCGGCTATCTGCCCGGGCGTGAGCAGGCTGGTACTGTACATACTGTCTGACATACTATACCTCCCTTTCACTGATCTTCCCCGTCTGCTTATGCTTCAGGATCACCTTCTTTACGCCATAGTGCGTCATTTCTTCTTTGACCAGGTAGTGATCGGCATCATATTCCACCAGGTGACTGTCCTTGGTGACGCCGGTTCGGCCACGCCAGTCATCCAGTTGTACCGGCTCCCATTGCTTGGTCTTTGCTGAACGGTAAGCGGCATCAAGGATGCAGTTGACCACATAGCCGTCATAAAAGGTTTCGCGGGGCTGCTGGCCCTGCTCCATAGCATTGAACATATCCATGAACATATGGTTATAGCCCAGTTCATTCAGCTCATCACCCACAGGGAATAACCAGCCGGTATTGCTTTCGGCTTTTTCGGCTACATAATCAACCCCTTTCCCGGTGGTGAATACATCAAAACCGGTACGCAGGAAGCTGTTGATCCAGATAGTGCCTTCGGTGCCCATGACCTCATCGCGGAGATCGAGGCCGCCGCGGAAGGTCCAGCTGACCTCAAACTGGCCGATAGCGCCATTCTCGTATTTGACCAGGCCGATGGCATGGTCTTCGGCATCAATGGGTTTCACCTGGGTATCAGCCCAGCACATCACTTCCACGGGCCGGATATCTTTCCCGATATAACTGCGGGTGATCTCCACGCAGTGGCAGCCCAGGTCCAGAATGCAGCCGCCACCTGCCTGTTCTATATCCCAGAACCACTCGCTGTGCGGTCCTGGATGTGTTTCGCGGGATTTGGCCCAGAGGATCCTGCCGAGACCACCATTGCGGACGGTCTCCATGGCTTTGATGAATTTAGGTGTATATACCAGGTCTTCAAGATAACCATTGAAGATACCGGCTTTTTCCACGGCCTCCAGCATGCGCCTGGCCTCTTCGCCATTACGCCCCAGCGGCTTGGTAGTCATAACGGCTTTTTTGTGTTTGCAGCAGAGCAGGACCGCCGCCTCATGCAGGTTATTGGGCAGCGCAATGCAGACCACCTCTACTTCGGAATGGGCAATGGCGGCTTCCATATCGGTAGTAACATACGCTACCTGGTAGTCGTCCGCAAATTTCCGGGCGCTTTCTTCCCTGCGGGAATAGATGCTCACGATCTTATCGCGGCTGCGGTAACCCTGTAAAGAATCAGCATAGAAACGGCCTATGAAGCCGGAGCCGAGCATAGCGATCCTGGCCATATGAAAAGGTTTTGGTAATGAAAAGAATGGGGACGAACCTATGGCTGCGTGGCCGGGTTGACCGCCACAGCCGGCGCAGTCACTGTTTTCCGATCCTTGAAGAAAGCGATAAAGAACAGCAGGACGCCGGCGGCAAACATAGCAGGCAGCCACCAGAAGCTCTGCCATTGATCAGGCGTGAGCGCTTTGGCATTCCCGAGGTAATTGTTGAATACCAGGCCAGCCACCTGGGCGCCTACCAGCATACCTACACCGTAGGTCACAAAGATGATCAGGCCCTGGGCCTGGCCGCGGATCTGCGCAGTAGCTTTTTTGTCAACATAGATCTGGCCAGTCACAAAGAAGAAATCATAACAGATCCCATGCAGGGCTATGCCGGCCAGTATCATCCAGGTAACAGTATCCGGCGCCGCCATGGCAAAAAGGCTATATCGTAATACCCAGGCGGCCATGCCGGCTACCAGCATCCATTTAAAGCCAAGCCGGACAAACATGAGCGGCATCAGCAGCATAAAAAAGGTCTCTGATGCCTGTCCCAGGGTCTGGGTAGCGGCGATAGCGCCAAAATTGGCGTTCTGCAGGAATACCTGTGTAAAATTATAGTAGGCGGCCAGGGGGATACAGATCAGCAGGGAGCTGACCAGGAAAATATAAAAGGAAGGACTGCCCAGTTGCCGGAAGGCATCCACACCAATGATACTGCCGGCAGTCACTTTCTTTCCTTTGGCAGGAGGTGGGGTATTGGGCAGGGAAAAGCTGTAGATACCCAGTAACAGGCTACCTATAGCCGTCATATACATAGGGATAGTGCTTTCTTCCGCCGTCATGCCTTCCGTTACAAAATTGACCATCACATAACTGATCAGCAGGCCGGCAACGATCCAGCCTATGGTACCAAATACCCGGATAAAAGGGAACTGTTTTTCCTGGTTGGTCATCTGGTGGAAGCAGACGGTATTGGCGAGGCTCATGGTGGGCATATAACAAAGGTTATAGGCCAGCAGGAGCAGGATAAACAATAAGGGGTTTCCTGTAGCGGAAGGGGTCATAAACATAAAGAGCGCACCGAGAATATGCAGGATACCCAGTACTTTCTGGGAAGAAAAATAGCGGTCGGCTATCAGTCCCACAAAGAAGGGAGCGATAATGGCCGCAATAGGATTCACCGTAAATGGCCAGTGGGTGAGGGACTCCATGCCGTTCTTGCTCATATACACGGCAATAGTACTATACCAGGCGCCCCAGACAAAGAACTGAAAGAACATCATGACAGACAATCGTAGCCAAAGGCCAGGGTTCATAATTGCAATTTTTTAGGTGAAGAGGAGGAATGAGGAAGGAAATTACGGATAAAATCGGGCAAACAAAGCAGCACGGTAAAATTTCGTGTGATTTATACCCATTATTATAGTATTTGGTTGCCAGGGGCTTAACTCAGCAATCAGGGAATTTTGCCGCATATGCCGATGCGTTTTTTTGCAGGCGCTGCCGCTGTTTGCCAGCAGCCAAAATAAAAAAATCCTGCCTTTGCAGGAAAGCAGCCTGAAGACTAACGGCAGGCCTATCCGCAGCCCGTCGCAGCAAACAGCACGCAGGCATACGCCTTCGGGAACTGGTCATTCCAGCACAGGGGCGGACAGCCTTCATGCAGCGTTGACAGGTACCGGTATAACCCAGGCAGGTTGAACTTCAATCTATTGGCTGTGGAATATGTATCGCTCCCTACCAACCGCTACAGCAGGACTCCCGCCCGGACCGCGGCCCATCTGCCGGAGGCAAAATCAGCTCCCGCACCAACAGCCGGTGTGCAATAGTTGACAACCGTCAAATAGCACCCGTATCATACGCCATCCTGCATAACCTTTGCGTTTCATTTTTTCAACAAGCATCCCCTGGTTCGTCCAAATCCTTATATTTGTATAAGCACTTACACAATTCCATTTATATGTCATTCTACGAATCCCTTGGTTACCTGGTCTTTGGCAGCAGGCTCCGCCGGCTCAGCGAGACCTTCCTGGCAGATGTCAACAAACTGTACGCCACACACCGCATCCCCTTTGATGCCACCTGGTTTCCCGTGTTCTATATCCTGGAACGGGATAAAGCCGTGACCATCAAAACCATTGCCGACGAACTGGGCGTTTCCCACTCCGCTGTCAGCCAGCTGGTCAGCAGTCTCCAGCAGAAAGGACTGATCAAAGCAAGTACCTCCACCGCCGACCGGCGCAGTAAAGTAGTGGCTTTCACTGCCAAAGGACAAAAGCTGCAGGACCAGCTCACGCCGGTCTGGAAAGCCCTGGACAAAGCCATGGCAGAGCTGGCCCGCGAAGGCATCTATAGCTACCGCTGCCTGGAAGCCATCGGCGAACTGGAAGCCGGTATCAAAAAAGAATCCGTACTGGAAAGAATGGAGCGGCACCTGCCGGCCGCAGGGCAGACAGGGAAACGGTCTGCAAGGAGTAAGGTTTCAGATAGCTCGTCGTCAACCAGCCGGAACGGCAGGAACAGCCGGCAGAACGGCAACAGGTTGCAGCATAGCAAAACCAATAAACCGGCTTCCCCCAAACCCAACAGCAAAAAATCCCCGGCCAACCCTGCTAAAAAAGCAGCCAGCAGCAGGTCAACTGTAAAAACCGCCAAACCCAAATCCAGCACTAGGTCCAAATAGCCCCCCTCATCATAAAGCCAACCTTATGCATAACGACTTCCATTATGGCATTGACACCCTGACCATTGGCAAAGTGCTGGATATTGCCGCCGGCAGGATCAAAGGCCTGCTCACAGAGGCCGCCCGCCAGCAGATCCTCCGCAGCCAGCAACAGGTACAGCAGATCGTTGACCAGAACCAGACCGTCTACGGCATCAATACCGGCTTCGGCATCCTGGCCAATGCCAGGATCTCCGATGCAGACACCCGTACCCTTCAACACAAAATACTCCAGAGCCATAGCGTAGGCGTGGGAGATCCCATCCCCACAGAAGTAGCCCGCCTCATGCTCATTACCAAGATGCATGCCCTTGCACAGGGCTTCTCCGGCGCCCAGCTGCAAACCCTGGAACGCATCAACTGGTTCATTGAACAGGAGATCACGCCCATTGTGCCGGAAAAGGGTAGTGTTGGCGCCTCGGGCGACCTGGCCCCGCTGGCACACCTGTTCCTCCCCCTGGTAGGACTGGGTGAAGTGATCTACAAGGACAAACGCTACAAGGCACAGGAAGTGCTGCATAAATACAAACTGGAGCCCATCCACCTGGGCCCAAAGGAAGGACTGGCCCTCATCAACGGCACCCAGTTCATCCTGGCCTTTGCCGTCAAGGCCGTACAACGGATGCACAACAGCCTCGAAGCCGCCGATATCATCGGCGCCATGAGCCTGGAAGCCCTGACCGGCACCAAAGCGCCTTTTGATGAACGACTGCATCATCTCCGGCCCTTCATTGGCAATAAGCTGGTAGCCCAGCGCCTCCGTTACCTCCTGCATGACTCACAGATCATGCAAAGCCATATTGATTGCGGTCGCGTGCAGGATCCCTACAGCCTGCGCTGTATGCCCCAGGTACATGGCGCCTCCCGCAACGCCTGGCTGCACCTCAAAGAACTGACAGAGACCGAGCTGAATGCCGTTACCGATAATCCAATTGTCTTTGCTGCCGACGATACCATCAGCGGTGGTAATTTCCATGGCCAGCCAATGGCCTTACCACTGGACTATGCCTGCTTTGCCGCCGCCGAGATAGGCAATATCGCCGACCGCCGCTGCTACCTGCTGCTGGAAGGCAAATGGGGACTGCCTATGCTGCTGATGAATGATGTGGGTCTCAACAGCGGTTTCATGATCCCGCAATACACCACAGCAGCCCTGGTAACAGAGAATAAAACACTCTGCTTTCCTTCCAGCGCCGACAGCATCCCTACTTCCCTGGGACAGGAAGACCATGTGAGCATGGGCAGCATCAGCGGCCGCAAGCTTAACCGCGTCCTGGACAACCTGGAATATATCCAGGCCATTGAACTGCTCAGCGCCTGCCAGGCCATTGAATTCAGAAGGCCGCTGAAAAGCAGTGAGGTGCTGGAATTTGCGCACGACTATGTCCGGCAGTTCGTATCCTTTGCCGAAGAGGACCGGATCTTTGCAGACGATATCAACCAGATCCGGCAGCTGATCCATAATTTCTCCTTTGTGGAGCAGGTGAACCAGTTTGCCCGCAGCAGGAATATCCACCTCAACGAACACTACGAGACTTTCGGTATTTATCATCACTGATCCCTGCTTACCCGGCCGGGCGCTTCATCACCTTTAATGACCTGTTATGTCTACTACCTACGATCCGCTGTTATATAAAACACCTACCGGCAGTCAGCTCACTACCAAAGGCTGGATACAGGAAGCAGCCCTGCGCATGCTGCTCAATAACCTTGACCCTGCCGTAGCAGAAAGACCCGAAGAACTGATAGTGTATGGCGGTCGCGGTAAAGCCGCCCGCAACCGGGAAGCGCTGGACAATATCATTGCCGCCCTCAAAGACCTGAACAATGATGAGACCCTGCTGATCCAGAGCGGTAAGCCCGTAGGCATTTTGCGGACCCATCCCGATGCACCCAGGGTGCTGCTGTCCAATTCACAGCTGGTGCCCAACTGGGCCAACTGGCAGCATTTTGATGAGCTGGAGAAAAAAGGACTGATGATGTACGGGCAGATGACGGCCGGCTCCTGGATCTATATCGGCTCACAAGGCATTGTACAGGGTACTTATGAGACCTATTCCGCCGCCGCAGCCAAACATTTTGGCGGCACCCTCAAAGGCACGCTCAATGTTACTGCCGGCCTCGGCGGTATGGGCGGCGCCCAGCCGCTGGCCATCACCATGAATGAAGGCGTAGCACTGGTAGCCGAAGTAGAACGCTGGCGGATAGTCAAGAGACTGGAAACAAAATACCTGGACCTGCTGATCGACGATATTGATGAAGCCATCGACCGGGCTATGGCCGCTAAATCAGCCGGAGAGGCCCTGAGCATCGGCGTGCTGTGCAATGCCGTGCATTTGCTGGAAAGACTGGTGGAAAGAAAGATCATACCGGATACCCTGACCGACCAGACCTCCGCCCATGACCCGCTCATTGGCTACTGGCCGCATGAGCTGTCGTATGAAGCAGCCAAAGTCCTGCGCGAAGCAGACCCGGACACCTATATCAGCCATGCCTATACGTCTATGGCCCGCCATGTGCAGCTGATGCTGCAACTGCAGCAACTGGGCGCTATCACTTTTGACTATGGTAATAATATCCGCGCCCGCGCCAAAGAAAAAGGCGTTGCCAATGCCTTTGATTTTCCCGGTTTTGTTCCAGCCTATATCCGGCCACTATTCTGCGAAGGCAAAGGTCCTTTCCGTTGGGCCGCACTCAGCGGTGATCCCGCAGATATAGCCGCCACCGATGAACTGATCCACCAGCTATTCCCCGAAAATAAATCCCTGCAACGCTGGCTGCAGCTGGCCAAAGAAAAGATCGCCTTCCAGGGACTGCCCGCACGTATCTGCTGGCTGGGCCAGGGTGAACGCGAAAAAGCCGGGCTGGCCTTTAATGAACTGGTGCGCACCGGAAAGGTGAAAGCACCCATCGTGATTGGCCGGGACCACCTGGATACCGGCTCCGTAGCCTCGCCCAACCGGGAAACAGAAGCCATGCTGGATGGCAGTGATGCCGTGGCCGACTGGCCCCTGCTGAATGCCCTCGTAAATACTGCAGGCGGCGCCTCCTGGGTCAGCCTGCACCACGGCGGTGGAGTAGGGATGGGCTATAGCATCCATGCCGGTATGGTGATAGTAGCGGATGGAACGGACGCGGCGGCGGCGCGACTGGCACGAGTACTACGCAATGATCCCGGCATGGGCGTGATCCGGCATGCCGATGCCGGTTATCCAACCGCCCGGGAAACCGCGAAGGAATTTGGCCTTGATATAACAGACAGGCTTCACCGTTAGTAGTATTATCCAGCCATCCGTCATCAGCCGGTAAAATAGCTTCGTGTAAAAGATACCCCGATATGGTGAGTAAACGCTTGTATGCCAACTGATCCGGGTATTTAAATTATTTAATCTCCTGACATTTTAATGTGAGATTAATGACATTCTAATTATTATGCGCCTTCTTTGCATGGCATGCAATGACGTATGCCGGAAGTAGAGGTCAACTTTATTTCCAGGGGATTGTTATAATAGCTAAGGCGTTATTTAATAACGTTTTAATTCATTTTTCGCCTTTCAGGCGACAGCATGGCCCTCTTTTTGAATCAGTGAAACCCGTAACCCGTGGCAGCTGTTTTTCCCTAAATTCCTTTGTATGGCGCGACTAATAATTATATCGAACCGATTACCATTTTCCGTTGACCGTGACGGCGACCAGGTCAGTATCCGGCAAAGCTCCGGTGGCCTGGTGTCCGCTATCAAGAGTTATTTTGAGAGCGGTTCCGGGCAGGACGATTTCACGGAAAAGATCTGGATGGGCGTAGCAGACTTCTCCAAAGAAGACTGGGAGTCTGAAGTGGCTCCCCGCATGGCGAAATACGATTTCACCGCTATCCCTTTATTTGTAGAAAATAATTTATATAAGGATTACTACAACGGCTTTGCCAATTCTGTACTCTGGCCACTGTTCCACTATTTTCCTTCCCTGGCCGATTACCAGGTCAATTACTATGATGCCTATACGCAGGTGAACCGCCAGTTTGCAGAAACCCTGGTGCCCCAGCTGCGGCCGGATGATACAGTCTGGATCCACGACTATCAGCTGATGCTGCTGCCGGAAATGCTCCGCGCACAACGTCCCGAAGCTACTATCGGCTTCTTCCTGCATATTCCTTTCCCTTCCTACGAGATCCTGCGGCTGATGCCCGGTGAATGGAAAGTATCCCTGATGAAAGGCCTGATGGGCGCTGATGTGGTAGGCTTTCATACGCACGACTATGTGCAGCATTTTATCCAGAGCGTGAAATTGCTGCTGGGAGCCGATAATTATTTTCACAATATCCAGTACCATAACAGGCTGGTCAAGGCCGACCTGTTCCCCATTGGCATTGATTATAAAAAATTCCATAAAGCAGCCTTTGATGCAGCAGTACTTGAATTGCGCAAGGAGGTAGAGAAGAATTTTGAGGGGAAGAAGATCATCTTTTCTGTAGACCGGCTGGACTATACCAAGGGCCTGATGGACCGCCTCATCGGTTTTGAATATTTCCTGAACCAGTACCCAGAATGGCAGAACAAAGTGATCTTCATCCTGAACGTAGTGCCTTCGCGGGACGAGATACAGGCTTATACCGAACGGAAAAAAGCCATCGAGGAAAAGATCGGCACCATCAATGGCAAGTTCTCTTCCATCAGCTGGCAGCCGGTGATCTACCGGTACAACCACCTTCCCTTTAATGAGCTGGCCGCCCTTTACCAGGCAGCCGATGTGGCCCTGATCACGCCTTTGCGGGACGGGATGAACCTGGTGGCCAAAGAATATGTGGCCAGCAGCGTTACACAAAGAGGGGTGCTGGTGCTCAGTGAGCTGGCTGGCGCCGCCAGTGAGCTTAATGAGGCCGTGATCGTTAATCCCACGGATATTGTGGATGTGGGCACCGCCATCCAGCGGGCGCTCACCATGCCGGTACCGGAACAGAAACAACGGATGGCCCTCATGCAGAAACGCCTGTCGGACTATGACGTGGTGAAATGGGTAACTGATTTTTTAGATCAACTGAATAATGTGAAAAAAGAACAGCAGAAACAACAGACAAAATTACTGGACGATCATATTGTTGACAATATCCACCGCAGCTACCAGCAGGCCGCCAAACGCATGCTGCTGCTGGATTATGATGGCACCCTGGTGCCCTTTGCACGGCTGCCGCAGGAGGCCATGCCTACGCCCGCTTTGAAAGAGCTTTTGGGTAAACTGGCCGCTGATCCCAAAAATGACGTGGTGATCATCAGCGGCAGGCAGGCCGATGTGCTGGAAGCCTGGCTGGGTGATCTGCCCCTGACCCTGGTGGCCGAACATGGCGCCAGCTTCAAGATGAAAGGGGATGTATGGCAGCAGCCGGTACCGGTATCGGACCAGTGGAAAGAAGAGATCAGGCCGGTAATGGCCATGTTCGTGAGCCGCTGTGTTGGCTCGTTCATAGAAGAAAAAACAAACACCATTGCCTGGCACTACCGCAATACCCATCCGGACCTTGGTTTCAGCCGCTCCCGCGAGCTGATCAATAACCTGTCCACCATGCTGCAGAATACCCTGCTGCAGGTGATTGATGGCAATAAAGTAGTAGAGGTCAGGATGCAGGGTTTTGATAAAGGGATCATGGCCATGCGCCTGGTAGGGGAGATGAACCCCGACTTTGTGCTGTGCATTGGCGATGACACCACCGATGAAGATATGTTCAAGGCATTGGGACAAAGCGGTTTTACGATCAAAGTGAGTAATGGTCCCACGGCAGCCCAGTACACGGTGCTGTCGCAGCAGAACGTACTGCCTTTACTCAACGAACTTACCGTACCATTAACCGCACAGCAATATGCCAATTCATAAGTACAACATGGGCATTGTAGGCAACTGTTCCTACCTGGCCTATATCGACATGCAGGCAGACGTAAAGTGGATGTGTCTGCCCCGCTTTGACAGCAGCTTTCTCTTTGGTTCCTTACTGGATGAGGAGAAAGGCGGCCATTTCAGTATAACGCCTGCCACAGAAGGCTGGACCAGCCGCCAGTACTATATCCCCAATACCAATGTCCTCTGCACCGAGTTCACGGCGCCGGACGGCAGTTTTGTGGTAAAGGACTGTGCGCCGCGCATGATGATCTTTGAACGGCAGTTCCGGCCGCTGATGCTGGTCCGTAAGATAGAGCTGCTCAGTGGAGAACCCGCTATCCGCGTGCGTTGTGAGCCGCGTGGCGATTATGGCCAGCTGGTCCCCGGTATTTCCACCGGCAGCAACCATATCCGCTACAATGGTTTCGGGCAGCAGGTGCGCATGACCACCGACGTATCCCTGGCCTATATACTGGAACAAAGGCCCTTTATACTGGACCAGGACCATTATGTAGTGCTGACCTATGGCACCCCGCTGGAAGCCCCGCTGAAGGAAACAGCCGAAGAGTTCCTGCGCAAGACCACCCTCTACTGGCAGCAATGGATCAAGAGCTGTTATATCCCGGATATTTACCAGGAGGAGATCATCCGCAGTTCCCTGGTGCTGAAGCTGCACCAGTACGAAGACACCGGTGGCATCATTGCGGCTGGGACTACCAGTCTCCCGGAATTCCACGACAGCACCCGCAACTGGGACTACCGTTTCTGCTGGTTCCGCGATGCGCACTATACACTGCGGGCCTTTAACCAGATCGGCCACTTTGAAGAGCTGGAGAAATATTTCGACTTCATCCACAATATCCTGCGCAATGCAGACAATTCCCTGCAGCCCTTATACTCCATCACCGGTGAAAAAGACCTGGAGGAGATCAATATAGACCTGCATGGATACCTGGGCAACCGCCCCGTGCGGGTGGGCAACAAAGCCTATGTGCAGGTGCAGCATGATGTATACGGCCAGGTGCTGGTCAGCCTGCTGCCGCTCTACACAGACAAGCGGCTGGGCTTTACCCGCCGTACCGGCTACCGCACCATTGTGCCCTGGCTGCTGAAACAGATAGAGCGCACCATGACGCTGCCGGATTCCGGTCTCTGGGAATTCCGCAACCGCGAGCAGGTGCATACCTACACCTTGCTGTTCCACTGGGCCGGCGCCAAAGCCGCTTACAAGATCGGCGCAGCTTTCAACGATATGGAGCTGATGCAGCAGGCAAGCGCCCTGGTAAAAGCGGCCGATAAGCTGCTGAATGAATCTTACGATCCCATCCGGAAAGTATATCCCCAGGCCATCGGCACCAACGACCTGGACGCAAGCACCCTGGCCATGGTGACCATGAACTACCTGGACCATAACAGCGACCGGGCCAAACAGCATATTGCCGCCCTGGAAAAAGAGCTGCTGGCGGATCATGGCCTGTTCTACCGGTACAAGCACTATGATGATTTCGGTTTTCCCGAAACCACTTTCCTGGTCTGCGCCTTCTGGTATGTGGATGCACTGGCCTGTGTGGGCCGTACGGATGACGCCATGGAGAACCTGAACCAGATCCTCAAATTCAGCAACCATTTGGGTATCTTTAGCGAGGATGTGCATGTGGACGGTTCGCAATGGGGCAATTTCCCGCAGACCTACAGTCATGTGGGCCTGATCAATGCCGCTTTCCGGATTGCCCGTAAGCTGGACAGGGCCGATTTCCTGTAAAGGCAGCGATTCATCAACCCTAATAAAAATCGTTTTTTACTAACCCCCGATGGCCACCACACTTATCACCAATATTAAATTGCTGGTCAATACCCGCACAGATAGTCCTGTCCTGCGTGGTGCTGCACTGGCTGAATTGCCCTGTATTCCCAACGCCTGGCTGCTGATAGAGGACGACGAGATAGCAGACTATGGCAGTATGCAGCAGCTGGACCGGCATGACCTGGGCACTCCCATTGTGGACGCCCGTGGCCAGCTGGTATTGCCGGCCTGGTGCGATAGCCATACCCATCTTGTATTTGCCGGCAGCCGGGAAAATGAATTCGTAGACAAGATCCGGGGCCTAAGCTATGCAGAGATCGCAGCCAGGGGAGGCGGTATCCTGCATTCGGCCCGGCAGCTCCAGGAAGCCAGTGAAGATGAGCTGTTCAACCAGGCCTGGAAAAGATTACAGGAAGTGAGCAGCCAGGGAACCGGCGCCATTGAAATAAAAAGCGGTTATGGATTAACGGTAGCATCAGAACTGAAAATGCTGCGGGTGATCCGCAAGCTGAAAGAACGATCCCGGCTGACCATCAAAGCCACTTTCCTGGGCGCCCATACTTATCCGCCACTGTTTAAAGACAACCATAAAGGCTATATTGACCAGCTGATCCATGAAATGCTGCCTGTGATAGCCCATGAGAAGCTGGCGGATTTTATTGATGTGTTTTGCGAGCAGGGCTTCTTCTCACCGGAAGAAACGGCGCTGATCTGCCGGGCAGGCATGGCAGTAGGTCTCAAGCCTAAGATACATGCCAACCAGCTGCATGCATCCGGCGGCGCCCAGGTAGGCGTGGAGCTGGGCGCTATCAGTGTGGACCACCTGGAGACCATGGACGATGCCGCTATCCGGTCGCTCGCAAGCTCCGGTACTATCGGCACCCTGTTACCTACAGCCGCTTTTTTCCTGCGCATGCCCTTCCAGCCGGCCAGGCAACTGATTGACGCCGGTTGCGCCATAGCGCTGGCCAGCGATTTCAATCCCGGTTCCTCACCCAGCGGTAATATGAACCTGGTAGTGGCCATGAGCTGCATTCAGATGAAGATGCTGCCGGAAGAGGCCGTCAATGCGGCTACCCTCAACGGGGCACATGCCATGGAACTGGGAAAGGAACTGGGCAGCATTACCAAAGGGAAAAAAGCCAACCTGATTTTCACGCATCCTATCCCTTCTTTATCTTATCTTCCCTATGCATTTGGATCTCCGCTGATCAGCAAAGTAATGATCGGGGGAGAATGGAATCAGTAGACGCTATTTCTGGAGATAAGCAACTGTGTATGGGTTTTAGCAAAAAAAAGAAGATTGATCCTGTTATTGAATTCCTGGAGAAGAACCATTCCGTTTCCCTGAAAGACAGGGAAGGGGCGCTGAACTATTTAGGCGCCTTTGTTGGATTGGTTCGTCCCAAACCTTCCGAGCTGGACAAAGTGGGCGAGAAATTCCTCAGCCTGGTCCGCCGGATACAACACCATCCCACCGCCCATAACCAGCTGCGCACTGCTATCCTGGCCCAGCTGATCAACAGCAACCTGGTGCCCATGCTGACCGAAAGCGGCATCACCGTATCAAGGGGCGTAGGCCGGGAACTGTATGCACGCCTGAAACATAAATTCATTCCTGCCCTCCAGGACCGCAATGATTTCCTGTACCTTTTTGACCGCATTTTTTACCGCAGCAGTGATTATGAATGGGTGGAAGCTATTGGCCGGGAGAAATGGATCTACTTTTTTGAGTCCATCCACCTGCATGTAGCGGGCAATGAGCCCGTGATCCTGCAGCAGGCTATCCTTTCCCTGGAGATCCTTTCTGCTGGCGTAGCCCAATTGGGCTGGGAGAAAGATATCCTGATCACGGCAGGCAAATGGCAGCGGCCGGACAATCCTTTTGCGGAGCAGCAGTTGTTGCTGAATGAGCTGAAAGGACTGGTGGCCACGCAGGCTGATCCTATTGCTATCCGGGAACTGGCGCATCGTATCCACCACCTGCTGGACCAGAACCTGGATACCGTGCAGGAGATCCGCGAGCAGACGGTGGAGCGGGGCACCAGCCTGTCGCAGACCTTTGTCCTTTTCCAGCTGGAGCAGAAGCTTATCCGCATGCAGCTGCTGCTGGATATTGTGGATGCGGACCAGCAGATAGACGTGGCCCGCTTTGTGGACTTTTTCCTGACAGTGGTACGGAACTCGAACCGGAAGAACAGCTTGCGCGAATTCCTTTCCAAGACTACCGGCTACCTGGCCTACCAGATTGCGGAACATAAGGGGAAGAAGGGCAATAAATATATTACGGCCAGTCCTTCCGAATACTGGCATATGATCGGCAGCGCCATGTGGGGCGGCCTGATCGTTTGCTTTGTGGCTGTTTTCAAGATCCTGCTGGGCTGGCTGAAAATGGCCCCTTTCTGGCAGGGCTTTGCTTACAGTATTAACTACAGCATTGGTTTCATAGCTATTGAAGAAACAAAGTCCACCCTGGCCACCAAACAGCCGGCTTTTACCGCCAGCGCGGTGGCGCAGTCGCTGGACAGTCGCAAAGGAGAACGGCCCAACCTGTACAACCTGGCGGTCACGGTCTCCAAGATCTCGCGCAGCCAGATGGCGTCCTTTATCGGTAACCTGGTGATCGTTTTTCCTGTTACCTTCCTGCTGGCCTGGGGGTTCGACTGGCTCTTTGGCCATCCCCTGGTGGGGGGCGATGCGGCCATGCATATGCTGCGCGACCAGCATCCCTGGCAGAGCCTTTCCCTGCTGTATGCCCTCAATACGGGTGTGTTCCTCTTCCTCAGCGGAATTATTGCCGGTTACGTGCAGAACAAAATGAACTATGCGCGTATTGAGCGAAGGCTGGTGGAACATCCTTTGCTGCGTCAGTACCTGCCGCAGCAGCGCCTGCAACGGTGGGCTACTTATATTGATAAACATGCCGGCAGCCTGATCGGCAATATCTCCCTGGGCTTTTTCCTGGGTATGGCCAGCACTGTGGGCAAGATATTCGGGCTGCCTTTTGATATCCGTCATATTACCATTGCCGCCGCCAATACCTCCATTGGATTGTACGGTGTGGGCATTCACAATATTGACTATGGTTATTTTGCCATAGTAGTGGCCGGCGTGCTGGGGATCGGGTTCATGAATTTCCTGGTCAGTTTTTCCCTGGCATTTATTGTGGCCGTAAGGTCAAGAGGCATACATTTGCGTGATTACCCGGAATTCCTCCAGATACTCTGGAAATACTTCCGCAGCAATCCGCTGGATTTCTTCAGGCCCCGGAAAAGACTGGGCCAGGTTACGGCGGAGTGATCATTTTTGCAGCAGCGCTTTTTTCAGCACCTGGCTGACCAGACCGGAAGACCGGGGTGACCAGCCAATCAAACAAAAGGATTATGAAAAACTTTCATTACTACGACAGACAGGATGTGCTCAACCATACCAATATCCGCCGCTTTGAGACCAAGCTCGGCGAATCCATACAGACCATTGCAGATAATAAATCGCCCAATTCCTGGATGGAATCCACGGCCAAATATGTGTTATTCGGCATTCCTGAAGACATTGGCGTCCGCGCCAATCATGGGGTAGGAGGGGCGGCCAGCGCCTGGCAGTCGTTCCTGAAAGCCTTTCTCAATATCCAGAGCAATGATTTTTTTTCCGGGGAAGAAGTGCTGCTGCTGGGGCATTTTGACTTTTCCGAGGCTGGCAGGCTCATTGAGCAGAACGCCCATGATTTTGAGGAGAAGATAGATGCCTATCGCCATGCCGTGAAAATGATAGACGACGAAGTGGAAGAGCTGGTCAAAAATATCACTGCCCAGCAGAAAATACCCATTGCCATCGGGGGCGGGCATAACAATGCCTACCCGCTGATCAAAGGCGCGGCCAAAGGCCTGCACAAATCCGGCCTGCTGCCCCTGGCGCAGATCAACTGCATTAACCTGGATGCACATACGGATTTCCGTCCTTCCGAAGGCCGCCACAGCGGTAACGGCTTCCGGTATGCCGAAGAAGACGGGTACATGCAAAAATATTGTGTCCTGGGGCTGCATGAAAACTACCTGCCCCAGAATGTATGGTTTGATTTTGTGAACAATCCCTTCCTGGATTTCATTACCTACGAGGATATCTTTATCCGGGAAAAAAGGAATTTTATACAGTCCGTAGCCCATGCCGCCGGCTTTACAGAAGACAATTACACCGGTATTGAACTGGACCTGGACAGCATCCAGCATACACTATCCAGCGCCGTTACCCCTTCTGGCATCAGCGCCCTGCATGCGCGCCAGTATATCACCTTCCTGGCACAGCATAGTAATGCCGCCTACCTGCATATCTGCGAAGGCGCCGCCAACCTGGCTGATGGACGCCGGCAGGAGACCATGGGCAAGCTGATCAGCTACCTGGTCACGGATTTTGTAAAACGATGATCCAACAATAAAATAAGCTATATTTGGGGCATATGCGTCCCGACTATCCGCATAAAGTTTTTGACGATAAGCGAATGAACTATTGCCTGCTCATTGAAGCCCTGGCAATGGAATGCCCCTTTGAGCCCCTTTCCTTACTATTTTAATGAATTAAAGAAGGCCACCTGTTCCCCGTGGGTGCGTTTTCCTGTTTTCCGTTCCCGACCAATTATTGCCAAACTTCAAAAATCTGAGTTATGTCATCAACATTGCAAGCCAGTTCACCCGTTGCTGCAAATGCCAACGATTTCCTGCCATTACAGGGTACTGATTACGTTGAATTCTATGTGGGTAACGCCAAACAGGCCGCCCATTTCTATAAAACCGCTTTTGGCTTCCAGTCGCTGGCCTATGCTGGCCCCGAGACCGGCGTAAAGGACCGGGCCAGCTATGCCGTCCGCCAGAACAAGCTCACTTTCGTATTCACTACGCCGTTACGCGCCAATAACGCCATTGCCGATCATGTGTACAAACATGGCGACGGTGTTAAATGCCTGGCTCTGCGCGTGGACGATGCCAGCAGCGCCTGGGAAGAGACCACCAAACGCGGCGCCAAAAGCTATATGAAGCCGCTGCGCCAGGAAGATGCTGATGGAGAAGTGGTAATAAGCGGTATCCATACCTATGGAGAAACCGTTCACCTTTTCATTGAAAGAAAGAACTATAATGGCGCTTTCCTGCCCGGTTACAAAGCCTGGGATTCACAGTATAATCCTACCAGCACCGGTCTCCAGTATGTGGACCATTGTGTAGGCAATGTAGGCTGGAACCAGATGAACAAATGGGTAAGTTTTTATGAAGAAGTGATGGGCTTCCGGAATATCCTGAGCTTTGACGATAATGATATCTCTACCGAGTACTCCGCACTGATGAGTAAAGTGATGAGCAACGGGAATGGCTTTGTCAAATTCCCGATCAACGAACCGGCGGAGGGCAAGAAAAAATCCCAGGTAGAAGAATACCTGGATTTCTATGATGGGGAAGGATGTCAGCACGTAGCCCTGGCCACCAATAATATTGTGGAAACGGTGACAGATCTCCGTAACCGCGGCGTGGAATTCCTGACCATCCCGACTTCTTACTATGATGAACTGCAGGACAGGGTAGGGAAGATAGACGAGGATATGGAACCGCTGAAACAACTGGGCATCCTGGTGGACCGGGACGATGAGGGCTACCTGCTGCAGATCTTCACCAAACCAGTAGAGGACAGGCCCACACTGTTCTTCGAGATCATCCAGCGCAAAGGCGCCAAAAGTTTCGGCAAGGGCAATTTCAAAGCCCTGTTTGAAGCCATTGAACGGGAGCAGGAACTGAGAGGCAACCTGTAATAAAATAACAAGGCAGTTTCGGGGCCAGTCGCTCGCCTCCGGCGAGTGACCAATATTTCTCAGCCTCTGGATACTGTCAGGCGAAGGCTGCCAGTTTCTCCAACATCATACAGAAAAAGGTTTACCCGAAAGCAGGGGTTTCCCCGCCGGATGGTAAACCTTTTTTATAGCGTAACCACAGACTGCCGGCGCCAAGCCGCAGCCATAGCGGCCTTTGCGAGTAATTAACATTGTTAACAACCCATTCTGTATTCCGGACCAATATTTGTTCTAATTTTATCCACAATTTGATCCTCTACTTTGAAATAACCCAAATAGATAAAACGTTATATTGCCCGTGCGATCAAGAATCCTGAGATATCTACTGGTTGTAGCAACAACAATCCTCGTTTCTACAGCAGCGAATGCGCAGACTGCTGTCAGCAATTTCAGCTTTATTGAATACCAGAAATCCTTTCCCCGTCCCAATGACGCCTGGAAACGGAAAGAGGATACCCTTATGAAGCAGTTCCAGGAAAAAGGACTGGAATGGCCCGCCAGGTTCATGTACCTGCGTTCCTTCAAGTTCGACAGTAAACTGGAGGTCTGGGTAAAAGCTGCCCGTGGCGACAAGTTCAAGCTCTTCAAGACCTATAAGGTCTGTGCCCTGGCCGGGACCCTGGGTCCCAAACGCATGAAAGGCGATTACCAGGTGCCGGAAGGTTTCTATTATATCAACGAGTTCAATCCCCGCAGCAATTACCATTTGTCGCTGGGCCTTAACTATCCCAACGCCTCTGACAGGATCCTCAGTGATTCCCTGGCGCCAGGTGGGGATATCTATATTCACGGCAGCTGCGTGACCACCGGCTGTATCCCCATCACCGATCAGCAGATAGAAGAACTGTATATCCTGGCTACCCATGCCCGGAGCCAGGGACAGGACTTTATCCCGGTACATATTTTCCCAATCGACTTCAACTCCGCCAAAAGCACCGATTACCTGGCGCGGTACCTCAAGGATTTCCCCGAATACCGCGCTATGGCCGATAAACTGAAACAGGCATTCCTGTACTTTGACCGGACGCAACAGATCCCCGTGGTGATGACCACCCGTAAAGGATCCTATGAAGTGGAAGGGGATGTACCGCCGCCACCCGTACAGGAAGTCAAAGTGGTGAAGAAAAGAGCGCCACGGGTAGTAAAGGAATATGCTGGTGAAATAGCCAATGTGGTCAATAATCTCCCCGTATACCCCGGCGGCAGCCAGGCATTCCAGGAATTCATTGATAAGGTAGGGAAAGATATGGCCGCCTACCTGGAAGAAGACCAGCGGAAAGCCTATATAATGGTAGAGTTTGTAATTGATTCCACCGGTAAGAACCACGCCGTAAAAGTTATTAAGGGCGGCAATGATGAACTGAACTTCCACCTGGCCGAAGCCTTTGAAAAAATGCCCGCCTGGGCGCCGGCTATCCGGCAGGACCAGAAAGTGGCCGTGAAACTGAAACAGTCCATCTACGTGGAAAAAGAAGGATCGAAGTAAATAGTTTTTAGCATAGAAGTCCCACCAAATTTAAAAGCCACCGCAAAGGGTGGCTTTTAAATTGTATATAGCTAAGAAATTGATTCCTAAATGATATCCATAGCCAACACGAAGAATGTACAGAAGAAAGGAATGATCATGGTCATATATTCCCAACGCACAGCAATAGAGAACAGGAACAGACCCAGGAATACGAAAAATAACAACCAGTATAAGCCGATGTACTTCTTAGATGTTTGCATGGTTGAATAAAAATTTTTGTAAAAATAAGGGGAAAAAAAGAATAATGCCCCGTTTCCCCTTTAATTTCATGAAATTTCCATGACAAAACTTCGCGAATTAATGTCTTGAGCCTCAATTCTGGAGGTAGACTAACAACTATATGCGTGTTGAATACGCTTAATGGCTAAATTCGCCGAAACCTATCCTTCATTGCCAACATACCGGACAACCATAAAACCTGACTTCGATGAGGATCCATTTTTACATTCGCTTCCATACAAAATATGGACAGCAACTGGCCGTTACCGGCAATATTGAAACACTCGGCGCGGAAGATACCAGCAAGGCTTTTACGCTCTCTTACCTGAACAACGACTACTGGCATGGTACCCTGGAAACCGACCTGCCTAAAAAAGCAAGTATCAGCTACCAGTACCTGCTTCGTCAGGAGGATGGACTGGCCATCCGGGAAGCCGGCCAGCGCAGTATCACCCTGCCACCCGGCCACCCCGAGGACCTGGTCCTGATAGATACCTGGAACCATGCCGGCGAATTTGAGAATGTATTCTATACCGATCCTTTCCAGGAGATCCTCCTGAAAGGCAATGAAACAAAGGTCAAGGTCAGATCCCCCAAACATTTTACGCACCAGTTCAGGGTCAAAGCGCCCCTGCTGGGGAAGAACGAGGTAGTCTGTCTCACCGGCAGCCATGCCGCCCTGGGCGAATGGGATAATAACCGGCCCCTGCTGCTGAGCCGTGAGGACGGCTGGTGGACCGCCAGGGTCAGTCTGCCCCTGGAAGCCTTCCCCCTGCATTACAAATACGGTGTATACAATATAAAAGAAGATCAGCTGGTACAGTACGAGGCCGGGGAGAACCGGGCCCTGCTGGGTGACGCCTACTTTGAAAAGCTCACCATCCTGCATGATGGCTTTGTACACCTGCCCAATACCAGCTGGAAAGGCGCCGGCGTATCCATACCCGTATTCAGCCTGCGCAGCAAGCAGTCCTTTGGCGCCGGTGAATTCCCGGACCTGAAGCTGCTGGTGGACTGGGCTAAAAAGACCGGTCTCCAGGTGATACAGATCCTGCCGGTCAACGATTCCCAGGCCACCCATACCTGGCTGGATACCTATCCCTATGCTGCTATTTCCGCCTTTGCCCTGCATCCCCTGTACCTCAATATGGAACAGGTGGCCGGGAAAGCACAGGCTGAGCTGATGAAGCCGCTGAAGAAAAAGCAGAAACAGCTGAATGAGCTGCCAGACATGGACTACGAGGAAGTCATGCACTACAAGCTCATGTACATCCGCGAGCTGTATGCCGCCCGGAAAGAAGAACTGTTCCAGGATGAGCACTACCAGGCCTTCTTTGAAAATAACCGCCACTGGCTGGTTCCCTATGCTGCGTTCTCTTACCTGCGTGATAAATACAAGACCTCGGATTTCAACCAGTGGAAAACACATAGCCGGTACGATGCGGAAGCGGTGGCCAAACTGGCATCCCCGCGGGCCAAACAGTATGATAAGATAGCCATTCATTATTTCACGCAATACCACCTGCACCTGCAGCTGAAAGATGCCGCCAGCTATGCGCATAAACAGGGGGTGATCCTGAAAGGTGATATTCCCATCGGCGTATACCGCTATGGCTGTGACGCCTGGATGGAACCCGAACTGTACCATATGGATGTTCAGGCCGGCGCGCCCCCGGATGATTTTGCCGTGAGTGGGCAGAACTGGGGCTTCCCTACCTACAACTGGGAGCGGATGGCAGCCGACGGGTTTGAATGGTGGCGCCGCCGCTTTGCGCAGATGGGTAATTATTTTGATGCATTCCGGATAGACCATATCCTGGGCTTCTTCCGGATCTGGAGCATTCCCATGGACGCAGTGGAAGGGATACTGGGTTATTTTGTTCCCGCCATACCTTTATCTGTAACCGAATTTCAGCAAAAGAACATCTGGTTTGATCACCAGCGCTATTGCAAACCCTATATCAGCGACAGTATCCTCTGGGAGCTGTTTGGTCCTAATAAGGATAAATTCCTACCCTTCCTGCATGCTATTGGAGATGGACATTATGAGCTGAAGCCGGAGTTTGCCACGCAGCGACAGGTAGAGGCCTGGTTTGCCGATAAAGACAAAGAAGAGGATACGCCGCACCTGCGCCAGGGGCTGTACAACCTGATCAGCAATGTATTGCTGATTGAACAGCCCGGCTCTGAAGGGCAGTCGTTCCATTTCCGGATCGGCATGGACAATACCCCTTCCTTCCGGCGGCTGGCCTGGGATATCCGCCAGCAGCTGAAGCCCTTGTACGACGACTATTTCTACAGCCGCCAGGACAATCGCTGGATGAAAGAAGCCATGAAAAAACTGCCTGCCCTGAAACGCAGCACCAATATGCTGGTCTGCGGGGAAGACCTGGGCATGGTGCCCGCCTGCGTACCTGAAGTGATGCGGCAGCTGGGTATCCTGAGCCTGGAGTTGCAGCGCATGCCCAAGGACGCCAGCCATGAATTCCTGACCCTGTCGCAAACGCCTTATCTCTCGGTAGTAACGCCTTCCACCCATGATATGAGCACCATCCGTGGCTGGTGGGAAGAGGATGAGGCCCGCACACAGCGCTTCTACAACCAGGAGCTGAAACAGGAAGGTACTGCGCCCGCCCATTGCGAAGCCTGGATCAACCGCGAGGTCATCCTGCAGCATTTACATGCGCCGGCTATGTGGAGCATCTTCCAGCTGCAGGACCTGCTGGGCATGGATGAACAGCTGCGGCGGCCAACGCCCCAGGAAGAACGGATCAATATTCCCGCCACGTCCAAACATTACTGGCGCTACCGGATGCACCTGCCGCTGGAGCAGCTGATCAAGGAAAAAACATTCAACGAGTCGCTGGCCACTTTTGTAAAAGCCAGTGGCAGAAGCTAAGTATACCTGCATGAAAGTTATTCATCGTCCGTTCAACCTGCCTTTTCAGTATCCCTTCACTATTTCCAAGGGCACCAAAACGCATCAGCCTACGCTGGTGGTGCAACTGGAATTCCGGGGAGTGATTGGTTATGGGGAAGCCCCGGCCATCAGCTACTACAATATTCCCCTGGAAAAAATGGTGGAGGACCTGGAGCGCAAACGGATGATGGTGGAGAAATTTGCGTTCATGGAGCCGGAGCGTTACTGGCATTACCTGCACCACCTGTATCCCGCCAATAATTTCCTGGTCTGCGCCCTGGACATTGCCGCCTGGGACCTCTACGGCAAGCTCTACGGGCAGCCCCTGCACCGCCTGTGGCAATTGGACCCGGCAAAAGCGCCGGTAACGGATTATACCATTGGTATTGACAGCATTGACAGGATGGTAGCCAAGATGCAGGCCAGACCCTGGCCGGTGTATAAGATCAAACTGGGCACACCGGAGGATATTGACATTGTGCGGGCGCTGCGCCAGCACACGGCAGCAGTTTTCCGGGTGGATGCCAATGCGGGCTGGACCGAAGCAGAAGCCCTGGAAAAGATCCCCCTGTTGCAGGAACTGGGCGTGGAACTGATTGAGCAGCCCCTGGCCAAAGACAACTGGGAAGGTATGCACCGCCTTTACCAGGCCTCGCCAATACCCCTGATAGCGGATGAATCCTGTGTGGTGGAAGGAGATGTAGCCAAATGCCAGGATCATTTCCATGGCATCAATATCAAGCTCACCAAATGCAGCGGCATAACGCCTGCCCGCAGAATGATCAGCAAAGCCCGCAGCCTGGGTTTGAAAGTGATGCTGGGCAGCATGAATGAAAGCAGCATCGGTACGGCGGCACTGGCGCAATTAGCGCCCCTGGCCGATTTCCTGGATGCCGACGGACCGCTCCTGCTGGCGGAAGACCTGGCCAGTGGCCTGGAATTCCGGGAGGGCAGGGTGGTAGTGAGCGACCAGCCCGGCCTGGGCATCCAGGTGCCCGGCAGCCCCTGGACGGAGATCCTTCCTTAAAGCAGTCCGACAGTACTCCCGGTCGCTCGCCTCCGGCGAGTGACAACTATTCTGTTGCCGCTGGCAACCAACAGAAAAGCCGCCTGTATGAATCTTTCCCCCCATTTTTACCAGTTTACCCCGTTATTTCAAAAAATACCTGTTCGTAGTATGGAAAACGCTGATTAAATTTGATTGTCTAATTGACAATTATTCTTATGAACCAGATCAGCTTGCCAAAAACGATTATCCTTCTTGCCTGCTCCTTCCTGCTTGTCCGGGCCAATGCTCAACAGGCAGGCATCAGGCTCCAGCCCAACGCCTCCGCTCACCAGATCAGCCGGCATATCTATGGACATTTTGCAGAACACCTGGGCCGTTGTATCTATGATGGCTTCTGGGTGGCCGATTCCCTGCAGGTGCCCAAACAGGGCCGGATCAGGATGGACGTGGTCAACGCCCTGAAAAAGATCCGGGTGCCCAACCTGCGCTGGCCGGGCGGCTGTTTTGCCGATGAATACCACTGGCGCGATGGCATCGGTCCCCGGACGGCAAGACCCACCATGATCAATACCCATTGGGGAGGCGTAACGGAAGACAATAGTTTTGGCACCCATGAGTTCCTGGAACTTTGTCAGCTGCTGGAAGCCGAGCCCTATATTGCCGGCAATGTGGGCAGCGGAACCGTAGCTGAAATGTCCGGCTGGGTGGAATACCTCAACTTTGACGGGATCAGTCCCATGACCCGCTTAAGAAAAGAGAATGGCCGCGATAAACCCTGGAAGGTCAGCTTCTGGGGGGTGGGCAATGAGAGCTGGGGCTGCGGCGGCAATATGACGGCCGAATACTATACTGATCTCTACCGGCAATACGCCACCTATGCACGCAACTATCCCGGCGCCCCGCTCCGCAAAGTGGCCAGCGGCGCCAATGCCGGCGATTACCACTGGACTGAGGTCTGCATGAAGAATATCCCCCTGCACCAGCTATGGGGACTGACACTGCATTATTATACGCTGCCCACCAACGACTGGAGCAAAAAGGGTTCCGCCACACAGTTCACCGAACCCGAATATTTCCAGACCATGAAACATGCCCTCCATATGGAAGAACTGGTCACAAAACATTCGGCCATCATGGACAAATATGATAAAGACAAAAGGGTAGCCCTGGCTGTTGACGAATGGGGTATCTGGACCGATGTGGAGCCCGGCACCAATCCCGGTTTCCTGTTCCAGCAGAACAGCCTCCGCGATGCGCTGATTGCCGCCACCACACTGAATATCTTCAATAACCATAGCGACCGCGTACGCATGGCCAACCTGGCCCAGACCATCAACGTACTGCAATCCGTGATCCTCACCAGGGGCCGCGACCTGCTGCTGACACCTACCTACCATGTATTTGATCTCTATAAAGTACACCAGGACGCACAATACCTGCCCCTGGAACTGACAGGCAGGGACTACAGCAGCGGCGCCGAAAAGATCCCGGCCATCAACGCTTCGGCCTCCAAAGACAGCCTGGGCAGGATCCATATCTCCCTGGTCAATATTGATCCCAATACACCCACCAGCATCCGCATCAATGCCGGCGGGCTCCCCTGGAAAAAAGCCACAGGCCAGGTGCTGACCGCCGCCCGCGTCACTGACATCAACAGCTTTGAACAAAAAGAGCAGGTAAGGATCCAGCCCTTCAGCGCCTTTAAAAAAGAAGGCGATCAGCTGGTAGTGGACCTGCCCGCCAAAAGCGTGGTTGTGCTGGAACTGCAATAGAACGTACCCGTTTTTCTGATCCGCTCCGCCCCATCCGTTCCCAGCGGCAGCTAAAACCATGACCTTATTATTAATTGTCAAATACACAAATATAAATTCAACGAAATGCCTGTTATATGAAAAAACAATATGTACTGGGAGCCGATTTCGGGACAGATTCTGTCCGCACCATCCTGGTGGACGCGGCCAACGGGCAGGAACTGGCCAGCGCCCTGTTCTATTATCCACGCTGGAAAGCGCAGTTATACTGTGATGCAGCTAAGAACCAGTTCCGCCAGCATCCCCTGGACTATGTGGAAGGGCTGGAAGCTACTATCCGCCAATGCCTGCAACAGGCAGGGCCTGATGCCGCAGCAGCTGTGGTGGCTATCTCAGTGGACACCACCGGCTCTACACCTGTGATCACAGACCGCACCGGCACACCCCTGGGGTTATTGCCGGCGTTCCGCGATAATCCCAACGCACAGTTCATTCTCTGGAAAGACCATACAGCCGTCCAGGAAGCCGCCGAGATCAACCGGCATGCCGCCCGCTATGATATCAACTACCTGCAGTATGTAGGCGGCGTATATTCCTCCGAATGGTTCTGGGCCAAGCTCCTGCATGTGCTGCGTAGGGATGAGGCCGTTCGGAAAGCCGCCTGGTCGGTAGTGGAGCATTGCGACTGGATACCCTTCCTGCTCACCGGCGGTACCGATGTAGCACAGCTGCGCCGCGGGGTCTGCGCAGCCGGCCACAAGGCGCTCTGGGCGGAAAACTTCCACGGCCTCCCGCCCAATGAGTTCTTCAGCGCCCTGGATCCTTTATTAAAAGACTTCACCCTCCGTCTTTTTTCCCGCACCTATACCTGCGCCGAAGCAGCCGGCAACCTCTCTCCCGAATGGGCGAAGCAACTGGGCCTTTCTACCGATGTAGTAGTAGGCGTGGGCGCCTTTGATGCCCATATGGGCGCCGTGGGCGGCCAGATAGAACCTTATCATCTCTGTAAGATCATGGGCACTTCCACCTGCGATATCCTGGTGGCGCCCACCAACGAAGTGGGTAATAAACTGGTGCAGGGTATCTGTGGCCAGGTACCCGGCTCCGTGATCCCCGGCATGATCGGCATGGAAGCCGGACAATCTGCTTTCGGGGACGCCTACGCCTGGTTCCGCCAGGTCCTGGCCTGGCCGGTGGAACAGCTGCTCACAGACTCCTCCCTGGCAGATGCCCATACGCGCAAATTATTGAAGACAGAAATACTGGATGGCATTATACCGGCCCTTTCCCAACAGGCGGCGGCGCTGCCACTGGAAGAAGAGGCGCCCATTGCTATTGATTGGTTTAACGGTCGCAGGACGCCGGACGCCAACCAGTGGCTCAAAGGAGCGCTCACCGGTATCAGCCTGGGCGCCGATGCGCCAAGGCTCTTCCGCTCCATTGTAGAAGCCACCTGCTTCGGGGCCCGCACCATTGTAGAGCGGTTCACCAGTGAAGGCATTCCCGTGAACGGGGTGATCGGTATGGGAGGGGTAGCTAAAAAATCGCCCTTCATCATGCAGCTCCTGGCTGATATCCTGGAAATGCCCATCCGCATCCACCGCAGTGAACAGACATGCGCCGCCGGCGCCGCCATGTTTGCCGCTACGGCCGCAGGCATCTATCCAACGGTGGAAGCCGCTATGGCCGCCATGGGACAGGGTTTTGAACGAACCTATGAACCCGATCCGTCCAAAGCAGCTTTCTATCGCCGGCGTTACCAGCGCTACCTGGTCCTCGGCAGTCAGCTGGAAGAAGAGATCATGAGCCGCCATGCTCCAAAGGAAGCCGTATTACAGAACCATTAATAGCACCACTGATGAATCCTTATAAACAGTTACAGGACGCCGCTTACGAAGCCAATATGCAATTGCCGCGGCTGGGGCTGGTGCTTTTCACTTTTGGCAATGTGAGCGCGGCCGATCAGCAGCGGGGGGTATTCGCCATCAAACCCAGTGGCGTGCCTTATGAGCAGTTAAGCCCGGACAAGATGGTGATCGTAGATTTTGAGGGTAAAACAGTGGAAGGGACACTCCGCCCATCTTCCGATACACTTACCCATGCTGTGCTGTACAAACAGTGGCCGGCCATCGGCGGCATAGTGCATACCCATTCCACCTATGCTACGGCCTGGGCGCAAAGCCTGCGGGATATTCCTATCTACGGCACCACCCATGCTGATCATACCACGGTGGATATTCCCTGCGCCGCTCCCATGGATGACGCCATGATCCTGGGTGATTATGAATACCAGACCGGCTTCCAGATCATCCAGGCCCTGGACCAGCGGGGACTCAGCTACCGCGATGTGGAAATGATCCTGGTAGGCAACCATGCCCCTTTCACCTGGGGCAGTACGCCGCAGAAAGCCGTCTACAACAGCGCCGTGCTGGAAAGCATTGCACAGATGGCCGCTATCACCGAATCGGTAAATCCACAGGCCCCCCGGCTGAAGGACGCCCTCATCAATAAACACTATGCACGCAAACACGGTCCAGACAGCTATTATGGACAATAACAAACAAGCTATATGATTGAACTGAAAAAACTGAATGTCTGGTTCCTGACCGGAAGCCAGCATTTGTACGGCCCGGAAACATTACAGCAGGTGGCGGAACATGCCCAGGTGATTGTCAGGTCCCTGAACACCTCGCTGCAAATACCCGTTAACGTGGTGTTCAAACCCGTGGTCACCACACCCGAAGATATCTACAAAGTACTGCTGGCGGCCAATTCAGAGGAGAACCTGATCGGCATTATTGCCTGGATGCACACTTTTTCACCCGCCAAGATGTGGATCAACGGCCTCAAAGCCCTGCAAAAACCATTGTTGCACCTCCATACGCAGTTCAACCGGGATATTCCCTGGCAGAAGATCGATATGGATTTTATGAACCTGAACCAGAGCGCTCATGGCGACCGGGAGTTTGGTTTTATTGTCAGCAGGCTGCGCCGCAACCGCAAAGTGGTGGCCGGTCACTGGCAAGATGAAAATGTATTGAAGAGCATCGGCGTATGGATGCGCGCCGCTGCGGGGTGGAACGACTGGCAGGGCGCACGCTTTGTCCGCTTCGGCGATAATATGCGCTTTGTAGCCGTTACTGACGGCGATAAAGTGGAAGCCGAATTCAAATTCGGTTATTCCGTGAATACCCATGGCATCGGCGACCTGGTAAAAACCATCGGTGGTGTCAGTGACGCCTCCGTAGCCGCCCTGGTACAGGAATACGAGGACAGCTATGCGCTTTCAGCGCCGCTGTTGAAGAACGGCGCCCAGCGGGCCTCCCTGCTGGAAGCAGCCAGGATTGAACTGGGCATCCAACAATTCCTGGAAGAAGGGAACTACAAAGGCTTCTCTGATACTTTTGAAGACCTGCACGGTATGGTCCAGCTGCCGGGTATTGCGGCGCAGCGACTGATGCAGGCCGGTTATGGCTTTGCCGGAGAGGGCGACTGGAAAACAGCTGCGCTTGTCCGCGCCATGAAGGTAATGGGCAGCGGCCTGCCCGGCGGCAACTCGTTCATGGAAGATTATACCTACCATTTTGAACCTGGCAATGAGCTGGTGCTGGGTGCGCATATGCTGGAGATCTGTTCCAGTATTGCCGATGGTAAGCCTGCCTGTGAGATCCATCCCCTGGGCATTGGCGGTAAGGCTGACCCGGTTCGACTGGTCTTCAACGTAGCCGCAGGTCCAGCACTCAACGCTTCCATCATTGATATGGGCAATCGGTTCCGCCTGCTGGTGAATGAGGTGGAAGCCGTGGCCCCCAAGGAACAGCTGCCCCTGCTGCCTGTAGCCCGCGTACTGTGGAAACCCTACCCGGACATGAAGACAGGCTGCACCGCCTGGATCCTGGCCGGCGGCGCCCACCATACCTGCTACAGCCAGAACCTGACGGCAGAACACCTGGAAGATTTTGCCGACATGGCCAACATTGAATGCACCCTGATTGGCCGGCAGACCGATCTTTCTGCATTCAGGAACAGCCTCCGGTGGAGCGAAGTCTATTACCAGCTGAACGGTTAAACCCATATTAGGAGCGGATACCGTACATTTGCGGACTGTTTCTTTTAAGCAGAAGACTATGAGGCATTATTCGAAACATCCGCGATTCCCGCTGGCCGTAGACTGTATCATCTTCGGATACGATGGACAGGAGCTGAAATTACTCGTGATCCAACGGGGCTTTGAGCCCCGTAAAGGAGACTGGAGCCTGATTGGTGGATTTGTACAAAAAGAGGAAACGGCAGAAGATGCTGCTAAAAGAGTGCTGCTGAACCTGACAGGTATTGATGGCCTGTATATGGAACAGCTGCACACTTTCAGTGACCCCGGAAGGGACGCTGAAGAGCGCACCGTCTCCATCGCCTACTTCGCACTGGTAGACCTGCATAAATACCGGCAACCCCTGAACGAGGATTATCATCCCGTCTGGTTCCCCATCAACCGGGTACCGGACCTGATCTTTGATCACAATGATATGGTGGAGCTGGCCAAGGAAAAGCTGCGCTACAAAGCAGCCCTGCACCCGCTGCTCTTTGAGCTGCTGCCCGCCCGCTTTACCATCCCGCAACTGCAAAACCTCTACGAATGCGTGTATAACACCAGCTTCGATAAAGGGAATTTCAGTCGCAAGATCTTATCCACCCAGCTGCTCACCAAGCTGAACGACAAGGATAAGCTCAGTTCCAAGAAGGGCGCCTTTTATTATAAGGTCAATACCAAGAAGTACAACGCCAATATTAATTCGTTCCTCAATTTCGTTTCCAAACCGGACAGGATCGCTGCATCCGACCGGGCATAAAAACCAGCTGTACCGTGAAATACAAAGCCTTCCTGTTTGACCTGAATGGCACAATGATCAATGACATGGACTATCATATCAACGCCTGGTATGACATCGTCAACAGGCTGGGCGCCGGCCTCACGCTGGACCAGGTGAAAGCCCAATGTTATGGTAAGAACCATGAACTGCTGGAAAGGATATTCCCGGGTCGTTTTTCGATGATAGAAATGGATATGATGGGCCTGGAAAAAGAACAGACCTACCAGAATAATTTCCATCCTTACCTGAAGCTGCTGCCTGGCCTTGACAAAGTGCTGGAAAAAGCAACCGAACAGGGAATCCGGATGGCCATTGGTTCTGCCGCTATCCGTTACAACATTGATTTTGTGCTTGACGGGCTCCGGATCAGGGATTATTTCAAGGCCGTGGTAGGCGCTGAAGATGTAGCCACCAGCAAACCTGATCCGCAAACCTTCCTCAGCTGTGCCCAACAGCTGGGCGTTGCCCCATCGGAATGCCTGGTATTTGAGGATGCGCCCAAAGGCGTGGAAGCCGCCGCCAATGCAGGTATGGATGCCGTAGTGCTCACCACCATGCATGAAGCCCATGAGTTCAATAACGGGAAAAATATTGTTGCATATATCAGGGACTATGAACTGTTGAGCTGGTAAGCTGATAATAATTTAATTCATCTATATACCGCGAGTGGCTGCAACTGCCTGCAGGATACTCCGATGACATTTTTCATCTCTTCATTCACCAAAATTTCCAGAGAAATGAAATGTGCATCTATTGTTCTTTTAGTCCTGTTGGGATGGGCGCAGGCAGCCATCAGCCAGGACTTTACACCAACAGCCACGGGCTTCAAAGCCCGGGTCAATGACATCGACATCGAATTACAGGTTTTCGGCAAAGGCATATTCCGGGTCATCAAAACCCCGGCAGGAAAGCTTTTGCAAAAAGAAAGTCTGTCGGTCATCAAAACCGCTCAGCCCGGGTCCTTCACGGTGATGCAGCGCATGGACCATGCATCGCTCCAACAGGATTCCCTGCGGGTGATCCTGAACTTTCACAATGGACGGATCAGCTTTGGTCATGCCAACGAGCAATGGTTACTCCAGGAGCTGCCCGAAGGCGCCGCCTTGCAACCGGTGCGGGATCTGGACCGGACCAGCTACCGCATCCGGCAGGGCTTTACGCTGACGGCTGAAGAAGCCATTTATGGCCTGGGGCAGCAGCAGAACGGCCTGCTGAACCAGCGAGGACAGCAGTTCAGGCTGGAACAGGAGAACATGAAAGTGGCCATTCCCTTTTTCCAGTCTACCAAAGGCTATGGCATTTTCTGGGACAATTATTCGCCCACCACTTTCACGGACAATGCAGCAGGCTGCTCCTTTGATTCGGAGATAGGGCAGGGCATTGATTATTATTTCCTCTATGGCGGCCATGCAGATGGTGTTATAGCCCGTATGCGGGAACTCACCGGCCAGGCGCCGCTCATGCCCCTCTGGGTCTTTGGCTTTAACCAGTCGCGCGAACGCTATAAGACCCAATACGAATTAGTAGACGTAGTCAAAAAATACAGGGCGCTGCAGGTGCCGCTGGACGGTATTATACAGGACTGGCAGTACTGGGGCAAAGACCCCAACTGGAATGCCATGACCTTTGACAGCAGTACTTTCCCGGAGCCAAAGAAAATGGTGGACAGCGTACACCAGCTCAAGGCGCATTTATTCATTGTAGCCTGGCCTGGCTTTGGTCCGCAGACAAAACAATATGCTGATTTCGGCCAAAAAAAATGGTTGCTGGATTTTGAGACCTGGCCGCCTAAAAATAATACCCGGCCCTACGATGTATATCACCCTGCCGCCAGGGACCTGTACTGGGAATACATGAACAAAGGCCTGTTCTCCCTGGATACAGATGCCTGGTGGCTGGACTGTACCGAGCCCGACCATGTCAACAAAAAAGATGAAGACCTTAACCTGCCCACTTACCTGGGTTCTTTCCGCAGCGTTCGCAATGCTTTCCCGCTACAGCATGTACGCGGGGTATATGAACACCAGCGCCGCAGCACCGATACCAAACGGGTCACTATCCTTACCCGCAGTGCTTTTGCCGGCCAGCAGCGGTACAGCGCCAATACCTGGAGCGGGGATGTGGTGTCCAACTGGCCTACTTTCCGCAAGCAGATTGCGGCCGGGCTGAACTTCTCCCTCTGCGGCATTCCCTACTGGAACACCGATATCGGCGGTTTTTTTGCCGGCAGCTACCGGGATGCGGGCGGCGCCGCCAATCCCGAGTTTCGTGAACTATATACCCGCTGGATGCAGTTTGCCTGCTTCACGCCAATGATGCGTTCACACGGTACTGATATACCCAGAGAGATCTACCAGTTTGGACAGCGTGGCGACAGGATCTTTGATGTGCAGGAAAAATTCATCCGCCTGCGCTACCAGCTGCTGCCTTATTCCTATGCCACCGCCTGGCAGGTAACGCATCATGCAGGCAGTTTTATCCGGGCTTTGCCCATGGATTTTGCGGCAGATACCGCTACACATGCCATCGACAATGAATTCCTATATGGCTCCGCGCTGCTGGTGGCGCCGGTGACCAGTTATGGCGCACAGCAACAATCTGTGTACCTGCCTGCCGGCAGCAACTGGTTTGATTTCTGGACCGGCGAAAAATTAGCCGGCGGCCGTACTATCAATGCGCCCACACCCCTGGAGCAATTACCGCTCTATGTAAAGGCCGGCGCCATACTGCCCTGGGCCGCCGTAGTTCAATACGCGGAGGAAAAACGCTGGGACAATCTGGAGATCCGGGTGTATCCCGGCGCTGATGGCAAGTTCATCCTGTACGAGGATGAGAACAATGGCTATAATTATGAAAAAGGCTTGTATACCGAGATCCCATTTTTTTGGGACGAACCAAAGCAGACGCTGACCATTGGGGCACGCAAAGGAAAGTTCAACG